>CAMLDR010000268.1 GCA_946478775.1 uncultured Flavobacteriales bacterium
GGCTAAGCAAAAATCAATTTTATTAGCAGAAGATGACGACAATTTAGGTCAATTGCTACAGACGTTTCTTAAAGCTAAAGGCTACCAGGTGGAACTTGCACGCAATGGAAAGCACGCATATGAAAAATACACGGATGGACATTTTGATTTCTGTATTTTTGATGTGATGATGCCGGAAATGGACGGTTTCACTTTGGCAAAAGAAGTCAGACTGATCGACCCTAAAATCCCGATTCTTTTCCTCACAGCGAAAGCCATGAAGGAGGATAAACTGGAAGGTTTCGAAAGCGGTGCAGACGATTATATGACCAAACCTTTCACCATGGAGGAGTTGCTTGCACGTATCGAAGCTATTTTGAGACGAACAGGCGGTGCTGACAATGAAGAAAGCGAAATGCAGCAAATCGGAACCATTCAGTACGAACCGGTTTCACGCATCCTGCATTTGAAAGAAGAAAACAAGAAACTGACTACCAAAGAAGGACAATTGCTTCACTTGTTGTGTAAAAACCGCAATGAAGTGCTCGACAGACAAGCAGCTTTGCGTGCAATCTGGGGAGACGACAATTATTTCAACGGTCGTTCAATGGATGTTTACATTGCAAAATTGCGTAAACTCTTAAAAGAGGATGAACGCATTGAGATTTTAAACATCCACGGAAAAGGATTTAAGCTGATTGTTCACGAGTAAGAAAAGGTTCCAACAGTTGAAAGCGTTCAAAAGGTTCAAAGGAACGATCAAAATTTGAACAATTAATCCCGATAGCTATCGGGATTTTGAACCTTCTAATATTACGGATAAAAAAACTATATTCGCTTTCGTGATGCGGAAGAGAAATCAAAAGACTTGTTCGCCCTGGTGGATGGGTCTTTTTTCAGTTTATATGAAAACTGCCTGTTTACTAATGCTTTTGGTAATTGGGAGGCATACGGCATTTTCACAAGAAGTCTTTTCCATTTATTATCCCAGTGGCGATTTCAAGTTATTGGAGGATAACAAGCAACAGATCAGCAAATACATCTTTTCACATAATCTCCGGAAGATCGATAGTTTGCAGGTCATCGGATTTGCGGATTCCACCGGAAAAAAACGATTGAATTTCCGGCTTTCAAAAAAACGTGCTGAAAAAGTAAAAGCTTACCTGGAAGAAATTCTTCCTGCAAAGACCATCATCTCCAGTTTTGCACGCGGCGAAGAAAATGCACTCCGTAATCCGAATGAAAACCACCGGAGAGTAGAGATCCATTTGTTTTTCGCAGGAAGGAGATTGGTTGAGGACTCTACGGACCTTTACGAGTATTTTGGAAACACAAAGACCTGCTTTGTCCTTTCCGATTCGATTATGAAGAACTGCAACATTATTCGCTTGAATGACGGCAGGAACAATCTGGTAATCCTGGAAATGGAACCTCACCTTTTTTCAAAGAACCAAACGTATTATACCCTTACGAAAGGTTCACAATACGCCAAAATCGTGAAATGGAAACTGGAAATGAGCGGGGAGGGCTGGTGGAGGCATGAAAGGTACAGGGCGCGTATCAAAGAAGCGGATTTTGAATCTTTCGGGATCCTGACCAAAAAGCAGGTTCGCGCGGATTACGACCAATGTATTGTTTGCGAAAAGGACATGGGATCTCCTCTGAAGATGAAATCAGAATTACTGCCCGAAGTGTATGTCATGCAGAACCTGCAGCTGCGAAAAAAAATGCTGGAAGGCGAATACCTGCTCATCGTTCCACAAGACTATATTTCTCCATCCAGATCTTATTATATCGACCGCAATTACGATCAGGAGATTAAATGGCGCACCCGGTTTGGGATTAGGAACCGGCCTTATTATTTTGCCGTGGTCCCGGGCGACTATTTGAAACACAAAGATTGGAATGTTTACTCCAATCGCTCCACCTGTATTCCAACGGGAGATTCTCTGAAGATCAGTTATCCGCTCGATACGCTGAGTCCGCACCAGTGTTTACCGGAATCCAGGGGCGGATTGAATGCCCTGGAGTATGGACTGGAAGCAGCATACTGGAATTATGATTTTCGTTCAGCAGCCATTTCCGGTTATGTCCAATATTCCGGAACGCGTTTTGAATACAGTCTCAATATAGGAGTTGATTTGAAAGCCCGCGTTATGGCCACGCTGAAGACGGATTATTTGATTTTCTCTTACGATCCGTATAAGCAAACCTTCATTGGAAATGCAAACAGGTCCATGATCCACGATTTTCACCCCACGTTGGCAGCTTACGCAGGTACGAATCTGACGTTTATTAGCGATAGGCTGAATGCCGGATTGGTCCATGCAATCTACATTGGGGCTGCTTATAAAAACAACCCTTTCTCCTTTGCATTCGACCGATTCTATACCAATGTGGGAATCTCCACCAATTACCTGAACTCCGGCGGACTGAACTTTTCATTGTACTTGCAGCTAGGAGTAAAATTTAAAATCTAGAAACGCCATGAAATAGAGTATTAAACAAATACTTGTTTCTCGGAAAAAGTAATTTTCTTTTTTCTAATCGGAATAACGCGGACTCAATCCCAGTTACCAGCTTGGGATCCGTATTTTGATGCTGAAATTATTGGTTAAATGAAAGAATGAATCTTCGAAGATAAAGGTCTTCTCTTTCGGTAACCGATTCCGAAAAGTGCTTGTCATTTGGGATCCTGATCCCTTCTTTTCGTGAATAGGTCCGTAAGAGAAGGCCGCTTGAGGGTGGTAATTTAAAAGGCAGTTTTGCCTACTTTTTCTGCCTTGGCAAAAAGTAGGAGAACAAAGAGTAATTGCGAAGAGGTGTTGAAAATTTAACCCGAGATCAATGATTCGTAATTACTATCGTATCTTTGTCAGTGAAAAAATAAAAACTATGATTCGTCTTCAAAACTTTATCAACGGAGAATTGCTTGCACCTGTAAAAGGGCAGTACATCGATAATTACGAACCGGCAACCGGTAAAGTTTACGGTGAAATTCCAAATTCTACCGAAGAAGACGTTGAATTAGCCGTTCAGGCTGCTGAAAAAGCATTTCCGATCTGGTCCAATATGAGCAGTGAAGCACGCGGAGCAATCATGATGCGCATCAGCCTAGGAATTGAGAAACGCATGGACGAGTTCGTTGCTGCGGAATCCCGGGATAACGGGAAGCCCCTTTCCCTGGCCGCACATGTGGATATTCCGAGAGCGGTTTCAAACTTTCATTTTTTTGCCACGGCAGTAGAGCATTTTGCTTCCGAATCTCATTACATGGAAGGAATGGGAATTAATTATACCACCCGCAAACCGATTGGAGTGGTGGGATGTATCTCGCCCTGGAACCTTCCTTTGTATTTATTTTCCTGGAAAATTGCCCCGGCATTGGCTTCCGGAAATTGCGTGATAGCAAAACCATCTGAAATTACGCCTTATACCGCTTATTTGTTGAGCGAAGTGGTGAAGGAAAGTGGTATGCCGGCAGGTGTACTGAATATTGTGCACGGCTTGGGTCAGTTTGCAGGAGATGCAATCGTAAAACACCCGAAGATTAAAGCTATTTCTTTTACCGGAGGAACGAAAACCGGTGAATATATTGCACAAACGGCCGGACCGATGTTCAAGAAATTATCCCTGGAATTGGGTGGAAAAAACCCGAACATCATTTTTGCAGACTGCGAATTTGATGAGATGATCAAAACGACTGTTCGTTCATCTTTTGCAAACCAGGGACAGATTTGTTTATGCGGATCACGCATTTTCATTGAGAGAAGCATTTACGAAAAGTTTAAAACTGCTTTTATTGCGCGTGTAGAACAATTAACGGTTTCCAATCCTTCCGATCCGAATGCAAAAATGGGAGCTGTAGTTTCCAAACCGCATATGGAGAAAGTGTTATCTTACATTGATTTGGCAAAAGAAGAAGGCGGAACAATCCTGACGGGAGGAAAACGGATGATTTTAGACGCTCCTTACAACGAAGGTTATTACATTGCTCCAACGGTCATAGAAGGTCTTTCATACGATTGCAGAACGAACCAGGAGGAGATTTTTGGTCCGGTTGTCACATTAACACCTTTTGACACCGAAGAAGAGGTGCTTATGATGGCGAATAGCACACAATATGGACTAAGCGCTACCATTTGGACTTCCGACCTGAAAAGAGCGCACAGAACGGCGGATAAGGTACATGCTGGTGTCGTTTGGATCAATTCCTGGCTGGTCCGTGACTTGAGAACACCGTTTGGAGGTGTAAAAGCATCCGGAGTGGGAAGAGAAGGAGGCTGGGAGGCACTGCGTTTCTTTACCGAAGCGAAGAATGTGTTTATCCCCTATTAATTACCAATTCCTAATGACTAATTACAAATTATGTGCTCGGAAATTGGCATAGCCAGTAGTATCCCTAATTAGATTGCTTGAATGATTCCGGGAATGATAATTAAGTAATTCGTAATTCGTAATTCGTAATTCGTAATTCGTAATTCGTAATTCGTAAT
>CAMLDR010000269.1 GCA_946478775.1 uncultured Flavobacteriales bacterium
GAGATAAGCTGGTGTGACTGGAGTTCAGACGTGTGCTCTTCCGATCTCCCAACCGCCTTGCCAAGCCCGTTTGGGGTACAGTTGACGGTTTTTGAGTTGGGAAAGTCCGTTTTTCAATTCGTTTTCCTCGTTGAAAATCGGAACGACTTTACCGTTTTGAATGCTACTCGTGTTTGTCGGAGTGGGGTTCGTTGTAACGGGTGGTTCTGTCTTCGGATCGTTGTTGTTTCCAGAATCATTTCCACCTCCGTTGTCGCCGTATTTTTCGTCTTTGTTGTCTTCGTCAGATGGCTTTCTTACAATTAAGTAAATACCGATTCCAATTGCAGTTAACAGGAGTACCGAACCCGCAATAAGGAAAATATGTTTTCTATCCAGTTCCATGACCTTAGTTGTTTGGTAGCTTATTGATTTTCGCAATGAGCATATTTAGTTTTGCCTTATCGGTCAGGGTCGATTTTAAGACCTCTAACAAATCTTCGTCGTAGGATTCTTGGAACTCGTGAGCAATCTTTGAAACATCGTGTTGATGTCCAAGACCGTTGAATTGATTTACAATGGTCATTTGGTCGCTGGAGAAAAAATAAGAATAGGCATCCCAAATGTCTTTTGCTTTTTCTCTTGCTTCCATCAGGGTAATGGTTGCTTTACCGCTCTTTTGATACGTTGTTGGGTTGAACACACCAGAAGCAAGTAATTTATTCATTCCACCCGATGCACTTTGACTGTCGGGATTGTTATAAGCTTCATCCAAATTTTTCTTAATTCCCGATTTTTGAACACTTCGAACAATGAGGTAACTAACTGCTCCTGTGGCAATAACAATCAAGCCTATTATGATTACTTTACGTTTCATGACAATAGTTTTACAGAACTTGGTGCGCCAAGGGATTTAGAACCTCCGAGGAATTTTGTACCGCCTTTCAGCCCAATTGGAGCGTCAGCAATCATTTGACCCGCTGATTTTCCGCGATTGGTGTTTTTGATGATATAAAAGGCAATCAAGCCAACTCCCAAAATCACCGTTCCGATTACAACCGCTCTGAGTACATTTGCGGTATCTCCGAACCAATCCACGATACCCATTCCAAAATCAGTCATTTCGCCTTTGAAATCGGTTGTTAAATCAACTCCCTGCTCTTCCATGTATTCGCGCAAATCGCGCGTATCGGCAGAAGTTCCCGCACCCGCTCGTTGATTCCAGAATTTGAGGAAATAAGCGTTTGCAGCTTGTTTCCCAAACCAACTTTTTAAGGCTTTGTGAAACACAATCCAACTTTCAGCATTATCGTCTGAGGTCGGAATTACTTTACTTGGGTCTACTCGCATGGCGTGGGGCTTTGCAACGTGTAGGTTCGTTTGCTCTGAACAGGTGGATAAACTCGCTAATCGCTTTCATACGCTTGCGGTTCAAATCCGTGTCTTTCTTTGCAAATACCGCACGGTAACAATTTTCTACTTCGGTGTAATCAAATCCGAGGTTTAGCGCAATGTGAACAGCGATTATATCCGCTGTCAGTTCATTGGCAACCTCTTTTTTATATTCAGGGTTTTTCCATTTATGACCATATTCATGCAAAAGCATGATAATGAGCATCGGAACAGTATAGTCGGCAATTGCCTTTTTCGAAATTTCAATCATTCCGGAACTGCGGTCTATTCGTGCGGGTGTCGTCAGTTCTGTTTCACCTTCTTTGAGCGAATCAAGGTAAAGGATAGAAAAGCCCTCACTTTGATAAATCGTTCCCTTTTCTCCCGCTTCAAGGTGTGGCAGTTCAGTTGAAAACCACTTAGCAAAGGCAATAAACTTGCAATCGTTTTCGGTCAGTTCCAACGGGCATTTGGTGTCGGGTTTTACTTCAATACGCTTTAAAATGAAACTTTCACGCCCCAGTTTTTCATTTTCTGAAACAATTCGGGCAGTCAGTTCATCGGGAACAATCGGCATCTTGACAAGCAAATCCAAACTTTTAGAAAGTTTCAATCTGCGCTGTGCATAGATGCGTTTGGTACTGGAATCAAAAACCGTCAAAAGAATGCTGACAGGTCTTAGAACTTGAAGCCCTAAAATTAGGTGAAAGGGCTTTTTGAGAGGGAACAAATCGAACTGCATGACTACATTTTTTTACCGATTAAAACCCCAATTCCGACCGAAATGAGCGCAACAGCAATAAACAATACTGCGTGTTCTTTTAGGGTGTCTTTCCATGTCGGAACTTTTGCGGGTTCTGTCGCTGTGGGGGTTGTTGTCTCTTTTGTAATTACGGTACTTTCCTTGGGTGTTTCGATTGTGGAAAGCGGGGCGGTTGGCAAAACCTGTGCTACTGGAGCGGTGGTTTCTTGTTCAGAAATTTGAAGGTCTTTTTGTCCACTTTCTAACGGATAAATGACCTTTATATCAGGGGAAATAATTCGAGGGTCGCTCGTTTTGATTCCTCCTGTTACTGCTGTCGAATTAGGGGCTTGAGTTGTCATACTTTTAAATTTTTCTGTTAATGGCAATTGCGCCTGTAAGAAGTCCGAGAACAAGGGGAAGCGACCAAATGGCTTTTTGTAGAATTAGGCAGATCACTATTCCAATGAAAGCGCCTAGTAAAAAGCCGTTGCGGTATGCTTTCGCCCCGTCTCGATAATCCTGTGGGTTACGCGGTTGCATTGCCTTTGCTTTTAAACTTCTGGTATAGCTTGACAGAACCCCAAATGATAAGTACAATTCCTATCGCTACCAGTACGGCAATTCCTACGTTGCGCCAAATCCTCCCATTCGGGTTATCGCTACTTGAATTAGGCGCAACCGAACTTTCTTTTGGGGCATAAAGCCAGTCTACTGCCGAAGCGTCAACTGTGCCGTCTTTGCGTTTGATTGTCGGACCATCTGGACCGCTTGTGATAAACCAACCCGCATCGTTCAATTGTTTCTCCAAATCACGGGCTAATTGGTCGGGACCGGTTAGCTCTGCTTGCATCTGCATTTTAAAGACTTCTAAAGCCTTTTTTTCGGTCATGAAACTCATGTCGTTTGTAATTTAGGTGCTAAGGACTTTGTTAAATCACCAACTGGGGGCGTTGCTTTTGATTTCATATAGGCACGGATTCCGATAACTATTGCAATCAATACCACTACTGAAATACCGACCCACATCCAAGTTTGACGGTTTCGTTTTGCCCGTTCATTGTCCAACTGTTGTTGTAATAATTGGGCTTGCTTTTCTGCATCGGTGTCTGATTGTTCCCGTTGTCCTCTTCCGATTCCACCAAGTACAGAACCGACAGCCGAAAGCGCACCTCCGACCATTTGCCACACTTCACCGTTAGCCGAGGAATACCCGTCTGCTTCAATGAGCATTCTTGCGATTGCTTCCCGAAGCTGAGAGTTAGTAACCAAATGTTTGACTACGACAGCAAATAAAATAGGCGATGGCAAAGCAACGCCAACGGGTACACCCGTTTTATGTAGAATTTCCAAAGTTTCTTTTGGAAAAGCGTACACCAGTTCTTTAAGGCGGGTGCGAACAAGCGCGTTGTTTTCCGCTCCCCGTTGGTTTCGCTCATTTTCTAATATTTTTTCTGCGAGTTTCATACGACTGCTGCTTTAAGTGCTAAAGCCTTTTTTTGCTGACGAATCACCACAACGACAATAATTATCAGGATGATTGAACCGCCAATGATTAACCCCCATTTTAGTTGCGGGTTCATTCCTTGGGCTTTTTGTGCTTCTGCTTGTGCAACCGCTTGGGCTTGTTGCAATTCAACTTCTTGCAGTTTGGTTTCATGGGTGATTTTCTCCTGTTCCTTCTGCAATTCCAGTTGTCCGAGTTGTTGTGCGTGTGCTACCGTTAATCCCTTCGAAAGTCCATCGCTTTCACCTTTTACAAGTGCTTCAAGCTGTCTGTCAATGGCTTCGATTTGTGCAGGGATTCTGCTTTTCTCCGTGTTCATGGCTGAGATCTGAGCATTGTAATCAACAATGCGGTTTTTTGCGTCATAAACCGCCTGTTCAACGCTCTTACCGTTATCTTTCTCCCAATCCTTTTTGCGACGGTTGTTCAAACCTCCTAACCAAGTGATATCCGAAGACATCAAATTGATAGAGTTTTGAAGATTTGCAATAGTTCGGGGTATTTCCGTCAAACGTGCTTCCAACCGTGACTTTTCTGTTTTCAGGCTGTCCAAAGTGGTTGAACCATCAGCAGAAAGTTTTTGTTTCGGTAGAAAAAAATTCCACATTTTTTTCATGGCTAATGTTTTAATAAGGCTGTCCGCATGGAGCGAACAGCCTTTGATTTAGGGGCTTTTATCTGCGTGGTAGCAGATTTTGTTGCGGTAATACCAATCCACCTGACGTATTTACACGAGCAGGGGCAAACGTCTTGATAGCCTCGTTCCCTCGAAGTGGTTCAGAAGTATCGACCTTGTAAAGCGGGAAAATCGTGTAAAAGACCCGTGTTAACGGTTCAATTTCAATT
>CAMLDR010000270.1 GCA_946478775.1 uncultured Flavobacteriales bacterium
GGAAAAACAGAAAGTACGATTCGTACCATGCGTGATCACATTGCTTTGCTTGAAAAAGAATACGATATCAAAGCTTATAAATTGAAGAAGAAGAGGCAAAAACCCTGAGAAAGAACAAGCAGTTCCTTTGGAAAAAGGATCTGCTAAGGCGGATCAGGACAGTTTTCAAAGAGAGCTAATTACAAGCATATGAAACGGATAATACATGTCGCGCTAATCCTAATCCTTCTCACTGCCTGCAAGACAGAACCGGAAAAGAAACCGAAAGCACTTCCCTATTTCGGGAATTATGACATTGTTTTTTCTGAAACAGATGGTGTTCAATCTGTAGATACGATCTATCCCAAAATTCCTGCATTTTCTTATTTGAACCAGGATTCTGTTGTCATCACATCCCAATCGATGAAGGGAAAAGTGTGGGTCGCCAATTTCTTTTTTACAAGTTGTCCGAGTATTTGTCCACCAATGATCTCTCAAATGAAGCGGCTAAACATCCTGACGCAGGACCTTGCTTCGGAAGTACAGTTTATGTCCTTCAGCATCGATCCGAAAACAGACCAACCGCATGTACTGAAAGCATACATCAAAAACAACGGTATCCAGGCAAAGAACTGGCAGTTTTTTACCGGTGACGAAGCAAAAACACACCGCTTAGGTGTGATGCACTTCATGGTCCATGCAGATAAAGACCCGATGGCTGCCGGGGGATTTGCACACAGCGACGGATTGGTACTGGTAGACAGAGAAGGATATGTAAGAGGAGTTTATCGTGGTACACAAACCCAGGATGTAGACAAACTAAACACCGATTTACGCAAATTATTAGCAATTGAATATGGAATCAACTCAAAGCACTAAACCCGGTATCCGGAAACTAATCATCGTCCTTTCTATCGCAATTCCGGTTGTTGTTGCCGCTTTGTTTAAAGTGAAGATCGAAGGATATGACTGGCATTTTTTGCCTTCCATATACGCATGTATTAACGGATTGACAGCCTTTCTTTTGGTTGTTGCCTTGATCGCCATTAAACAAAAAAAGATCAGCCTTCACGAAGGGATTATCAAAGTGTGTATGGGCCTTTCTGTTTTATTCCTGTTATTGTACATTGCCTATCACATGACTTCCGATCCAACGGTTTACGGCGATTTAAACGGAAGCGGGGGAAATTTGGATAATTATGAAAAGTCACAAATCTCTTCAGCAAGCCAAATTGCCTACTACATCATTTTGATCACACACATTATTTTAAGTGTCGCGGTAATTCCAATGGTTTTATTCTCTTACCTGTATGCCTGGGAAGGAAAATACGACAAGCACCGCAAATGGACGAAAATTACCTGGCCTTTGTGGTTTTACGTTGCAGCCAGCGGCGTGGTGGTCTATATTATGATTTCTCCTTATTATCCGCATCACTAAACTCGAATGCCGAATTACTGTTTTGCCTGGAGGTAAAATAAAATTCCTGGTTCCAAAACCGGAAATCCAAACACAGAATAACTGTTAATTAAAGGCTGAAGGGCAGGATCCTTTTCCACCCATGCGAATCATCAGACCAATTCCGAAAAAGGTATACCAATCCCGTGAAGCGCGGTTTCCTCTTTGACCGAAGCGGTTTCCATCCAAACTTCTATTGCTCAGCGCAGCAGCTGTAGGTCCATTTTGAGCAGCCAAAAGTACCGGATCTGCATACCGGTATCCGCCAACGTCGTCGAGATAGTCCGTAAACAAAAATCGAATTCCATACTCCAGGTTCAAGCCGATATTTTCAGAAAGTGAGATCCGTGCACCAATTGCAAGCGGAATACCCATTTGAATGCGGGAATATTTTCCCCTGTCAGCCAAGTCTGTTCCTTGCCCTTCCGTTCCCAATGGCTGCAATTCGATCATTGATCCATTGTAATTGGTCATCGGATTAATCCGTGTAATGGATAATTCGGCCAATAAATAAGCGGTTCCTTTATATCGTCTGTTCCCAATCTCGAAGGGAAAGTAGGTTACTTCAATACCGGATCCGAACTCAAATAAATCCGATTGAAAAGAAAGGTTTCTGTTTTTATAAAATTCTCCGTTTTGTTCGCTGTCGTATCCTTCGATTTTTCCGTAGGTAAAATTCAACCGGTATGCCAGGCGGGCATTGATGTTATAACGATACAGGATTTGTCCGGCCAGGTTCGTGTGCCTGAAATGAGCCTGGTTTAAATCCCCGATATAGTAACTTCCACCAGCCATGAAACCAATTTCAGAACGTGACAGACCATTGTGTCTGTACGCTTTTTGGCTCCAGGAATATGAAGCTGCCATACAAAGCAATAAGATCAGAATTCTGTTCTGCATATCGGTATAACGTATTTGAAAGCGATTAATTGTGTGTTCCGGCTGTCATTGGAACTAAAATCCCTTTCTTAATCAGCAACTCGGCAATCTGAATGGCATTGGTGGCAGCGCCCTTTCTCAAATTATCGGCTACTACCCACATGTTCAGTGTTTTCTCCTGGCTCTCATCTCGCCGGATCCTTCCCACAAACACATCATCCTTCGATTCGGCAAAACGCGGCATCGGGTAAGTGTTTGTAGTCGGGTCATCTTTCAAGGTAATTCCGGGAGTTTCATGCAACAATTTTCGAACATCCGCCAAATCAAATTCTTTTTCGAATTCCACATTCACTGCCTCCGAATGTCCTCCTACCACCGGAACGCGCACTGCCGTAGCTGTTACTGAAATTGAAGGGTCCAATATTTTTTTCGTCTCGTTGGTCAGCTTCATTTCCTCTTTGGTGTATCCGTTGTCCATAAACGAATCACAATGAGGAATACAGTTCTTATCGATCGGATAGTTATAAGCCATTTCACCGGAAATACCGTTCCGCTCGTTTTCCAATTGCTGAACAGCTTTTACTCCTGTTCCTGTAATGGATTGATAAGTAGAGACAACCACCCGTTTTACTCCGTATGCTTTGTGAAGCGGTGCAAGGGCCATCAACAACTGGATGGTACTGCAATTGGGGTTTGCAATGATCTTATCCGAAGCAGTCAGAATCTCCCCATTGATCTCGGGAATAATCAATTTTTTGTCCGGATCCATTCTCCAGGCCGAACTATTGTCAATCACCGTTGTGCCAACCGCAGCAAATTTCGGCGCCCACTCCAAAGAAGTTTCACCACCCGCAGAAAAAATAGCTACATCCGGTTTCATTGCAACAGCTGTCGCCAGATCCACAACAGGGAACTCCAATCCACCGAACTCGATCTTCTTACCAACCGATTTCTCTGAAGCTACAGGGATCAATTCCGTGATAGGGAATGACCGTTCCTTCAATACTTCCATCATGACGTTTCCAACCATTCCTGTTGCTCCGACAACTGCTACTCTCATAACCAAAAAATTTTACACAAAAATAACCCATTGTTCAATTTAAAATATAAAATTGAGAATTGAAAAGTGAAAGAAATTGAAAAGCTATCTTCGATTCGTGTGGCAGGTTCGTATCAAAACAATGTTCAAATTTACGCTAGCGTTTGTCCGGATTGAAAGCAATGCTTTCTGCCCTTTTCAATCCTATATTCTCAATTATCAATTGAATATCGTACCTTTGTACCGGAAATTTCATTTTCCACCGATTTGAAGTGAGGAAAAGTTCATCACACGTGACAATCAGTTCGGACCATATATAGAACAATTTCATGCAATTTGATGAGTTAAACTTGCTTCCACATTTGTTGGATGCACTAAAAGAATTAGAATACACTACTCCAACCCCTATCCAGGAACAATCCATCCCCAGTTTATTAGAAGGAAAAGATTTATTTGGCTGCGCTCAAACCGGTACAGGAAAAACAGCAGCTTTTGCTTTACCCATATTACAACATTTGGAACCGGATGGCCCGGTAAAGGGAAAAAGACCCATCCGTTGCCTGGTGCTGGCCCCAACACGCGAATTAGCGAATCAAATCAACGATAGTTTCAAAGCTTACGGGAAATTCTCCAAGTTGCGATCAATGGTGATCTTCGGTGGAGTGAACCAAAACAAACAGGTCAATCAACTGAATGCCGGAGTCGATATTTTGGTGGCAACACCTGGCCGCTTGCTGGATTTAATGAACCAGGGACATATTCATTTGTCTAAAATCACGCATTTTGTACTGGATGAAGCAGACCGGATGCTGGATATGGGATTTATCCACGATATTAAAAAGATCCTCCCACGTTTACCGAAGAACAAACAGAATATCTTTTTCTCCGCAACCATTTCTCCAACAATTATGGAGCTTGCAGGAACTATTTTATTCGATCCGGTAAATGTACGGGTAACACCGGTTTCTTCGACTGCGGAAATTGTTGAGCAGTTCGTTTATTATGTTGAGAAGGTTGATAAACGTGCCTTTTTGAAGCAATTAATCAAAAGTGAAAATATCTCCCATGCGATTGTCTTTACGAGAACAAAACATGGAGCAGAC
>CAMLDR010000271.1 GCA_946478775.1 uncultured Flavobacteriales bacterium
TAATCATATATTCGGCCTTTCTGATCAAAACTTCTTCGTTCTGTTTGATACTTTTGGCATTCCCGTCCAGGGAGATCAGGTAATTGCGTTCTCTTCCCTCAATTCTTAATTTGATGGACATATTATCAGGCACAACCACCGGGCGAACATTCAGATTATGCGGAGCAATTGGCGTAATAATGTGGACCTGACAGCCTGGTGTAACAATTGGTCCGCCGCAACTCAGATTATAAGCCGTTGATCCCGTGGGTGTAGACACTATCAATCCGTCGGCCCAATAAGAATTCAGGTATTTATCATCTAAAAAGGTGTCTACCGTGATCATGGATGAAGTATCTTTCTTTAAAAGCGTCACTTCATTCATCGCCACATTATCAGATCCGTAAATCCCTCGTTCTGTTTCTACCCGAAGCAAAGATCTTTTTTGAAAATCGTATCGCTTCTGACGAACCAGTTCCAAAGCATCTTCAAACAGCTCATCCCCGATATTTGCAAGAAATCCCAATCTTCCGGTATTAATTCCCAAAATAGGAACTCCCGAATCGCGAATATAGGCTACTGTTCTCAGGAATGTTCCGTCACCACCGATACTAAAGGCCAGATCAATTCCCTGGTGGAAATCTTCATGACTCGAAAAAACATCGGCTTCTGTGAAAATACCGGCCTTTTTCACCAAAACCTCTTTCAATTCTTTCTCCAGGATCAGTTTCCAGCCAAAACGCTCGGTGATGGCAGCGAAACGCATAAAAACCGGGATCGTAGCTTTATTGACCTTTTTACTATAAACAGCAACCAGCATCTTAGATATTTAAATAATTCATCAATGCATCATACCTGAACTGCATATCATCCTGGTCTGTGGAGCGTTGGAAACTTGCTTTCACAAGCATATCATGACGTTCGAAAGAGCGGATAATACGAGACAAATCGACTTCTGCTATTTTGAGGGTAACTTCTATTTTAGTGCTGCCATCGGATGACATGATAAACGATGAAAGGATTTTCGCATTTTCACTTTCTACAATCTGAGCAATCTGAGCCAGGGAATAATCTACCCGGTTCATTTCCAGCACTACAATTCCTCCGCTTTCTTTTATACTCGCTGTGTTTGCTATCATGTTCATCAGCTGATGCACACTCGTGCAGCCCAAATACTGCTCACTGCTGTCCAATACAGGCAAAACGGAAATACGGTGTTCCGCCATTTTCCCCAATACTTCGTAAATGTGTGCACTTTCCAAAACATAAGGCCTCGGAAGGTGGTCAAATAGGACATCCAGTGCCAATTCCAGGTCCTTCTTGTCCAAAACATCACTTTCGGAAATCAATCCTACAAAATTGCCGTTTTTTAGTACCGGAAGATGGGAAACTTTGAACTCTTCCATCCATATCAATGCCTTCTCCCCTGAATCCGTATGAATTAACGGGGGAATCTCGTCTGTTATTACTTCTTTTGCTGTCATGTTGTGGGCCAAAGTACTAAAAAGGTAGCTATACTTGAAACCTTTGTAAAAATTTAATCTATCCGGATCCCAAATTAAGGCTCCATTCGATTACCGTATTTTTTGCGCAGATGCTTCGTCTTCAAATCTTCCTCTTTCCAGCGAATGTGCTGTCCGAAAGTACCACGTAAACGCTGCCATTTAGACTGCCTGTCTACAATGGAAACAAACCCCGCTCTTTTGGCTGAATCACAGCAAATGGTTGGTTCCGTCAAATCTTGTTTTAGCAGGGTATCTTTAATAATCGGCAGCAGATCTATCGGAAGTTCGAATTTTTTAATAAACTTCCGCATCCCGTTCAATTGAAAAGGATCGGTTGCCAGTGCAATTTTTTGAAATCCCTCTTTTTTGGCTACCCGGTAGGAATAATAAATGTTTTCAGTGCTGTGCTCTGCTCTTGGGTCCAGGAAAATATGCTCCTTCGGAATTCCCAAAGCTTCTGCATAAAGTGCCATAATCTTTGCCTCTTCGTATTCGGAATAAACGGCCGACCCGGAATAGATCACGTTTTTTGCAATTCCTTTTTTATACAGGTAAATGGACCATTTCACACGATTCCTCATGGCTTCGCTCCAGTGTTTCCCATCGTGAGGAACTCCCGGAACAATAATGGCATCGTAAGGCGCATTCGGCAGGTACTTTCGATTGGTCTTTTCCGCAGACGGAGATAAAAGAAAACAACCTTGCAAAAGCATGGTCAGGATCAAACAAGTGATTATTGAAAGGATTTTCATAAGCCAATGATACGGTTTTCAGTGAAAACAATGTATAAGAAAACGTTAAAATTCGATAGTAAAACTTTCAAGAACTTTAACATCCTTAAGCAATAAATCCTCTTTATCTTTGATCCTTCGCTTTAGCTACAGCCTAAGCGTCGCAATTCAAAGAAAAAAGTTATGACTAAACTGAGCGTAAACATCAACAAAATTGCTACCATCCGCAATGCCCGCGGAGGAAATACCCCCAACGTAGTTCAGGTAGCTATTGATTGTGAGCGCTTTGGTGCCGCAGGAATTACGGTTCATCCCAGACCGGATGAAAGACACATTACCGGAAAGGATGTGGTGGATTTATCGAAAGTAGTTTCCACTGAATTCAATATTGAAGGTTACCCGGATGAACGTTTCATGCAAATGATCGAAGCCATTCGTCCGGCACAGGCAACTTTGGTCCCGGATCCGCCTCATGTGCTTACTAGTAATGCAGGCTGGGACACAAAAGAACACCTGGAAGTACTTCAGGACATTATCCGGCGCATTAAATCCTGGGGAATTCGTACTTCTATTTTTGTGGATACCCATTTGCAGAATATTGAATATGCTGTTAAAACAGGCGCGGATCGGATCGAACTATACACAGGTCCTTATGCTGATCAATTCTCCGAAGATCGGGAAAAAGCAATCCGGCCTTTTGTTATTGCAGCTAACCGTGCATTGGAATTAGGATTGGAATTAAATGCCGGACATGATCTGAACCAGGATAATTTGCGCTTTTTCAAGGAAAATATTCCCCAATTGGCGGAAGTTTCGATTGGCCATGCGCTGATCTCGGATTCGATTTACCTGGGATTGGAGAATACGATCCAGCGGTATAATTATCTGCTAAGGGACTAACCCAAAAAATCCGGCTCACCCCTCACTGCAAAATACGGATAGACATGTGTCTATTTGAGTAGCAAAATTGGGCGGACCAAGAGGAATTAAAACCGGTTTTCAAGAATCTTTTGAATGTACTGATTGATCTGCTTCTTCTGCTTTCGCGATCCTTCATCATTCATCTCATTATGGGTAATCTTTTTCAATTGAATGATGTTTATTCCATTCCTCAAACAAACTTCGTCCGGAGGGATCACCGATGAATCAGCTGTTTTATCTGTAGATCGCAAACTCGAAAATTGAGGACTTGAAACCCTTGGGATCGGCATTCTCAAATGGTCCAGCGTGATCACTTTCCGGATCAGTTCCGGATGATCTTTTGCTGTCAGAATACTCATATCTCCCCCATTAGAATGACCAATTAGGTCAATAGATTTAATTTTAAGTTCCGGATGTTTTTTCTTAAAATCGTTCAGTACGAACAAGATATTTTGTTCTCCGCGAATCCAAAACGGCATACGTACAAGCTGCATATTTCCTTCTTTCGGAATTAAAGGATCTCCCAACAATTCATGTTGAATACTTAAGGCCCAGAAACCGGTTTTTGCCAGTCTTTTGGTCAGGTAGGAATAGTTGAGATAGTTCCGCGAATAATTCGATCCGTAACCATGACTGAAAATGACCAACCGAATGGAATCTTCTGAATCCGGTTTCACTTCGGGAGAATACAAAGCATAAGGAATCAGGCGGTTTCGAACACTGTCGAGTACTTCAAATGTTTCGATTTGGATCTCGGTAGAAATCGGTTCGTAATCGGATGACATGGAAGCAAAAGCCGTAATGGTCAAAGCAAAAATCCCTGCCAGCACCACATAAAACCGCTTTGTTCTTCGTTTCATGGATTATTTGGAAATGAGCGTGATGTTTACTCCATCAACCGTTACAATTTTTTCCTTATCATCGGAGTACATGACTTTATAAGTCAGTTTCTTCCCGTTTGTATCAGGGAATTCTGTCATTTCCGACCAGATATTTCCCAAACAGCTTTCCACCTGCTCTTCGCGGTAATCCGTTAAAATCCCTTTTGTATCGAATGTGAGCAGCACATAACCGATCTCTGATCCGGCACCGCACATCCCGTTCGGGTTCGATCTGGAACTAATATCGTAATTCAGCAGCACCTTAAAACCCGTTGCATCTATTTTCTCTGAAAAAACGGAATAACCGTACCAAAAAGGGCCGAATTGTATCTAATCAATGTGCTTTTTATTTTGAGTACCAAACTGAAGCACAAAAAACTCATGCCGGTCTGTGATATTAATATC
>CAMLDR010000272.1 GCA_946478775.1 uncultured Flavobacteriales bacterium
GAACACGATTGGAGTTCCGATTGCAAGCGGTGTTTATTTGATCCATGTTGAAGTTGCGGGAATTGGTGAGCGTATTGTGAAGTTCTTCGGAGGAATGCGCCAAGTTGATCTGGAAACAATTTAACCGGTACCGCTTTATTTTCAGCTACTGATTTAGTTGATATGTCACTTGCAAATTGCCTATTTGGCAACAAAAACAAGTCGAAATACCGGAAAAGCGTTTGTTTCGATAGATAAAAAAACATATATTTGTTACAACAGGAGAGTCCATTGGGCTCTCTTGTTGTTATTTATAGCTCACAACAAAGAAAGAATTATGTCAGATTTCGCATATTATACAGAAGAAGGACTTAAGAAGTTGAAGGATGAATTGCATGAAATGAAAACAGTGCAGCGTCCACGCATATCGGAACAGATTGCAGAAGCCCGGGACAAGGGGGATTTGTCTGAAAACGCGGAATATGATGCAGCAAAAGAAGCTCAGGGATTGTTAGAGATGAAAATCGCTAAGATGGAAGAATTGGTTTCCAAGGCTCGCATTATTGATAATACGTTAATTGATAATTCGAAGGTTTTCATTTTATCACGTGTGAAAATTAAGAACGTGAACAACAATATGGAAATGGAGTACACGATAGTTGCTGAAAGTGAAGCAGATCTGAAAGAGAAAAAAATCTCTATAGATTCTCCGATCGGAAAAGGCCTTTTAGGGAAAAAAGTAGGAGATATTGCAGATGTACAGACTCCAAACGGAATTATGAAGTTTGAGGTAATGGATATTGCAAGGTAATGGCTACGATCTTTTCCAAAATAATCTCAGGAGAAATTCCTTGTCACAAGATAGCTGAGAATGATGATTTTTTGGCTTTCCTGGATATTATGCCCCTGAGAAAGGGACATGCATTGGTAATACCTAAAAAAGAAACGGATTACATCTTTGATATGGATGACGTGGAACTCGCAGCGATGATGATTTTTGCTAAATCCGTTTCCCATAAGATCAAAAAAGTATTTCCTTGCCGCAAAATAGGAGTAACTGTTATTGGTTTGGAAGTGCCTCATGCACACATTCATTTAATTCCAATCAACGGAATTGCCGATATGAATTTTTCCCAGGATAAATTGACTTTAAGTCAGGAAGAATTGGCTCAGATTGCACAAGATATCGAAAATGCATAGAATTTATTTAAGCAGGACGAGTTATTTATTTGTCCTGCTGCTTCTTTTGTCTTTTTCTTGTTCGGAATCAAAAAAAACAACTCACATACTTTTTGTTGGCAATAGTTATACCTATCGGAATAATATGCCTAAGCTATTTGAGCGAATTGCTCAATCTAAGGGAGAAGAGGTCGAAGTATCTCATGTTACACGGGGAAAATACACCTTTTATCTTCAGGCGAAAAGGAAAAAATTTTACCGTGCATTGCATAAACAGGACTGGGATGTCATTGTACTGCAAGGATCTTCCAGGGATATGCTGCGAGATTCCACACGATTCACCAAACGAACCTATCCTGCTTTGGATAAAATGCTGGGAATGATCCAAAAGAACCAAAAAAATGCGAAAGTGTATTTTTACATGACCTGGCCTTACCGCAAAGGTGATCCCAAAACAGATCGTTTCTCAGATCCCGATTCAATGCTGAATGCAATTGCCGCAGGATATAATAATTTACGGGACAGGTACAAAGTTCCGGTTATTCCGGTGGGAAAGGTTTGGAGAAGCTATGTGATTGCCTATCCGGAATCACAATTATACCTCAAGGACAACTCTCATCCGACTTACCAGGGATCTTATTTGGTTGCTTGTACCATGTATTCGGCAATTTATGGGAAAAGTCCACAGGGAGCAGATAAACTGGCAATGCAGGATCAGGACGAATATGTCCGCATTCAAAAATTTGTAGGCAAAAAGTACCGGACCAAAGAATTCCAGTTCTACCTGAGAGCAGAATGAAGAATCAATCTTTCAGACTGAAACTTTCTCTGAACGGTAAGCGGAAGAATCTAGTGAGACCAATGAGTTACTTCACACCTCAATCTCATTTCATTCTAATTACTTCGGTTGGTTGGCTCTCTTGATTTTATTCGAAACAGTTACTCGCTTCTTTAGGGTAAAGTTGTTGCAGTTCTGTCTCATGTGCAAAGTCACCGTATACGTTCCGGAAGTTTTATAGTAGTGCTTCGGATTCTTCTTTGTTGAAGTAGTACCATCGCCAAAATCCCAGTAATAATCACCCCTGTCATTTGTTTCATTGGTGAATTGTGCTGCCAGCCAGGTTTCTTTTACCCTGAAATCAAGCAAAGGAGTTTCTTTGATGTTGAATATCCGTGTTTGGTTCAGTTTATACAGGTTCAGGTTTTTCAGGACCACATTTGCAGCTGCCTGCTGAATAATTTTCCAATACGTACTGTCCACTCTTTTCGGAGCTGTTCCCCCAACAGGAGATTCTTTGAAAATGGAAGCAAAAGCCGTACAAGCAGCAGTAAAACTACCCAGTGCATTCGGATGGTACCTGTCTGTGAAATAAAGATCAATATCGGGATTCATTTCGCGGATATTTTTCCAAACCGCTCCAACAGGGATCACCGGATAATGCAGCGTGTCACTCATCATCATGTATCCATTCCAAATACGCTGCTGCATTTTTGGGTACGTATCATTCGCAGCCTGTTCCGGATATCCTTTTTCGTAGCCCCAAGTCATATAAAAATAGATCTGTGCACAAGGACTTGTTTTAAGGATGCTATCGATCAGAATTTTTGCATATGGAATAGATTCCTTCAGGATGATGGAACTGTCTTCTGCAAATTCCCTGGAAAATCCCTGGATCAAAACATAATCCCATTTTCGCGTTTTCATTTTAAGGTACGTACTCGGACGTTCACTGTGAGCTTTCAAAGTACTTCCGCTTACCGCAATGGAATCGGCATAAACATTCTTTCCTTTTGACTTCGCAAGGTGTTCGAAGATTTTAGGCATGTTGTTCATATGCGTAAAACTGTTCCCGATAAAAAGAACATTGGTAGGCTGCTGGCCAAAACTAAGACTGGTGATTAAGGAAAAGAATAATGCTAATTTATTCATTTACGAAGCTTTTTTTTTCGTTTAGGATAAAAGATACCGAATACCTTGTAGTACAATTCTGTCAGCGGTTCGATGTACTTCACCATGAAGACAAAGACTGTAATAAAGAATGCTGAAATTGCTGCTGCCTGCCATGGATTAAACTGACGATGGTACCACGGTTCAGGATCAAGTCCTATGCCAATAATTCCGGCGTATAAAATAATGACATGTACAATGTAAACCGGGAAAGTTGTTTGTCCCATTTTCAGGAACAACGGCGCATTGATTTTAAAGTTTGCATCAACGAGCATCAATGATCCCAAAAGAATAGCAACCTGGCCTAGCCTTGCGAAACCGGTGGTGTTGTTTTCAAAGCAGCCATGCGCTGTCAAACCGATCCAATTGGTGAATTGGTCCAATTCATGGAAAAGTGTCTGACCTGCGATGTTGAAGAATAACCCGATCACAATGAATGTGACTCCAAACCACCAAAGGCGAACGTTTTTCTCATAATGTCGGATAATGGCCCCGATCATCCCTCCCATCAGTACGTATCCGGAATAGCGAACAAAACTGAAGTCTGAGAATTCACCGTACATCATATTCTGAATAAACTTAGGCGCACCCTGCGGAATAAAATAGCGTGGATCTTTCACGGTTTTGATTCCTTCTGAAACACCATACATCTTGATGTGCTCTTTCATGTATCCGTATATAACGAAGATAATCAGTGCTGCTACGAGGTAATAGAGGTAAAGCGGACCTTTTTTGATGATCTTAAAAATTCCATAAACCAATAACAGGAAAAAAATCCCGAAACCGATGGACTGCAATACGTGAAACGCCTGGAACCAACTGAAATGATAAGTGAAAATCCAGGCCTTTGCTTCGGAAGATACGGGCATGAAAGGAACCAGGATGTCGTGGAACCAGGAACCGATCAGGTCCAGGAAATTGGCGTTTTTCAATTTTCCATAGGCTTCAAAACCATATCCCGTATCCCGGATGAATGTAATAAAGTCAAATTGTATCAGGTAACCCCAGAACAGGAGCATTCTTACGCGTCCGAATCCTTTCTTAACACGTTCGTTCCCAAAGAATGGTTCATCCGTGTTTTTACTCAGCAGGTAAACAAATACCACTCCGGTTACGGCAAAGAAAAGAGGAGAGGTAAGCCCATGCAGGTTATGCCAGAAACTAAAGAGCCAATTGTTATCGTCCCGGTATTTTTCTGCAAGAGCAGAACCCGTGAAATGACCTTCAAGCATCATCAAAATGGCTATCGAACGAGCCATGTCTATAAATTTCAATCGTGGA
>CAMLDR010000273.1 GCA_946478775.1 uncultured Flavobacteriales bacterium
ATCTATTCGTCTATCGAAAAGAAAAGTTAGTCAAGTCGGATAGTTGAATTGGTCAAGTCGGAAAGAAAGATTCATCGAAACAGATTCGAGTTGGAATCGAGTAGAAATGGAGTCGGATAGTCGCTTTTTCAGCGAAATATATGCTGTTTTAGATGAATGGTGGAAAGTACTCTGTCAATGGTGTAAAGTACTTAACCCATGGTGTAAAGTTGAAATGTAATGGTGTAAAGTTGGAATTTCATGCGATCAACTAATGCACTACTTGCGGTAAGCTACTGCAAACATGGTGTAGAATGGTGTAACATGGGTTTTTACTGGGGTTCAGGAATTTTGCCTGTTTGATGTAAGATTTACGATCCCTAAACGTTATTCTATTATGGAAGCAAATCAATCACCTGAAGAGCTGTTTCAAAAAGCCTATACACGTTTTTATCAATCGTTGAAACGTCGGTATCTGTTGAATTTAGAGAAAGCAACAGACAAATCGTATGCGAGCGAATATTTCAGGCGCACGTTGTTCCTGGAAAACGAAAACATTCCCTGCTATTCCGTATTTTATCATTCGTTGGTTTCCACGTTCAGGCATCATCAAAAACTAGGTGAAATGAACCCGCTCGAATTGACGCTTTCCAACCTTTCGCCCATTCAGGAAATGACTTCGAATATCATTGAACAGACGTTTATCATCAATGCCTCCGTTGCCGAAAGGCTCTACCAGTTGAACTGGCTCTACCTGCAAGCCATTGAAGAAAGCAACAAATCGGTTTTAGAACTGATAGACACCGAACGACGGTTAGTGAAATACAGTGATGAAAAGGTTGTTTTGCTCTTGGCGTTGGATCGGGCAACACAAGAATTGAGCGAAGAATTTTCCGATAAGCAAGACGGTACCGAACAACCGATTTCTAGTGAAGGTTTTGCTATTGGTCAACAATCGTATGAAGCCAAATTCACCCGTTCACAACAGGTTTTGATTGCTTATTACATTTCGCAGTTAATAGGTACAAAACACAAAAAGAATGTCAGCAAGTGTGCGGATGCTTTGCATTCCTTTTTAGGGATTTCGTATAGTCAAATCACGCATTCGGAACTGTACAAAAAACTACTTCATCCGTTGACCTTTTCCAGTGAAAAAGCAACACTTCAAAATCTGCTCATCGTTCGGTCTTTTTTCGAAAACATCGGTTCGGTTTCTGCAACTTCACTCATTGATTCCGATATTGAAACCGTTAAAAAGGGACTCGAATAAACTCCATTTTTGATCCTTTTGAGTCCTTTTCGATCCCCAAATGTTAAAACTTAGAAAAAGTTGAATTTTTGGAGTACCCCAATGTTTTTTCGGTTTTCATTTCTTTCATATACTTGGATTATATCTAAGATACATTCCTATTTCTGAATGGATGGAGAGATTAAAAAACAAAGGAGATCAACCATTAAAAAACACCTTTAATCATGGAAACAGTGGTTAAACTCGCCATCGAAAAAATGTGCGAGGAAATTGAACGATTGAAACAAACAGTTGGAGAACAGCAAAAGCGCATTTTGGAACTGGAAAGAAATCGAAATCGCAGTACAGTTGTTGAACCTAGCGCACCTAAAAACGAAGATGAATTGCTTAACAATGAGCAAGTGAAACGCATCTTGAAAATCGGGAAGAACTCCCTTATTAAACTCGTTCGTGATGGAGTTTTGATTGCTATTCGGATCAACGAGAGAACCGTGCGTTTTTCCCGCAGTGCAATCATGGAATACATCCAACGCAAACAAGCATCAACAACGATGTAACCACCAAAAAAGCGACCCCGAATTGAGGTCGCTTTTTATTTGATCTTACACCAAGTTTATTGGGAAATCATCCAGTTTATCTTCCGTATAAATTCGGAGTATTTTCACAAGTAGTGCAGCGTTATCGACCAATGAAATTTTGTTGTACTTGAAAATCTCACTACTACCCAATCCTTTGAAATCAGATTCTACTGCTGAATTGGTGTGTCCAGTTATCTTACTTAACACCGTAATCGGAATGTAACTCATCAAATTGGTAACAAATGACCTACGCCCGATATGTGAACTAATCAGTTGAAACAGCTTTTTGGTTGTTAGTTCTTTCTTACCAAAAGAGTTCGTATGAGAGAGGGTGATTTCTTCCTTTAATCCAACACTTTCAGCAATATTCCGTGCGAGTGTGTTGAACTTTTGCATTGCCATGGGTTCTGCGATTCCTCCGTTTGCATCAAATGCTTCCTGCAATGGTTTTAAAATTGGTACAACGATTTCTGTATCGGTTTTCGTTGTCAAATAACGTGCGTAATGAAACGTTACGTTGTTTTTCGAGTATGTGTATTCGGGCTTGATCTTATGAACGTCGGAATATCTGCATCCAGTGAAAAGAAGTGTGAGTAAAATGAGTTTTGCGTTTGCTAATTCATCCGAGGTTGGTTGATAAGCGATAATCTTCTCAATCTGCGAAAATTCAAGATAAATTTTCTCTTCCGTAACCGAACGTAATTTGTCCGTGGTTCGCAGTTCTTTTGTGGGGTTGAACACATTCACTTTATACTTTCGAGCAATTCTGTTCAACACTGCTTTAAAAGCTTTGTAGTAATGAGTAACCGCATTGATTCGTGTACAGCGTTCACGGATCGTATTCATAAAACTCACATACAATTCCTCATTCAGATCACTACTGTACAAATGCTTTCCGATTTTAGTTTCAAAATCAGCTATTCGATTCGCTAAAACTTGATAGCAGTTCTTAGTTCCTTGTTTGATTCCATTTTCTAACAGGATTTCATTTTCAATGAAATCTACCAATCGAACTCGGGTTACGATTGCTTGTTCTTCTTTCTTCTTGATCTTAACGTCCAACTCTTGTTTGAAGCGTTCAGGGGTTACTGTTTCTGTTGTGATCAGATATTGAAAATATCCGTTGCTTGCTTTTCAATTTGCAGAAGCGTTGCTCGTTTGGATTTATCTCTCGGAAGTTTTTCTAATTCATCCCAAGCAGATTTCGTAACTTTAACTCCTGTGTAATAACGCAGTGGTTTATACACATACGTTTGTTTCAACGCATCGAACTCTTTGTAACCGAAGTTCATTACAGCTAATACAGGAATTTCTCCTTGAACTCCCGTTTTTAGTATGAAATTGATCTTTAATTTCATGGTGATTCTTTTAATTGGTTGATTCAAACATATAAGGAATAACCCGCAGTTTGGGTACTAAAAAGGGTAGGAATATTGAGTTTCTGACCCCCAATTCCCCTAGAATCCTGCTAGTTCCTCTATGTATAACGAATGCGCTGAATCCTTTATTGTGATTGGGATGCAGGGATTCTAAAGGATTTTAAAGATTTTGGTGAATGTTCCTATGTGGAACAAAAAAAGCGTCTTACGACGCTCTTCATTCTTTATTGTTTGATTATCCCAAGAACGGATATTTGTAATCTGTCGGTGGAACGAATGTTTCTTTAATTGTTCTTGCAGAAACCCAACGCAACAAGTTCATTGCAGCACCTGCTTTGTCATTCGTACCGGAACCTCTTGCTCCTCCGAATGGCTGCTGGCCAACAACAGCTCCCGTAGGTTTGTCATTGATATAGAAGTTTCCTGCGGCATTCTCCAATGCTTTCGTTGCCACTTGAATGGCATAACGATCATTCGACATAATGGAACCTGTTAGCGCATATTCAGAGGTTTCATCCAATAATTTCAAGGTTTCCTCGAACTGATTTTCCGGGTAAACATAAATAGTTAAAACCGGCCCGAAAATTTCTTCAACCAGGGTTCTGAACGTTGGATTCGTGGTAACAACAACCGTCGGTTCAATGAAGTATCCTTTTGATTTATCGTAAGAACCTCCGACAATAATCTCAGCATCCGATTGCGATTTCACGTAATCGATATAGCCCGAAATCTTATCAAAAGCACGCTCATCGATTACTGCATTGATAAAATTAGACGAATCTTCAGGAGATCCCATTTTAAATGATTTCACTTGGTTTACCAGGATTTCTTTAACGTCTGGCCATAAGTTGGAAGGAATGTATGAACGTGAAGCAGCAGAACACTTTTGTCCCTGGAATTCGAATGCTCCTCTCGATAAAGCAGTCGCTACTTCAGCAGCATCGGCACTTTTGTGTACCATCACAAAATCTTTCCCCCCTGTTTCACCAACGATGCGCGGGTATGCTTTGTAGTTTTCAATGTTGTTCCCGATTTCTTTCCATAAATGGCGGAATACTCCCGTAGAACCAGTAAAATGCAATCCTGCCAAATGTTTGTTTTTGAAGATCACATCTCCCGCTACCGGTCCGTCAACAGAAATCATGTTGATTACTCCATCCGGAACACCCGCAGCCCGGAATACTTCCATGATCACTTGTGCA
>CAMLDR010000274.1 GCA_946478775.1 uncultured Flavobacteriales bacterium
GCACCAAAATTCGGCATGGTCCTTCTTTTAATGGCCAAAAGAGAATCCTGTGCTGCCACTTTCTGCAATGCAGGGTTGTCTTTCAATTGTTCCGGAGAGAATTTCCCTTTGGGACGCATATCGGAAACAAAGATCAGGTTATCGTAATCACGTTTTCCTGCTCTTGCTTCGATAAACACCTTCGTTTTCTGGTTTATTTTAACAATCTTGTTTTCCGTATCGTAACTGATGAATCCATAAGAAGCCAGATCCAACAATTGCGTTTTCACCTGTTCCACCGTTTTACCGAGTGCTGTAGCGGCCTTTCCTTCTGTGAGTGTGAATTCATCAAATTTGTAAGCGTAATTGTAAAGTGCAGCAAGCGGATGAATTTGTTCCATTCCCTGAAGACGATCGTACAATCTTCCGTCATAGAAATTCATGGACTCAAAACGGGCAATTCGCTGTTCCTGGCTTGTACCGAACTCATAGGTAAATACCAAATCAGTTCCGGTTCTTTTCCAGACCACCTTTTGAACATACCATTCCAACTGGTGGTAGGAATCGGTAAAAGGCGATTGCAAAACACCCGATTTGCCGCGCGTTAATTCAACCATATTCGAATCCTTGGTATAGGTAAAACCTACTCCCGGATGTGTAATGGAATCCTTTTCACCAACATACAGCGTTGCCTGAGTTATATTCGAGACGATCCTTGCCGGTTCAATGGCAATGTACTGTGTTTTTGCCACCATGAATTTCTTTCCGTTGCGTTTAATGGTCAGCTGCGCCATTTCGGATGCATTACCAATTCCAATAACACTTGCTCCCTGCAAAGAAAATCCTCCGATATAATCCATATCCGGAAGTACATTGTTGATGGACAACTTTCGTTCAAATGAAATAAACTGCGGATAATTGCGGTCTGCATCTCGAATAATCCGGAATGCACGCTCGTTTAATGTTCCTTTTACTTTTTTACCGGGAAAAAACGGACTTGTAAGAGAAACCGTATCGGCTTTAATAAAGTTTGACTTCAGGGAAGCATCGTAATTACCCAATTCCGCAAAGGTTTCGTTTTCTTTCAATCCAACTTTTACCCAGTTTATTTTACCGCCCTGACCGATCCATTTTTTCAATACCGGATCGTATGTTCCGTTTGTATTATATACTACCAATGAATCCAGGAAACGCGCTTCTCCCCTTTTAGCTCCTTTATTCGGAAAACCGCAAACCAACCTTCCGTTCGTAAATTTAATGATGGGTTTATCTGTGAATTCGAAGACATATCCACCATAGAAATACCATTCTTCATTGGAGGAACTTGCCAGCATTCCTTTGGAAAAGAACCCGGCCGACATCTCAATGAAATCTTTGAATTTATTGACGTTTTTAGCATCCAGCAGCTTATCTACCGAACTGTGCCAGGCCGTAAACGAGGATTCGGGCTGTTTGTTTTTCACGAAGGAATAAACCGAAAAGACGTAATTGTAAATTTCGGGATACACTTTCAGGCGTTTACTCTCCATTAAGTTACAGGTTGCAACCATCTTTGAAAAGTACTGATCCGGAAAATCTGTTGATTTCAATAATGTCACGGCAAACTCATCTTTCAAAAAGTCTTTCTGTTCTTTATCCAGATAATCACTTGTTAATGAACTGATGGCCTTTACAAACTTCTCTCTGTCTTCAGGATAAGACTGGGAAAATGAATTTACAGCACACAAAATTGCAATTAAAATGAATCCCCATTTTTTCATAGTTCTATTTTTTTAAGTTTCATGGATGCCCACGTTTCTTTATCTCTTACTTCTACTAATTCAAAGCCTGCTTCTTTGGCAGCAGCCTCCAGTTCCGATACATCAGAAGTGAAAAAACCGCTTAAATAAAGTAAACCATTATCAGCACAAAGCTTTGCGTAATCAGATAAATGTCTTTTCAGTACATTTTTGTTGATGTTAGCAAGTATCACACCAAAATCTTTTTCTTCGATCGAATCGATATCCCCCAAAAGGCCGCGGATCTTTGAACAACCGTTGCGGGCTGCATTTTCCAGGGTATTTTCTACTGACCAGGATTCTATGTCGACAGCCAGAATATCTGCCGCACCTTTTTTCTCTGCCAGTATCGCCAAAACACCTGTTCCTGTTACCATATCCAAAACCCGTGAAGGAATTTCGGGCAGGTCCATCACGTATTGTGACATTAAATAGGTTGTTTGGTGATGTCCGGTCCCAAAAGACATTTGCGGTTGGATCACAATGATTTCCCTGTTTGGAAAATCAGCTGCGTCATGGAACGGTGCAATAATTGCGAGTCGCGAATCTACCAAAACCGGATCAAAGGATTCTTCCCAGACTGCATTCCAGTTTTGATGCGGAATTTCTTCCAGTTTCCAGTCAACCTCGATCTCTGCATTGTTGTGAATGCAGGTTTCTTTCAAAATGGATGAAACATCTCCAATTTGAATAGGTGCATATGCCTGGATTCCGGTTTCCGTTTCCACAAAACTTTCGAATCCCCTTTCAGCCAATTCTGCAACGAGAATATCCGACCAGGGATCTCTTGGTTCAATATTTACTGTTAATTCAAAATAGTCCATGTCTCTTCAGCTACTAAAACGGAAAAATCAGCCCCTTTCAAAGAAGCTCCTCCGATCAATCCTCCATCTACATTTTCGCATGCGAATAACGCCTGAGCATTGCCCGGGTTACAACTTCCTCCGTATAAAATGGAAGTATTTTCAGCAACTGCCTTTCCGTATTGTTCTTCTACCCACGATCTGATTGCTGCATGCATCTCTTCAGCCTGCTCTGTGCTTGCTGTTTGACCGGTACCGATTGCCCAGATAGGTTCGTATGCCAACACTACTTTTTCAAATGCTGCTGCGGAAAGGTGAAATACACTTTCTTCGAGCTGACTTTTTACGTAGTTCAAAAAGGTTCCGTTCTGCCTGATTTCCAAAGGCTCTCCACAGCAAAAGAATGGTTTAATTCCATGTGCAAGCGCCGCGTCCAGTTTTTCCTTCAACAGCAGGTTGTCTTCGTGAAAATATTCCCTTCTTTCCGAATGCCCGATCAGAACCGCATCCATTCCTGCTTCTTTCAGCTGCCACATACTGACTTCTCCTGTGTAAGCACCGCTATTTTTCGAATACCCGTTTTGTGCTCCTACTTTCACCTTTGCTGAAAGCGTTTTACAATCGGCGATATACAACATCGGCGGAAAGATATAAACCTCTATTTCCGAACCAATGTTCATATTATTTACTTCTTTACACAATTCCTTCGCCTCGGTTTGAGACAAATTCATTTTCCAGTTTCCGGCTACAATTTTTGAGCGCATGTTATTTTGCTAATAAATTACTTTGAATCCAATTAAATGTCGGCAATGAATTACCGGTATATTTTCCTTTTACACGTCCGTGTTTCAATACCATCAGAGCAGGATTGGCGCGCGAAACCGCTTTTAATCCCTGCGAGTCACTAATAAAAACAGGCACGTGCAGATCGTGCTTCTTTTTGAATGCGGCAATTTCCCCATCACCGGAGCCAACTACCAAGACAAATGGAATTCCTGCCTTTTTTGCTGAAGCTGCTACAGATTTGATCTCGTTTAAATGGTCCAGGTCAAACTCCTTCAGGTTTTTAGAGAACACCACGATGACTTTCGGTGCCGTAAATAAAAAATCACGAATGCTTACATCTGTCAAATCCGGGTTCTCTACCTGAATCGTATCCAGGATCGTGTAAGTATCCGGCGGATAAGATTCTACGTTGTATTCTATTTCCGGAATTGCCGTTCTTTCCTTCGTTACCTTGTCTTCCAGTCGTAAGCCTCTAACTTTGGTGTTTTTAAGTTGTTTTTTTACTACTTCCAGCTGTAACTCTTGTTCTGTCAGGTATTTAATGCTGCGCGAAGGATTGAATTCGGAGGTATCAATGGAAGGAAGTTTTTTCGGAACAATCTCAGTTGTTACTAAGGCATCGAATTTCCATTCACTGGTCTTTTCCCAAATATTTGAACTCATGAATTCTTTTGAACCGTCTGTAAATTCTTTCTTTTTACCGGTTTTCAAATTTTGGTATACCAGTACATTTACAAATTTTCCGTCGCGACCATCCTTAGTAAGTGCCGGCAGGTAATTCCCAACAGCATACGGACGATAATCCCTCAATGGGTCGTACTTTAAGACATATCCGATAAAAACTCCACAAAGAAGCATTACGATCAATGCCGAACTGAAGTGGTTTCCGATCCGCTTGTTCCCTAT
>CAMLDR010000275.1 GCA_946478775.1 uncultured Flavobacteriales bacterium
GAAACGACAAAACAAAATGTCATGGAAAACAAACTCGCTAAGAAACGCTTTATTCAGACTTCTGCAATTCAGCAAATCAATGAAGCTACTATTGTTTTGAGGCATTTTATTGAATTGAGCGCCAAATTATTGCCTTTCTTCAATGAATTATCAAAAAAAAGCATCCTGCTGCCTCAAGAGATCACTGATCGGAATAAGATTATTGAAGTTTACCGGAATTATGGTTTCGATACCAGTACTTCGGAAATATTAATGGAATCGGATATTTTGGAAATCATTCAGCAAACTTTCAAAGCCATTGAGCAGCGAAATCCGGGAACCGATTCTGATTCGGATAAATTGATGAGCCTCTTTCAAAACAAACACCATCAGCTGGTCAAAAACTGGCAGCTGACCGATACGAATTAAATAAAATAAGAACAGGCCAAGTAGGCACATCCGCCTCGACGGACGTACGTACTTGTTCAGAAAAGACCGAATCGTGATCAGGATAATTTATCCGGATTGTGGTTCGGTTTTTTTATGAATCTTTTTTGATCCATCCGTAAATCCAGGTATTGGAGAAGTTTGCGGGATTAATAACCCTGTTTTCTTCTACAACCGGCGCACCGTGCATAATCACAAAACGCCACTTTCCTTTTTCTGCCAAAATGGTATATATTGTTGAATCCGGATAATTGGCAATGATGTTTTTTTCAGATCTTTGCTGCCAGGCATCCCGGTTAATTTCTTCAGGTGACCAATACAGAACTGCTTTGGATTTGGTGAAATGGAACTTCCCCGAGAAAACAGACTTTTCCGGGAAAAACCGTCCCAGCATTCCGTGATCCCTTCCTACAAAATAACGTTTGATCAACTTCATTTTATTATCAACCAATCGTAACCGATTCAAATTGTGCGAAGCACTTTCACAACAAGGATATTGATGGTGGTACAAAAGAACTTCTTTCGTGTTAGGATGAACTTTATAAGCCAGTAAATGGCCCGGCTCATTATATATAGAAACCGGTTCTCCTTTTATCGTAGTAAAAATCTGCAGCTGTTCCTTTTCATTATCTTCATTCACATAACCATTGAAAACAAGTTCCGGAATCTGATCATTATTCAGATCAATTAATTGATACAAAGGTCCGAATTGCCTGTAATAGTTTACAAATAATGCCGATGGATCATAAGCTAAGGTCCCTAAGTGGTCAATCAAATCATTATTAAACAGGAACTCTACCATTTTTGCCTTAAGCGCCTCATTTTTCACCTGGATCTTACTGAAGTCCGTTTCGGGATTTGCAATAAAGATCTTTGCATCTACGCGGGTCATTTCCACGTAACTGAAAGCCAGTGCAGAAAAGCCAAAAGACAATAAGCATGTTAATCTAAGCTTCATCATTCAAAGATAAAAAAGAAAAAGTGGGGACTCAATGTATTGCGTCCCCACCCTATTTTTATTTCAAAAATCCAATTACTTCTTTGCAGCTTTTGTCTTTCCTTTTTCGATGGAAATCTTCAAACCTGTGTTAGCTTCATCTATATCCAAAACAATGGTATCTCCTTGTTGCAGATTTGCTTTAATGATCTCCTCTGCCAACGGATCTTCAATGTATTTTTGAATAGCTCTTTTCAACGGTCTTGCTCCAAATTTCTCATCATAGCCTTTATCTACAATGAAATCTTTTGCTTTTTCCGTCGTAGATGCATGATAACCCAATGCTGCAATGCGATCAAATAATTTTTCCAACTCCAGATCAATGATCTTATGAATGCTTTCTCTTGTAAGAGAATGGAAAATAATCATATCATCGATACGGTTCAAAAACTCGGGTGAAAATGCTTTTCTGAGTGCATTCTGAATAACCACCTTCGCATTATCATCACGCTGATCAGTCTGAGATTTGGTTCCAAAACCAACTCCCGTTCCAAAATCTGCCAATTGACGTGCTCCAATGTTTGATGTCATGATCAAAATGGTATTCTTAAAGTCAATTTTACGACCTAATCCATCCGTCATATGTCCGTCATCCAATGCCTGAAGCAATAGATTGAATACATCCGGATGTGCTTTTTCGATCTCATCCAACAGGATGATTGAATATGGCTTGCGTCTTACTTTTTCAGTCAATTGACCACCTTCTTCATATCCCACGTATCCCGGAGGCGCTCCTACCAAACGAGAGATAGAGAATTTCTCCATGTACTCAGACATATCGATACGGATCAATGAATCTTCGGAATCGAATAAGTATTTTGCCAATACCTTAGCCAATTGTGTCTTACCAACTCCTGTTGGCCCTAAGAAGAAGAATGAACCAATTGGTTTATTCGGATCTTTCAATCCGGCTCTGTTCCGTTGAATCGCTTTTACCACTTTTTCAACTGCTTCCTGCTGACCAATTACTTTCCCCTGAAGTTCATCAGCCATGGTAGCTAATTTACCCATTTCGGTTTGAGCAACACGTGTTACAGGAATTCCACACATCATGGAAACTACTTCTGCAACATCTTCTTCTGTTACAACAACTCTTTTAGCTTTCGAATCTTCTTCCCAACGTTTTTTAGCCTCTTCCAAACGGTCCTGAAGCTTACGTTCAGAATCACGTAATTCAGCAGCTTTTTCGTATTGCTGAGATTTGATCACTTCGTTTTTCTGATCCTTTAGCTCTTCAATTTCCTGTTCGATATCAATAATATCCTGCGGAACATTGATGTTTGTGATGTGTACCCGTGAACCTACTTCATCCAAAGCATCAATTGCCTTGTCCGGTAAATGCCGGTCAGTAATATAACGTTCCGTCAACTTGACACATGCAGCAAGTGCTTCATCCGTATAAGTAACCATGTGATGGTCCTCGTAACGCTCCTTGATATTGTTCAAAATCTGGATCGTTTCTTCAATACTTGTCGGTTCGATCAATACTTTTTGGAAGCGACGCTCTAACGCACCATCTTTTTCAATGTATTGTCTGTACTCATCTAAGGTTGTAGCACCGATTGCCTGCATTTCACCGCGTGCCAAAGCCGGTTTAAACATATTGGAAGCATCCAGTGAACCGCTTGCTCCCCCGGCACCGATAATGGTGTGAATCTCATCAATAAACAAAATGATATCCGGATTCTTCTCAATTTCAGCCATAACAGCTTTCATGCGCTCTTCAAACTGACCGCGGTATTTTGTACCGGCAACCATCGAAGCCAAATCCAACGAAACAATCCGTTTATTAAAAAGTACCCGGGAGACTTTGCGCTGAACAATTCTCAATGCTAATCCTTCCGCAATGGCACTTTTCCCCACTCCCGGTTCTCCGATCAAAATCGGATTGTTCTTTTTTCTGCGTGACAAGATCTGAGACACACGCTCAATCTCTTTTTCACGTCCTACAATTGGGTCCAGCTTTCCAGCTTCTGCCATCTTCGTTAAGTCACGACCAAAATTATCCAAAACCGGAGTTTTAGATTTAGGGTCAGTAGCTTTTCGTTGGCTCGCTCCAAATGTTTGATCGTCATCTTCAGAAGAAGACGACATTTCTGCTCTTGGTAATTTATTTTCGTCGACCATATTCTCTAATTCCTCGTGAACTGTATTATAATTTACTCCGTAGCGGTTTAGCACCCTGCAAACTACGGAATCTTCATCCTTTAGCATCGAAAGTAACAAATGTTCTGTTCCAATCATAGGGCTCTTGAACAATTTCGCTTCCAAATACGTAATTTTTAACAAACGTTCCGCTTGTTTTACCAAAGGTATATTCGCTCCGCCGGGCGAATTGGATTTAGATGCCTCCAGTAATGGTTTTTCCAATTCTGCTTTTAACTTTTGCAGATCCAGGTTGAATCCGGTTAGGATACGCACAGCGTTCCCCTCTCCTTCACGCAAGATTCCAAGCAAAAAATGTTCAACCCCAATAAAGTCATTCCCCAAACGCAACGCTTCTTCCCGACTGAAGCTGAGTACGTCTTTTACGCGGGGTGAAAATTTCGCTTCCATAACTCTCTTAATTTAAGATTCAGGTACAACAACTGCACCATACAAATATACAAACTCATTAAATGTTAATAAGTACATCGAAATAGCATTTTTTCACCACTTTTTGTTAGTAAAAATCCATTTACCCCTCTTTTTTGTAGTTAGAAAAAAACTAATTTCGAAACTTGCATTTAGCACGCAAATTTCGTGCATAATTTAAAACTATGACAAGATGGCAGATGGAG
>CAMLDR010000276.1 GCA_946478775.1 uncultured Flavobacteriales bacterium
GAATAAAGCGTTTCTTAGCGAGTTTGTTTTCCATGACATTTTGTTTTGTCGTTTCTATCTTAAAGACGACCGGAAGGTTAAATGGTTGGATTTAAAAGGTAGTCTTTGATTAAACCCCCAATCTCGTTGATTAAAATGGATTCGCGTGTGATAATTTTATTGCTAAATCAATTATTGTCAATATAATTTAACAAAACATTCCGGTATGGATTGAATAAATATGCTTACTAAATCGATGTAAGCCTTATATTTGCACAAAAATTCTCAACATGCAGATATTAAGTGGTAAGGACGCTTCGGAAATCATTAAAAAAGAGCTGGCTATCCAGGTTGCAGAGCGCAAAGCAGCCGGAAAGAAAATCCCTCATCTGGCAGCAATTCTTGTCGGTAGAGATGGTGGTTCGGTTACCTACGTCAACAATAAATTGAAAGCATGTGAAGAGATTGGTTTTGAAAGTACTTTAATTCGATACGACGATTCGATCACGGAGGAAACCCTTTTAAAGAAGATCCAGGCTCTGAACGAAGACAGAAGTATCGACGGATATATTGTGCAGCTTCCGCTTCCGGATCATATTGATGAGATGAAAGTCACTTTATCGATTGATCCCAAGAAAGATGTAGACGGTTTTCACCCGATCAATGTAGGGAATATGATGTTGAACATTCCGGGATTTGTTCCTGCTACACCAGCCGGGATTGTGGAGTTGATGCGCCGGTATAAAATCGAGACTTCCGGGAAGAATTGTGTGGTGGTTGGAAGAAGTAACATTGTTGGAACCCCTTTAAGCTTGCTTTTAGGAAAGAATACGAATCCGGGAAATTGTACGGTTACACTTGCACATTCAAAATCCGAAAACATCAAGGAGATTTGTTTGGGAGCAGATATTTTGGTTGCAGCGGTTGGAATCCCAGGATTCATAACTGCCGATATGGTGAAAGAAGGAGCTGTGGTAATTGATGTGGGAACAACCCGTATTGAAGACGCAACAAGAGAAAGAGGCTGGAGATTGGCAGGTGATGTCGATTTCAAAGGAGTAGCACCTAAAACATCTGCAATTACACCAGTGCCGGGTGGAGTAGGACCAATGACAATCGCCTCTTTGATGATCAATACATTGAAAGCAATGGACCTGAAGGGAAAATAATGAATTCAAAATGCAAAATTCAAAACTTTTGAATTTTGCATTCATATTTTTGAATTACAAACGTTCCAAAGGTGTTTTCACTCCGTCAACCAACGAATAACACGCCAGTTTGTCCTTGAATACCGATGATTTGAAGAGGGAACGATTGAGAAGCATTCTCACACACTCCTGAATTCCTTCGGCAATGGAAGGATGCGGGTGAACCAATTCAGCAATGACGTGAATCGGAAGCCCGAGCTTCATAATCAGACCAATTGTCTGAATAGCAGTTGAAGCATGTTCTCCAACAGCACGCATTCCCAAAACTTTCATATCACTGTCGTTGGTGACAATTATTTTAAAGAATCCTTCTGTTTTTCGCATGGCAATTGCCCGTGCAATGACGGAATAGTCAATTTTCACCACTTTTACGGGAATGTTTTTCTCGATGCATTGCATTTCGTTGATTCCAACGGCAGCAACTTCCGGCTGGAGGAACATGATAGTACAAACATTGTCGTAGCTAAGTCGTTCACGAATGGTGCCAAATGCTCTTTCCACCGCATGCCGGGCTTCGATTTCACCCATGTTTACCAATGCAATTCTACCCGAAACATCACCTACTGCATAGATATGCGGTACATTCGTCACGGTATCATCATCCCCGATATGCTGTCCGCGTTTAGACATCAATACACCGGCATTTTCAAGCTTCAGCGATTCAATATTCGGGACGCGCCCAATGGAAAGAAGGGCTTTTTCTACACGGATCACTTCACGGGTGCCGTCCGGATAACTTAATTCATACTCGACTTCGTTTCCTAAATTCTCCAATCGCTCCAACTGGGCATTGTGGTGGATCTTAACTCCTTTTTCTTCTAAATTTTCGCTGACAATATTTGTGATATCGGTGTCCTCAAAAGGAAGAATCCGGTCTGCCCGGTCAATCAGGTATACTTTTGTTTTTCCGAAATTGGAGAAAATCGTTGCATATTCACAACCGATCACTCCCGCACCTACAATGACGAGACTTTTCGGATAATCACTCAGATTTTCAATGCCGTCACTTGTTAAGATCGTTTGCTCATCTACATTTACATCCTTCATTTTGCGCGGACGGCTGCCACTCGCTATAATGATATTTTCGCCGTAAACCACTGTGCGGTCCCCGTCGTTTTGAATGATCTCTACCTCGTGAGGAGAAATGAAACTTGCAGATCCCCGTTCGTAGGTCAGCAATTTTTTCATAGTTTCCGCCTGAAGAAGCTTTAAGTGACAGGAATATTGGAATTTACGTTCGAAAACGGCTTCGTCAACCGTAGCATCGACATCCTGCCAGGAAAGGTAGAATTTCTCTCTTCCTTTACCTCCAATCGTATCGTTCACGGAAGCTATTTTTTGGGAAATCTCCCACAATGTTTTGGATGATAAAGCGCCATTGTAAACTCCTGCGCCACCCACACGGTCTTTCTCAATCAAGCAAACACGCTTGCCATAATCAATACCCCGCATAGCTGCTGCATAGCCTGCTGGTCCACCGCCAATAACAACTAAATCAAATTTTTCCATAAGTCTCTTGGACTAAATTAAACAATACTTTAAAATTCAGCATCGGTTTCTATTAATTTTGTAAGATGAATTTGAAAGAACTCACCGATCACGGAAAGGCAGAGAAGGAATTTTACACCAAGTGGATCAAAAAAGCTAAAAAAGCAAATAATCGTACATTGGATGAACAATTCCATAACTTACATAACGAAGCTTTTCGAAAAATCGATTGTTTGGAATGTGCAAATTGTTGTAAAACCACCAGTCCTATTTTCAGGGATGTGGACATTAAGCGTTTGTCCAAACGTTTACGTATGACAGAAAGCAAATTCATTGATGCTTATTTGAAAATAGATGAGGACAAAGATTATGTTCTTCAAACTGCACCCTGTCCGTTTTTGGGAGCAGATAATTATTGTTCGGTTTATGAAGACAGGCCTTTGGCATGCAGGGAATATCCGCATACAGACCGCAAGAATATGTACCAGATTTTACCATTGACAAGAAAGAATATGGAAGTCTGCCCGGCGGTGAGTTATATTATGAAGGAAATATCTAAGAAAATATAACAAAAATTACAACCTTTTGTATAATTTGGCGTCTCTTTAAAGAACTAGTTTATCTAATTATAGCATGAGGTCTATTCTTCTCTCCATATTACTACTGCTGATCAGCAATTTCTCATTTAGCCAGAAAGCCAAGAATGGTGATTACACTGTTACTGCTGCAGGAACCATTTTGAATGCATATACGAATGTTACAGGGATTGCTGGCACTTCAATTTCCGTAGGAAATAGTGCATTAACCAATTCCACAAATCTTACAACAGCGCTTGCTCCGGGGGATTTGATCCTGATCATGCAAATGCAGGGAGCTAGTTTGAATATTAATATAACACCAACCTTCAATTGGGGAGGAAATTATACTGTATCGGATGAAGCAATGAATAACGGTGATCTGACTGGTTACCGCCCTGAATTTGGAACAGTTACCAACTACAATAATGCAGGAAAGTATGAATACGCTGAAGTACTTTCAGTTCCTAACGGAACAACTATCAATGTAAGGTGTGCGCTAAAAAATTCTTATACGGTTGCGGGACATGTACAGGTGGTGCGTGTTCCGAGATTTGGAAATTTAACGCTGAATGCAAACGCAACGGTAGTTCCAGGATTTTGGAACGGAAGTGCTGTTGTATCCGGCGGATGGAATGGTACAACAGGAGGGATCGTAGCATTGGAAGTAAATGGAACCATGAGTTTCGGAACGAATTCCAGAGTGATAGCTTCCGGTTATGGTTTCAGAGGCGGTTTAGTTGAAAATAATTCTAGCAGTTCGGGATCAGCTGGAGAAATAGGTATGCCCGGAACGTCTTCAGCTAATGGTGGAGCTGAAAAAGGAGAAGGAATCGGAGGTGCTGCTACCGCTACAGGAGAATTGACAGTTAATTATTATTCACGGTATGGTATGGGAGCTGCAGCTAATGGCGGTGGCGGAGGAAATTATATAAATGCTGGCGGC
>CAMLDR010000277.1 GCA_946478775.1 uncultured Flavobacteriales bacterium
CTCTGAAAAATGAAATCACCTGTATTTACCCAGAATAAAGTTCCTTCTTCCTCGTTCCATTCCGAAATCCCCGGTCCACCGATCCAGGACTCATCGTGCTGGTGTTCCAATTCATTCAAATAGCCTGTTGCAAGATCTACCGAACAGATCCAGCGGTCTTTATTATCATACGAACGGATATCAACCAGGGCGGTATTTTCACTCGGATTCATAATTGCCTGGTGAAAACAGATATCGCGGTCTTTTGAATACGATCCGGTGATTCCGTACTCGGCAAGATAAGCAGGTTTTTTGCGAATGTCTTTCAAGGAAGAGGCATTGACAAAATAAACGGTATCCTTTCGCGTGTCAAAAATTCCCATGCGGGTGTTCGGTTCCTTGTCGTTTACCTTCGGTCGCGCTTGTCTGGGATGTGTAAACCCGTCATCGGTGATATACGTTTCGTAATTCGTTGTCGGTTCATCTGAATCCATGACTAGTACAAAAGAAACATAATTCCCGTCTGCACTCACATTCACGCGGCTCACATATTCATTTTTGGAGTAATAAATCCCTGCCGGAACTGGTCGTTTCGGTTGCTTTTCATTCCACCGTTTCTTTTCATCCTGCAGTTTGATGAACGAAAATAATTCACGTTGCTGCTGGTAAAGAAAGCTGGTATCTGCTTTTTCGGCAGGCTGATTTCCTTGGATGAAATTGGTTACCTGTACGATACTTCCAACCGTTTCATTGTAGCAAAACAGGTTGTTTTCCAACATAAAGTAAACGAATGGAGAGTTGTTGTTTCTAAAAACCGCTCCAATCGGTTCCTTTCCCGAATAAATAGTGGTTTTTGATTTCGACTTGGAATGATAACGGGCTAAATCGCCGTTGTCATTAAAATAATGATTGTCAGACAGCTGGCTGTGATTGTCTAAAGTAGGAGTCCAGAAAAAGCGATTGTCGACAACCGGGACTTTAAGTGCGCGCTTTTGTTTCAGTTGATAAGCATACAGGCTCCGTCCCAATTCCCCGTTCGGATTCCAGTCGAATGTGACAGATTCATTATCCATTGCCCAGCGAATGTTTTGCGGTGAAAACCCGACAAATTCTTCCCCTTTCATGATTTCCTCCAAACGAATGGTTTGCGCAAATCCCTGGTGAATGAAGAGTAAAGAAAACAGGCCAAAAAGAAGTTTATTGCTCATAATAAGGATGTTTACGGTATTTTTTTTCAAAATTTCGGGCCATCGCCTGCATCGATCTTTTGGGATGGTTGGAAATGACTTCAAACAAGGTTTTCAGTTCCCGCATCAATTCGGGGTAAGCCGGTAAAAAATGTTTTTCGATCATGCGAAGTGCATGAAACTTTAATGCCGGAAGCGCTTCCGGTTGATGAAGGAAATCGATCAGCAAATCCAGTAATTCCCCATTCTCAGAACAATTATACGGAGCATTGACCAAGGCATTTGTGACATTGCGCTGAACCGTGTGGTTTTTTGTCCTGATCAAAACGGAAATCATGGAATCAAACTGGTTACGAATCATTAAATTCGGGTGCTTTTCAAAGAAATGAACAGCAATCCAGGAAGCATATTCTGGAAAAGGATATGTTTCGGATTCAATTTCCTCAAAAACAGCAGTTCGAAGTTCTCCATCCCTTACCAAAAGTGGAACAACTTCCTGGAAATTGCGGGTAGATTTGAAATCGGATAAAAACTCCTGTGCAGCATTCATATTCAAAGAAAAGCATAATCCACAAATTGAAAGAGAATTTTTACCTGAAAAAGTAGAATGTATCGAAAGTTGTGTTGCGGCCAACTCCGGTTCTTTTTCATAAACAAAGGCTTACCACGTGAACGGCAAGCCACAACCTTTTTCTCATATATGAGAATGGAGGAGCTTGAAAATGAAAGGCAAAATGGAAGTTTTTCGGGTCAATTTTTCATGCTTTCGGAGTACTGTATGGATCAAGTATGGGTAGAGCATAGGTAGAGTATGGGTAGAGTATGAAAATGTTATGAATTTAACACCCCGTTTTACCGGGATTGAGCATAATTTGGTGGCTGAAAATCGGATAATTCACCGGTTAAACGTCCTGGCATTTTAAAATTCACAGATTCTCAAAAGTGTGTAGTGTTTTTCTGGTTATCAGTGCGAAATACTCACTCTACAATTGTTCTGAATGTTAAATTTACCCGTGGTTTGTGGGAAAGTTTGGTAGGAGGGAGCCGGTGAAGCCAGTATGTTTGTGTTTCCCCTTTCATGACCAGCAAACTTCCATGCTCCAATAACACGGAAACCGTTTCAGCCGTTTTTTTGTGCTTAAAAGCAAACTTGCGCTCGCTCCCGAAACTCAGGGAACCAATCGCTCCGTTTTTCTTCAAATCCCGTTCCGCGTCACTGTGCCAGGCCATTCCCTCACTTCCGTCGTGATAGAGATTGAGCAGACAGGAATTATACGTTTCCCCGGTTTTAGCTTCAACAACCGCTTTCAGATCCAACAGTTCCTTTGTCCAGGGCAAGGCGCGTTTGGTGGTATTGGAATAGGTGTATTCAAATGATTTATCACCATACCAAGCCACTTTTCGCTTCGTGACAATGCGTTTCCCGAAAATAACTGCTTCGTCGTTCTTCCATTCGATGTGTTCCAACAGGTATCGAAGAAAGCGATCTGCCTCTGTTCTGCCAAAGACAACGCCATAGTAATGCACGATTCCATCCTGTGGAAGCAAATTCGTAGTTTCGTCTGAAGTGCTGAATAAATCCATTTTTTATAAGTAAAAACGATGAATGCAGGATTCGAAGAGTTTAATCTCTGCATGGGTGGTCCTGTATTCCGAATTATTTTTTTTGGTAGAACTTCAGGATCGCTTTTCCAAATATCAGGAATAAAATGCAGGTACAGGTTGCCCCGAGGACAATTCCGTTTTCAAGGATTGTTTCAATACCATGATTGATGTGGAACAAAATGAGTGCAAGAGCAATTTGTACAATGGAATACCAGATATTGGCTGTTGGTTTATAGCCGAACATTCCGAGAAAACGCGTTTTTGTGATACCCAGTACAAAGTGGGGAAGGGAGTTCATTAGTAGAACGCCAATCAAAAAGTCTAGAATCATACGTGATTATGTTTAGTTTTCGTCATATTCTTAATGGGCTTTTAAAGAATTCAGGACTACCAGGCGAGATTGTAAAATACATAATTGAAGTTCAGATAGATTTGCAAAAGAAGTTGTTAATTCTGAATCCTGGAATGTTGTCAATATCCAATGTTTTTTTATCCCGTTCAGTTTTCTGAAGTTCGGACGAGTTAGGTGTTTGTATAATGCAAGAATAGCTTCTTGATCATCCTTTGATGAAATTTTTTTGGAGTTGAATTGTGCTCGGATCTGTTGCTCCAGGTTTTCCTCATCAATGTAATCACTGAAGTTTTCGATTACTATTTCTTTTTGAGAATCTAGCACAATCTCAATTAGATTCTGACGATAAGCCTTAAGTCTATAGAATAACTCTAACCCTTTTTTACTGGGATAATTCCCATCTGTATTGACAAAAATATGGTTCACAACTGCATAGTTGTTGCGATTTTTCACCTGACTTAGATCGTATCGGAACGGTTTCAAAGAGGGTTTTAGTTGAGTAGGATATTTTTCATGTGCTCCTTTTAGTAAAGCGATTTTTAACTGGTCGATAAAATAAATGAAATAAGCTGTCAATGAATCAACCTGCTTTTGTTTTTCTTTGAGTTGTTTTTCTTTCGACTCAGTTTCTGTTTCGATATTATTTTTAGCAGGTATTTTGTTTTCCGTTCTGTTGCAACCAGTAGTTAAAATAATCAGGATTAGTATTGAAAGAATTGATTTCATTACATTGATTTTCTTTGAAATTTTCATGTACACATTTTCGACCTGAAATTACAAAATAAAAAGCCCTAACGATGAATGTCAGGGCTTTTTAAGAACCCATCGGATTTATTGTTGGTAAATCGTTACGATGATTTCCTTCAAAGAACTGGGTTTTCTTCCCAATAATTGCTCCAGGTGGTTATTCGGCACATCGAAATCCCCGTCTTTGATTGCTGTTGCGAATCCAATTGAAAAACCGATCATTGCTTCGGGAACTCCCGCTTCTGCCAGTGCTTTTGAAAACGCATCTGCCGAAAGATCATGATAAGCTACCG
>CAMLDR010000278.1 GCA_946478775.1 uncultured Flavobacteriales bacterium
AAACTTATCCGGACTGTAAAATCACGATTATCAATCGCTGGGGGTCCAAAGTTTTCCAGTCAACCGGATACGGTGAACCCTGGGACGGAACTTTCAAAGGAGATGATCTTCCCTTTGGAACTTATTTCTATGAAATAGTTGCTGCAAACGAGGAGTTTAAAGCGATCAAAGGTTCAATCAGTATTATTCGTTAATCCCATTACTCATGAAAAAAATTCTATTCATATTAGTTGTTTCAGTTTCAGGATTAACGTTCGGACAACAGGACATTCTATTTACCCAAACAGCCTCTTCTCCTTTCCTGATCAATCCTGCAGCAGGCGGATTAATGAATGTAGCGGAAGTAGTGCTGGGAAACCGCTTGCAATACGCCGGTGTTGAAGGAAGGCCCATGACCACTTTTGCCGGAATTCAAAGCAGGATTCGTTTCAAAAAACGGAAATCGAAAGCCTTGCTCAATGAACTTTCTTCCATCGGACAAACTTTCTACAGCACTCCCCAGAGAACGGTTTCCTACAAGCAGGTTGCCGGACTCACTTTCATCAATGACATCATCGGTCCCTTTACCCGCACCCATGTAAAAGCAAACTTCGGTGTTCATATCCCCTTATCTCAAAAACTGAATGCAGGGATCGGATTGGGAATTGGCTGGTCCAATTTCGGGATCGACAATTCAAAAGTAACACTTGGGAACGCGAATGATAAAGCATACGCCAACTATATCGGGATCTCAGCATCCCAAAATTACCTGGATGCCCAGGCCGGTTTAATTGTGTACAACGACCGCCTGTTGTTCAGTCTCAGTGGAAGCCAGATCTTCAACAATAAAACACGTTTGAGCAGCATTGCCACGGAAAGCAGCTTCCAGCCGCACCTTTTTATGCTGGCAAGTTACCGCTTCGATTTGGGTAAAAACTACGGATTGGAGCCAATTGTTCAGTTCAGATCCGTCAAACATGCTCCGATCAGTTATGATATTGCGATGCGTCTGCATTACATGCGTATGGGCTGGGTAAGTCTTTCTTACCGCAGACAATCTGCTATTGGGGTTGGCTTCGGAATTAATTTACTGGCGCGTTTCAATGTTTCTTATTCCTTTGAGTTTGGAAACGGGGTGACTGAAAAGTTCGGAAACACTTCACACGAGATCCGTCTCGGATTTATATTCGGTCACAAAAGAAATATGGACAAAGAGTTCAGACAGGACGAAAAGGCAAATCCGGCACCGGAAGGAGTAAAACCAGCCGAAACAAAACCGCAAGAATAAATGCTATTTTTGAAGGATTGCTAATTTTGCAAAAAGTTCACTCACTATGCGTCCGTTTTATTTATTGCTCAAGCTGTCATTAAATATTTCATTCAGACTATTTTACAAACGTTTCATTGTTTTAAACAAACACAAAGAATTATTCGGCAGCACCATATACGTCAGCAATCACCCCAACTCGTTCATGGACCCGATTCTGATCGGTTCACTAAACCGTCCCATTGTTCATTTTATGACCCGGTCGGATGTCTTTGTCTGGTGGCTGAAACCCATTCTTTGGTCCTCTCATATGCTCCCTATTTATCGTCAGCAGGATGGAACCGACACCAAAGGAAAGAATACAGATGTATTCAACAAAGTCAATTTATCCCTCAAAAAGGGACGAAACATCCTGATCTTTGGAGAAGGCTTCACGGATGATACTCCTATCAGGGGACTGAAACCGGTAAAGAAGGGTCCGATCCGTATGGGATTTGGTGCGTTGGAAGCAATAAACTGGAGCAAAAAGATCTACATTTCCGGAATTGGTGTCAGCTATACCGACAGAAACACAATAGGTTCCGAATTGGTTTTGGATAATGGTCCTAAAATTTGCCTGAACGATTACAAGGAAGCTTATTTGACAAGTCCGAGCAAAGTGATCAATGAGATCACGAGAATCGTGGAGAAGGATATGCAGGATTGTATCATTTATGTTGCAAATCCTTCCCGTTATTCGTTGTTGGAGGGAATTATGCAAATTACCCGCAAGGGATACAATCATGCTAATCACGACGACCACATTCCCCTGATTAAGCGCTGGGAATATTCCAAAAACCTGGCAAACTGGATCAATCAAAACGTAACGGATGAAAGCACGGAAATCCTGGCCCTTCAAAAAGACCTGGATGCCTATTTTAACCTGGAAAAACGCATGAAAGTTCAGGATCGTTTTGTCATTGGCAGACAGCATCCGGAATTGGTTAGTACGATGAATAACTGGTTCTATTTGATCTTGATGTGGCCCTTTGCAATCGTTGGGTTCATTCATGGTTTTATTCCTTATATCCTATCCAAAAAGATTACGGAAAAGATCATGAAACGCAAGGTGTTTTGGGGCTCGGTAAAAATGATGATGGCAAAGTTTATTGGTTCTATCTACAATATTCCTATCATTATTTGGGTTACAAGCTGGTACTTGCCTCATTGGTCTTTGGGTATTTTGTATTACTTCCTGATTCCTGTTTTATGGCGTCTGAGCTATGAATATGCGCATCAGTTCAGGGAAATTCAGATCAAACTCAAAATGAAATCGGTGGACCTGTCCAAATTTGTGGAGAAGCGGGCTGAACTGGAGGAACGAATCAAAAGATTAATACCTGTTGCGTAGTCAATAGGAAAGATTCAGTAAACAGTAGAGACGCGATTAATCGCGTCTCTACTTCTTTTAATTTCAAGTTCTAAGCAAGCTTCCTCCCCAGATAAACCATTGCAATCCCGAAACTTACGGAAATCAGGATGTTTAAAATGGCAATCAACCACTGTCCCCGCTCCATCAATTCCAGGTTCTCTTTGGCAAAGGTCGAAAAAGTACTGAATCCGCCGCAAATTCCAATAATCCAGAAGGCATGGAAAGCTTCAGCATTTACCGGCTTCATTTTCATCATCGCAACTAAAAACAAACCTACCAGTAACGAAGCTGTCAGATTGGAAATCAACGTTGCAGCAGGAAATACGGATTTCGGGAATTTAAGTACCAAAAGACTTACCCCAAAACGCAGCAAGGAGCCGATTCCACCACCCAAAAAGATATAAAACACATTCATTCCGACGCCGGTTTATTTGCGAAAAAACGCTGATACCCCTTCCAAAATACAAAAGCCCATAGAATTCCCCAAATAACGCCGCAGAGCACATCGGAAAGATAATGCATGGCTAAATACATCCTGCTCAATCCGATCAATGCCACACAAAAGATCAGGATCCATTTTAAATTCGGATAGAACTTACGCAGGAAAAACCAAGCAAGCAAGGCTAAAGCCGCATTATTGGATGCATGAGAGGAAAAGAAGCCGTATTTACCACCCAGGTAGGTGTGCCCGTCTTCCATATAGTAATGCAGGTCTTTCTCCAGGGTCAGATTGTGAGACGGACGGTAGCGCATAATGGTGTCCTTGAAAAAAAAGGTGGTCGTACTATCCACAACAGCAATCATCAGCACAGCCATCCCCAGGAATAAAAGGGCGGTTTTAATCCCGTAATTCCTCCATATCAGATACAGAAGCAGGATATAAAATGGAATCCACGTTGCCGTCTTGGTGACATACCAGAAAAACTGATCTAAGAAAGGCGTATTCCAGCCATTCACTGTTAGAACAATACTTCTGTCAATGGATTCCAGGTACTCAAACATGGTTCAGATGCTTCCAAATCAAATCTTTCAGGTCCGTTAATCCCTGTTGGGCAACGGAAGAAATAAAGACGTAAGGTATTTTAGGCAGATCCTTGCTCACTGCTTCACGCAATTCATCGTCCAGCATATCGGATTTCGTTATTGCCAGCAAGCGCTCTTTATGCAATAATTCCGGATTGTACTGTTTCAATTCATTCAGCAATAATTTGTATTCCTGGTGTATATCATCTGCATCTGCCGGAATCATGAAAAGTAAACACGAGTTGCGTTCAATATGGCGTAAAAACCGTAATCCAAGACCTTTCCCTTCGTGGGCTCCTTCAATAATTCCGGGAATATCCGCCATTACGAACGAGCGATAATCGCGGTACTTTACAATTCCCAGGTTTGGTCTGAGGGTTGTAAACGGATAGTCTGCAATTTCGGGTTTTGCTGAGGATAAAACAGAAAGCAGCGTGCTTTTTCCTGCATTTGG
>CAMLDR010000279.1 GCA_946478775.1 uncultured Flavobacteriales bacterium
TATACATGGGCACAAAACGGAATGACTTACACGGCTTCAGGAGCTTATGTTGATACGATTCCAAATGCTGCTGGTTGTGATTCGATTGTCACTTTGAATTTGACAATCGGAGGATCTTCTGCTTCAGAGTCTGTTACTGTTTGTGAATCTTACACGTGGGCTCAAACAGGATTGGAGTATACTTCTACAGGAATGTATTCGGATACTTTAACGGATGTAAACGGTTGTGACTCTATTTTGGTGTTAAACTTAACGGTAAACAGTAACCCAACAGCTACTGCAACAGATAACGGAGATGCAACGGTTACAGCTTCTGCAGGTACCGCTTACCAGTGGATTAACTGTACAACGAATACTCCGATTTCCGGCGCAACAGCTCAAACTTTCACGGCTACCGCAAACGGAACTTATGCAGTGATTGTTACGAATGCAACAAACTGTTCGGACACATCCAACTGTGTGGTGATTGACAATGTAGGATTGGATGAAAAGAACACTTCGCTTGGAGTAGTTTTAACTCCTAACCCTGCACAAAATTACGTTTCAATCACTTTTACAGGTGTCAATGAAGCGTCTGTTGTGATCTATGATGCTCAAGGAAAAACTGTTATGATCCTGGATCGTATTCAATCCGGAGAAGTGCTTTCAACTGAAGCATTAGAAAGAGGAGTATACCTGGTTAATATCATTACAAATTCGGGGAATCATACCGAACGATTGGTTAAACAATAGTTTGCCCTAAAAAAATAGAAAGCGGCGGTTCATGAGACCGCCGCTTTTATTTTATAAACTTTCCGATGAACTCCGGGTTTTCCCTGTTTTTTGTTTCACTGGCATGAACAATGACAAATAACCCTAAATTCGCAACGATATGTCCAAAAAAAACACTTCTTCCACTAAGCAGTCTTCTCAAAAAATGTCTGCAGTCATTCCATCCGTTGACAACTCGCATGTAATCCGGCGCAGGCTTTTTTGGATGCTGTCTGTTGCTGCATTTTTACTCTTTGGGTCTACCATTCAATACGGCTTCGTGCTAGATGATTTAGCTGTCATTGAAAACAACCGGTTTGTTCAGGAAGGTTTCGGTGGGATCCCTGATCTATTCTCTACTTTTTACTGGAAAGGTTTTTGGGATGCCAATGCAGGGTTGTATCGCCCGCTATCCATGATGATGTTCGCAATGGAATGGGCAATTTCTCCTAATAATCCGGCGATCCATCATTTCGTCAATGTCCTTCTATACGCCCTTACGATTGGGTTACTTTTTAAGCTCTTATTAAAATTACTTCCCACCTATTCTGTTTGGGTTTCCTTTGCGATCACGCTTATTTTCATGGCCCATCCAAGTCATACCGAAGTAGTAGCCAATATCAAAAGCCGGGATGAAATTCTCTGTTTCTTATTCTTTCTCCTCACCTTTTTAAGCTTATTGAAAGTACGAAGCGGTAAACCAGTCGATATGCTGAAGACTGCTCTTTTATTTTTCGCATGCTTATTGTCCAAAGAAGCAGGAATTATGTACCTGCCCATTTTAGGTCTTTACTTTTGGATGATGAAAAAAGAATCGGTTGTTTCTGTTTCAAAAAAACTGTTCCCGTTGATCGTTGTTTCGGGAATCTGGCTCGTTTTACACCAGCTTGTGATCCACTCGGATCCTGCTGCTCCCATCCAGTACACTTATTACGACAATTCATTGATTGCGTGTGAGGGTGGGTCACGGGTTGCCACAGGAATCGGTATTTTAGGCCGCTATTTGCTCGAAACCATTGCTACATATAACCTAAGCTATGATTATTCCTATAATCAGATCCCTTGCTTAAATTTCACTTCATTTCCTGTAATCTTAACCATCCTGGTATTAGTTCTATCGACACTGATCATCATCAGAACTCGTAAATCAAAACCCGAAATTGCTTTTGGTATCCTCTTCTTTTTCATTTCAATTGCTTTGGTCAGCAATATTTTTTCTTTGATCGGAACAACTTATGCCAATCGACTTATTTACGCGCCTTCTTTGGGAATCATTCTGGCTCTTGTTATCGGTATGTTCACCCTATTTAAGGCTCAACACACTGAAAAATTGCAATCAGGAGCTCTCCTGGTTTCAGCATTGATTGGAATCGTCTTCACTGTTCATACCATTCAACGCAACAGCGCCTGGGAATCCAATACCACTCTTTTCACAGCAGATATTCAAAACAGTCCGAACAGTTCGCGCGTGCAGTTCAATTATGGAGTTGTGAAAATGAACAGTGAAGAGCGCGATTCAACCATCCTCCGACAGGAATGGCAGCTTGCTGTTTCCAGTTTCAAAAAAGCTATTTCCATTGATTCTATGGATGCCGGATCTTATACGAACCTGGGGGTGGTTTATTACCGGTTAAAACAATTCGATCAATCCGTTCTATCTACTAAAAAAGCCATCGATCTGAATCCGAAAGACACTTCCCTTTTTGCTAATTTAGGAGATGCTTATTTTGCCTTAAAGCGCTATGATAAAGCCGTCGATGCATTCAAAAAAGGAATCCAATGGAAAGAGATTTCCGGTTCCCATTACAAACGATACGGAATTTCCTTATTCAATTTAAAGCGATATGAACAGTCCATTACTGTTTTTAATGAAGGACTTCAAAAATTTCCGGGAGACACCGAAATGGCTTCTAACCTGGGGAACAGCTATGGAGCCGCGGCAAATTATGAAAAAGCCGGACAGGTATTTGAAACGATTTACACCAAAGACTCTATGAATGTCAACGCACTGAGATTAATGATTATATCTTATGAGCAGGCCGGAAATAAAGAAAAAGTGGCTCAGTACGGACCCTTATTGAAATAATCAAAACTGCAAAATAAAAAGAGAGGAACTAATTTAAATTCCTCTCTCTGCTTTGTTTAACTGCACTCAACCAGTTAGTTGATTCAGCCGGCGATTAATTTCAATAGGCGCAAGTGCATCTGTATCAATGTCAGGTTTTGCAATGCGATTTTTGTAGTATTCGATGCCAGGTCAATGGAATTAATCTCAAAAACCAGGTCTTTTTGTTCAGGATAAGCAGCTTTTAGTCTTCCGTTAACTTCTTCCGTCATCCGGCAAATCTTTTCCCATTTACTTTTCATGGAAGCATTTAAAACATGCATCATTGCTTCTTCTTTCGGCAATTTTCCATAAGCATCCTCTTCTGAAGTTGCTTCGTATTCCTGCTGCGTCATTTTAGCAGAACTTCGAATAATCAGAGACTTTAACTCAATGATCTCCCCGTTCAGCAGTTTTACTTGTTTTTGCAATGCTTTTACATCCGTTTGGTTGACAGAAACAACTCTTGACTGGTCCATTTTCTGAACTTCTTCATTTAGTAAACGGTAGGCTTGCCGGGAAGACTCTTCTACTCTCGTGGAATATCCCAGGTTGTACATCGCAAACAACAAGCCTCCGCATGCCATCATCAACACCGAATTAACGGTTGAATTGAATCGCAGTTCCGGTCTTCTAACACGGGTGAAGAAATAGATCGGAACATACACGAAGGTAAATGATACCAGACCTGAAAGCATCAGCATGTTCGCACCGGGCCAACGCATCAGTTTGAATAAAAATCCCAAAGAGGTAACAATTCCTACTAAAAACCCGAAACTGAGAACCAATTTATCTGTTTTGGTTCCTTCGTCCCTGAATTTAAGGGCGATCATCAGTGGTAGAAAAATGAGGGTAAAAAAAGCAACCCCTAATACAATGCTAATTCCGGCACCAGGCCAATGCATGACTTTTAATACTGATCCCAACAGGGTAAAACTTGCAGATAAAAGTCCTGAAATATTTAATGTCTTTTTCATGGCGTAAAAATGTTTGAAGGTTAATAACAATTCTGTTTCCTCCTGAATTTCACGCAAGTTGTCGTTGAAAAATCGAGGCAAGAGCCCTTGAAAGAACTGGTCAAAGTTGTCTGTTTCAGACATTTCATTCTCAATAATACAGCACATGTGATCCAGTAGGTTATACTGCAGATCTTCAATAGTAACCCCACGCGCTTCAATTTCATGAAGAATAAAATCAACTTGCTCGTCCGAAATTCTAACCATTTCCAATTCTTGGCTCTAAATTCAACAGAAACTTCATGGTATTCATGAAATC
>CAMLDR010000280.1 GCA_946478775.1 uncultured Flavobacteriales bacterium
CGAATTACGAATTACGAATTACGAATTACGAATTACGAATTACGAATTACGAATGCAGATTTTAAAAGACCGCAAAATTATTCATTCAGGATATTTAAAATCAAGTACAATTGGCTGTTACTGATTATTAATGATCCAATTGGTAATTAGAAACTGGTAATTAGTAATTAGTTTAATTGGCGTTCACCCGCTGTTTCTCTGAGTCGGAAGCACCGGACTGACGTTCGTTCAATGCTTTTCCTTTGCTGAAACGGTAGGTAAAACTAAGGGTTAGAACACGCGTGTCCAGCTTGCTCAACCAATTTGCTTTGGAGTTCGCGATGTTACGAATATCCCCGCCCGGCTGGTTTGTGTAAAGCATATCCGATAAATTTAATTTAACGGAACCCTGGTCCTTCAGGATTTTGTATGCCAGTCCAACCCGGATCGATCCGACGGGAATGGTGAGGAACTGTCCGGATAAAATACGTGTTTGATAGGATCCTGCCAGATCTGCTGCCAATTTGGGTGTAATGGTAAAGCGGAAAGCAGGACCGACATACCAATACCAGCGGTTTTCCACCAGGGGTTGATCGTAAATGGAAGTATTGTAACCGATGTTCTTCAGTTCCGAATAATATTGAACGGTCCACCATTTTGCCAGGTTAAACTCTCCGCTGAGACTAATTCCGTAAGCTGTTTGGTTTCCGTAATTCCCCGGTCTGCTGTAATAAATATTGTTTACCTGCTCATTGGTTTCATTGATCAGGTTGTGAACTATGCTGTAATCTACCGTTACGGAAATGATGCTTTTATAGGAATAAGTGATGTCAAAATTATACGAGAAGGTTGGTTTTAAATACGGATTTCCAGCATAATAGGTATAGGCATCCATGGGGTAAGTGAAAGGATTCATATCCTGGTAGTTCGGATAATCAATCCTTCTTCCGAATGACATACCGATCTGGTGGTTCTTTAAACTGTCCGGAGAATAGGAAAAATAAGCGGTCGGGAAAAGGCTGTTATACCTGCGCGAAAAGCTGGAATCGCTTACCAAGAGATTTCCCAATTGATTCCCATTCATTTGGATGCTTTCGAAACGCAACCCCAGCTGCATACCGAATTTTCCCCATTCCTGTGCGTAATTGGCATAAGCTGCGTTGTTGTTCTCTTTGTATAAAAAGCGATTTGAAAAGGTGTAATTCGGTACGTTTGTCCCATTCACGACATCGTAGAAATCCGCGGTATTGTCTGTGCTGACAAAGGCAGTCTTTACACCGAATTCCAGGCGGTTGTTCCGTTTTAAGGGATGGAAATAATCAATTTTAGCGGTTTTAATATCAATATCTGCAGGAAGGGAAGATGACAGGTTTAAAGCGCTGACAGGAGTTCCATCCGTTGTTCTGACTTGGTTATCCAGTGTTTGGTCCTGGCTGGAGGTGTAACGGATATAATCCGCATTCACTGAAAGTTCTTTTCCCAAACTGTCTATTTTCCAGGTGTAATTGAGGTTAGCACTTCCGTTATACCAGTGGTTTTTGGCTGTTGTGTAAGCGGAAACCAGGGATGCCACCGAATTATCAGCTGCTAAAATAGATGCCTGACTGTCGTGTGTGGTTTTGGATGGATTGTAAAACCCGGAAAACACCACTCCGATGGTCGATTTTTTACTGACATACCAGTCCATTCCAATCTTTGCCGATCTTCCGCTATGTTGTCTTTTGATGTATGACTGTTGCAAAAATGAAGAACTGGGCTGTCCATATGGAGTGAAGTAATAGCGATTGATCGTCAGGTCCTGGTACGAATTGTTTTCGCTCCAGCCAAGTGTGGAGAACAGGTTGACTTTATTCACCCGGTAATTGAAATTGAAACTGTTATTGGTGCGGTAATACCTTCCCTGGCCGTAGCTGAGCGTTATTCCCCCGTTGAATCCCTTTTCCTTTAATTTTTTCAGAATGATATTGATAATTCCCGCATTTCCGGAAGCATCGTATTTTGCAGGCGGATTGGTCATAATCTCAATAGAAGCTACCAGGTTTGACGGCAGTGAGCGCAGGTATCCGGCGAGATCTTCCTGTGACATATAGGTTGGCCGGTTATCAATAAAGATCTGAACCCCTGATTTTCCTTTCAGCGAAATATTTCCATTGAAATCAACTGTTACACCAGGAGCTTTTTCCAGTAATTCCAAAACCGTTGTCCCCGAACTTCCGACTAGTGCGTCCGGATTTACAACTACCCGGTCAATTTTGCGCTCTATGAATGGTTTTTTGACCGTAATCACTACATCGTCTAATTTCGTCACGGGAACACTTAGAGCAATTGCCGGTAATTCGATCACGGATGAACCTGCGGCCACTTCAAATACCTGGCTGATGTATTTCTGATAATCCAATTGATCAATGATAATGAGAAACGTACCCGTTTTTGTGAGTTCAATCTCGAAGTTTCCCAATGAATCACTGATCGCGGCTTTTACTAATGACGAATCGGCAGCGCTGCACAAGCGCACCACAGGAGGTAACTGCGGATCAATACCGGTGACTTTCCCTTTTACAACAACTGTTTGGGCTGAAGTAAACTGAAAGGATAGCATTGCGAAAAAAGAAAGAAGCAGAATGATGAAGTTGAAGTTTTTGCCGGTCATTGGTTTTGTAAATAGAACTGTGAAGCAAAGATGTTCTATTTCGGAGGAAGTTGCGTGTAAAAGACTGCTAAATTCTGTAAAAGCGTTTATTTTGGTGTTGAGCGGTTCTAATTCTTAGCTATGCGCATGGGCTTTAGGTGAGTGTCCGAAGTGTTTTTTGAATGCTTTGCTAAAAGTGTATAAATCGGAAAAGCCACATGCTATTGCTGCATCAAAAACGGAATAATCTGCCTTTAATAGTAGGGAGGCATTCTTTAGTCGGTTTGCCAGAATGTACTGGTAGGGTGTAAGTCCGATCATTTGTTTAAACAAGCGAAAGAAATGGTATTCGGACATTCCTGCCATTTGCGAAATTTGTTCAATGGTCCTTGTTTCCGTAAGACCTGCATCCATGAATTCTTTCCCTCTCAAAACACGTCTGCAAAGATCACGCTGCGTTTCCGCCTTTACCGTTTTGATGGATTGCAATTGTTTAAAGACACGGGTTTGATCGTTTACAAGGCATTCGGCAAGCTGATAAAACAATTCCTGATCGATCAGGTCATTGGAAAATAAATTGTTCTTTACCAGTTCGCTGATTTCCTGCAATTTTCTTCCCAAAGAGTTGTGAGGGGCCTGGTATTGATTCTCCAGGAACTGTTCGGTATAGAAAAAATCGGATAGACCGGGATCTGCAAATGGAGCATCTGGCGCCTGGCTGGTTGCCACCACTTCAGCAATCAGTTCGTTGGAAACATTGAGGCACATTCCCTTTACGAAATCTTCACTGTCAATGATGACTTTTCCTTCTTTTCCCCCGTTCATTAAGAGATACGAGCCGGAATTAACCGTATACGACTGCTTATTGATGGTATAGCGCTCAATCCCGTTGCGTACAAATTTGACAGCAAAACAATTGGAAGTCATGGAATGCTCAAACTCCTTTAAGGATGACAAATTGAAAACGTTTCCGGTACTGCCGACGCGCACGATCATTTGACCGTTTGTGTAGAGAGAAGGATTGTCGTTAATTGTCATAGCACCAGTGTCTGAGTGCCAATTTATTCAATTTTGAACGACTTAGAACCAGAAAAAAGAGACTATTTCTTTACCTGTAGGGATTAGTGAATGAAAGGTGGTGAACGGGGATTTAACCACATAGGCACATAGTTCACATAGTTTTACACCAATTGCCTGCAAGCAGACAACACTTTTACACATTGAAACATTGATGTCGCTAGTTAAAGTTTCAATTAAATGAGCTGAATTGTTTTAAATCATTATCCAACTCTTCTATGTGTTCTGTATCTATGTGGTTCACTTTGGATAGCCTGAAACAAAAAAAATCCCTTCGCCGTTAGACGAAAGGATTTTTTCTCTAAAGAATATCGTTCTTAGTTAACTGCTCCAGATAACTCAGCACCAGCTTTGAAACGTACTACGTTCTTAGCTGCGATTTTGATTT
>CAMLDR010000281.1 GCA_946478775.1 uncultured Flavobacteriales bacterium
CGCGGAAAAATAGCAGGTGGATTAGCCATTGTTTTCTTTGGGGTAATTTACCTTTTGAAACAACTGGGATATGACATCCCTTCTTACTTAATCAGCTGGCAGATGATCCTGATCGTCATCGGGGTAATCATACTGATCAAGCACAAATTCAGGAAATTTCACGGATACCTTTTCATCCTTATCGGTAAACTCTTTCTCTTGGCAGAATGGTATCCGCATTTAATTAACAGCAAGCTCATTTTCCCGAGTGCATTGATTTTGGTAGGTCTGTGCATTGTTTTCTCAAAAAACAGGAAGTGCGGAAAGAGCAGAAAACAACGTTTTTCGAAAGAAAATTGGAAACACATCCAGGAAGCACATAAAAGAGGCTATGCTGCTTACAATTATAACGAAGACGACTTTATTGACAGTGTTAGTTTCTTTGGTGGAATTACCAAAACAGTTGTGAGTAAAAATTTTAAAGGCGCAGATATCGTGTCTTTTTTCGGAGGAACAGATGTAAACCTTTCACAAGCAGACTTCCAGGAACGGATCGTAGTAGATGTTACCAATGTGTTTGGCGGAACAACTTTGACGATCCCCAACAACTGGGAAGTGATTTCGGAAGTTGCCAGCATCTTCGGGTCCTTTGAGGACAAACGTCCGCAGCATCAAAGAGATGCAGGTGAGGAAACCAAAGTATTGGTACTCAGAGGAACTTGTATGTTCGGTGGAATTGAAGTAAACAGTTTCAGTAAATAGGTCCGGATGTTTTTAAGAACCAGTACAAAAGTGCAGATCCTATTCATCGTTTGGACGGTGATCGCAAGTCTTGTCCTGTTCTTTTTATTGCTGGTTAATCATTTTCCAATTGACATAGCCTGGAAAGATGCGCTTTTTTCAGGCTTGATCATTTCAATTATTTCCCAGATACTTTACTTCATCCAAACCTATTCACACGCAAAAAAACCGGTCAATTTTTCCAACTTCGGACTCACGTTGGTTTTAACAGGAATCTATCAACTGCTAATTAACAGTGCTTTCAAACTGGTACTGGGAAATGAGCGCTGGGCTGAGTACATTCGCCCCTTTGAAGGTCCGCGTGCCATTATAGTCTTCTTCCTGCTCGTTTCGGTGAGTTTGTATTGGTGGATTAACAAAAATCAGCAAATCCAGTCCCAGGTACACCAGCAGCTGATCGAACAGGAACGTGCTTTAACCAAAGCAGAGCTGGACAATATCCACCAGCAATTGCAGCCTCACTTCCTATTCAACAGCTTGAATTCGATCGGGGCTTTAACGGAAATAAATCCGAAGGAAGCCAATCGAATGATTTTACTGCTGAGCGACTTTTTACGGGGAACTTTACGCAAAGACATTCAAACATTAATTCCTATTTCGGAAGAAATTGAGCAGGTAAAACGCTATTTGGAAATCGAGAAAATCCGTTTCGGACACCGTTTAAAAACAGCGTTCGACATTGATGAAGGCTGTATGAAAACCCTCGTTCCACCACTTTTATTACAGCCGGTTATAGAAAATGCAATCAAATTCGGACTGTATGGTTCCACAGACGAAGTCACTATTTACGTTGGAGTAAAACATCAGGACAATGGGCTGCTCATCGAAGTCAGAAACCCATTCGATTCTGATTTCACACAATACAAAACGGGGAAAGGCTTTGGACTTACCAGTATCAAGCGCAGGCTGATGCTGCTTTTTAATCAATACGACTTACTAACAACCGAGAAACAAGAGAAACTATTCATTACTAAAATTCTGATTCCAAAATGATTAAGGCATTCATAGTAGACGACGAACCTTTGGCAAGAGAAGTCGTTAAAAAACATTTACAGAAGCATACGGACATTGTCCTGGTAGGAGAAGCAAATGATGGATTTGAGGCGCTGAAGTTAATTCCTGAAGTGAAACCCGATTTACTGTTCCTGGATATTCAAATGCCAAAGATCAATGGGTTTGAATTATTGGAATTACTTTCCGAAACCCCGTCTGTTATTTTCACCACAGCATTCGATGAATTCGCCTTAAAAGCTTTCGAGGTCAATGCACTGGATTATTTATTGAAGCCGTTTTCGGAAGAACGCTTTGATTCTGCGATCAGTAAAAAAAAGCATGCTGAATTGATGAATAATCCCAAAAGGGATATTCCCCTTCAGATTATTCATGAGCAAAATCGAATAGTCGTAAAAGACGGAACAGAGATCAAGATCATTCCAATCGATGATGTGGACTACATTGAAGCATATGATGATTATGTGAAGATCTACCAGGGGAAAAAATACATTCTGAAAAAGCAGACCATGAATCACTTTGAACAAGTGCTGCCAAAAGATCAGTTCATTCGGATTCATCGCTCCTATATTTTAAATGTCAACGAATTGACTAAAATTGAATCCTACGAGAAAAACAGCTATGTAGCCATTCTAAAAAGTGGCACGAGCATTCCAATCTCACGTTCCTCCTACAGCGACTTAAAATCCCGACTAGGTTTATAGGGTGAATTTTGTCTTTTTTTCAATGTTTTTTGTTAAATAAAATACACGAGGCATCCTTTTATATAAAATCTTCGTTAATTTGGTGAACTTACTATAAGACACTAATTAATGGAGTCTACTACTAAAAAGCTTACTGCTACCGCAATGGGCTATATTTCTGTATTTAAACAGCAGCAACACTCGTCTGCAGCTTTTTTTACGTATTGCAGCTCTCTCCCATGCAATTACGAGAACACTTTTTTAGTACGATTTATTTTTTGGTGTCCCGGATTAAGTTTATCCCGTAAGCTCCACTTACCGGATTTTTTCTCCAATTATTTCCAAAAATTCATCCATGAAAAAACTACTGCTATTTAGTTACCTGGCGTTAATCCCCTATTCTAAAATTCTTGCACAATGTGACATCAACGCTTCTGCAAGTGCAACTACAATTACCTGTGGTCAGTCTGTCAGCTTATCTGCCTTTGGTTCCTCCACCGGGCAAATGGTATTGAATGAAACATTCAATACCAGCAATTTCGGTACTGGTTGGGGAGCAACTCCCGGATCTACCAATTTCAATAACCCCTGCTCGCCCGCGGGAGTAGACGGAACACCACATGCGTGGATGGGAGCTAATACCAGCGTACCCCGAACATTGACCTCATCACCCTACAACTTACTTGCTGCAACAGCAGGAGTATCCATTTGTTTCGATCTGCTTTTTGCAGAACAAGGTGACAATTCTCCGTGTGAAGGACCGGACGAGCCGGACGAGGGTGTTTTTCTTCAATACTCCATTGATGGTGGTACCACTTGGATAGATATCCATTATTTTGATCCCAACGGTGGAAATGATCCGCAATTGACAAACTGGAATAACTGGTGCTTTGCCCTGCCTCCGGCTGCAATTACTGCAAATACCCTTATCCGCTGGCATCAGATTGCAGATTCGGGAGCAGATTATGACCACTGGGGAATTGACAATGTACAAATCTTCCAAAACGATATTAACGCAGAAGTGGAATGGCTTCACGACGGCTATTCTTATGGCGTGGGAAATCCGGGAGGAGTAAATCCAAACGCAGTTACTCCAACCACCACCACCACTTATACGGCTCAAATTACAACCGGGACCGGACAGGTTTGTACCACTACGATTACTGTTACCGTTGTCCCTCCTGTTTACGATGTAAATGTTTCTGCAAGTCCTGCAACACTTTGTTTAGGAGATTGCTCCACGATTTCAGGCACCGGTCAAATTATTTTGGATCCGGGAGGAATTGAAACTTATGAAAACAATGAATTGGGTGGAATCGTAGGAACACCTTTTTTCCCTGGCTTTCCGCCTTTCATTCCGTCAGCTCCCGGAGCAATTGATGCCGATATGAACATCAATATTACCGGATTAAACAGTCCAACAATTCTTGCAGGACAAATACAAAGTGTTTGTATTAACAGCCTTTCAGTGATGCCTGGAATTGGATGTAACGGGACAAGTCTGGCAGATATCCGGATCGTGTTAGAGTGCCCTGATGGGACTCAAATTACGCTTGCAAATACCGGACAATTGAGTGGTAACACCCTTAACAATATGT
>CAMLDR010000282.1 GCA_946478775.1 uncultured Flavobacteriales bacterium
AATTTTCCAAATTCAGAAACCAATTCTCCGTCCCGGGCATACACTGCCGTTCCATCCTGAAATTTTACGTGCAGCATTCTGTTTGTGTTATTTTGGGCCGCTGCCAAGCCAATTGAAAAAAATACAACGGTGAGTAGACGAAACTTCATAAGCGAGCAATTTTTACCAATGCTAATGAATAATTCGATACCGTTCCAAACAAAATATGTATAGACAACAATCTATTGAGGGAAAGGTACTTAAGAAATAGCCAATTGTTTGCCTATGCTTAAAGCATTTTGATCCGGTTTGTCAATTCATCCCTGTATGAGCCGCCGATAGGAATGAGTTTACGGTCATTTTCCAATTGCAGGTTCGGGAAATCGATGGATGCAATTTTATCCAAACGAACGATAAACGAGCGGTGAACGCGGATAAACTGGTCTGTACCCAATTTTGTTTCGATATCCTTCATGGTGGAATGGATGGTATATCGCGTTTCATTGGTGTTAATAACCACATAATCTTTCAAGGCTTCGATGAAATAAATATCGTTCATATTCAATTTCACCAGCTTGCTGTTGGACTTTACGAAAATGAATTCATTGAGAGAATCTTTTTCTTTGTTTTCCACCAGGGAGTAAAGCATGTCACGCTCACGTTCCACCTCCTGCTCCTTCTTGTGTTTATAAAGTGCCATTTCAATCGATGTGTGTAAATCGATTTCTTTGAAAGGTTTTAAAATATAACCGTAAGGTTCGGTAACTTTTGCTTTTGATAACGTTGCTTCATCCGCATAAGCGGTTAAATAAATCACCGGAATGGAATACTGATTTCGGACAATTTCTGCTGTTTCAATTCCGTTCATTTCACCCTTCAGCATGATGTCCATCAGGACGATGTCCGGTTGATTTGCTTGCAGTAATTCAAGTGCTTTTTCACCCGATGGAGCTGCGCCAACAACATGATAACCAAGCTTTTTCAAACTGGATTGGATATCCTTCGAAACAATGAATTCATCTTCTACAACTAATACATTAGCCTTCGTCATTCTTTACAGCTTTGGAGTCAAAAGTAATTAATTTTGATGGTTAATTACTATCTGATCTAATTATTTAGTAGACGCTTACCTTTCGTTCGTCTATTCGAATATAAACTTTAACTATGAATTGTGCAAATTAGTCTTCAAAATGAGCGAAAACAAATAAATAGAAATAAAAAGATTTTAAATAAAGAAATCTATTATATCTATTAGGGGTGTTAATTCGTGTAAAACTTTCCATGAAAAGATTCGTTTTTTAAACTTATGAGTTGTTTCGATCGATTTATTGACAATGCAATTGGTTATTTTGAAGTTCTGTAACAAGACTTTACGCAGATATGAACAATTCAACCCGATTTGTTCATGTGGATAAAATAGTTTCTTTTCAGGATGTTAATATGTGTTTAACGTGGTGATAAAAGAGCGATAATTTGGACAAACTTTTAGATGCTCAATTCAAAAACTTGTACATATGATCAAATAGTTTGAATTTCCTAGAAATAGTTATTGAATCTTTCCAACAGATATTGACAATTTGAATGTGAACCCTGTGTAAAACTCCTTTTTATATTTCCAACAAAATCAGTACTTCCGGAGCCGGTATTTTTTCTTATTGTTAATTGATTGTTCCATTTGTTGATAAGCCTTAACTTTGACAAAACTTTCAGTATTATGTCACAAATCATTCCGATCGGAGCAGACCATGCAGGATTTCAATTGAAGTCAGAAGTTATTAAACATTTGGAATCACTTGGTTACCAGGTAAAGGATTACGGATGTTACAGTGAAGAGAGCATTGATTATGCGGATTTTGGTCACCCGGTAGCTGATCATGTGGAAGCAAATGAAGGTTCCAAGGGAATCGTGATCTGCGGAAGTGGAAACGGTATTAATATGACCGTTAATAAACACCAGGGAATTCGTGGAGCTCTTTGCTGGAAAAAAGAAATAGCACAATTAGCCCGTGAACACAACGATGCAAATATTTTGACATTACCGGCCCGTTTTGTTTCCGTGGAAGAAGCATTGGAAATGGTGGATATCTTCTGGAATACTGCGTTTGAAGGAGGGAGACACCAGAAGAGAGTTGAAAAGATTCCTTTATAATAAAGTTGATAATGGAGAATTGAAAGATTAAAACAATTCTTCACTTTTCAATTCTCCATGCGCCTTCGCTGACCCTGCTCCACCGTAGCGTTTCGCACAGGTGAAGAGCTTTAGCACAAGCGTTTTTACATTTTCAATTTAAAAATTATGAAGTACCTCACCAGTTTATTATTTTCAAGTGTTTTGTGTGTTTGTTTTTCTCAGCAAACGGATGTGGCAAAAAAGTATAGTACTTATATTAATGAATCGGATCTGAAAAAGAACCTGACCATTTTATCTTCGGATAGTTACCTGGGACGTGAAACCGGGAAAGAAGGCCAGAAGATGACAGCTGAATTTCTGAGCACCTATTTTCAAAAACTGGGTTGTTCTTTTGCGCCTGGAATGTCGGGTTATGAACAACACTTTGATGTAATTGAAAGTACGCCGGGAGGAACGATGTCTTTGAATGATCAATCGTTTCAGTTCAAAACGGATTTTATTTATTACGGATGTAAATCAAAAACAACTTTGGATAAGCTGCCAGTTTACAGCGTGGAACAATTACCGAAGATCGAAGAAAAGCCGTGTTACGTTATTTACACTATGAAAAGCATGGAAGTTCGAAAAGAAGTTTCTGTTTTGAAGAAGCAATTACCAAAGAACGTCAAAGGAATTATCCTGGTTTCAGAGAAATACGGGACACTTTATGAATACATGGAACATTATGTTACCACAAAAACCATGTACCTGGCAGATGAAAAGAAGAAAGATGAATTTCCGATCCTGTTTGTAAAGGACTCAGCCATGCTTTCTTTGAAGAATAAGTCAACCAATTATTTATTTGGAAAAGGGAAATTCAAAGAAACCGAGCACCCGAAACCCTTGTTTATATTGAATGGGGAATTGAACACCCGGGAGGAAAGACTGACAAGCTCCAATGTATTGGCATATATAGAAGGAAGCGATCCCGTATTGTCAAAAGAAGTTGTGGTGATTTCGGCGCATTATGATCACATCGGCGTAGATCAAGGAGTTGTATACAATGGAGCGGATGATGACGGAACCGGAACTGTTGCCTTGCTGGAACTGGCTGAAGCTTTTATGGAAGCAAAGAAGCATGGCGAAGGACCGAAACGTTCCATTTTGATCATGCCCGTTTCCGGGGAGGAAAAAGGATTGCTTGGTTCGGATTATTATTCTTCACATCCGGTTATTCCTTTGGAAAATACGGTTGCTGATTTAAACATCGATATGATCGGCCGAAACGACATCGGACATGAAAAAGATACGAATTACATCTATATTATAGGTTCAAATATGTTGAGTGACGATTTGCACAATGCCAATGAACGTGCAAATACAAAGTATACCCAATTGAAACTGGATTATAAATTCAATAGTTTGTCTGACCCGAACCAATTCTATTACCGCTCAGACCATTACAACTTTGCAAAGCACGATATTCCGGTTATTTTTTACTTCAGTGGAGTGCATGAAGATTACCATCAGCCGACAGACGATGTGGAAAAGATCATTTTCCCGAAAGTAGAAAAAGTAGCACGACTGGTTTTCTTTGTTGCCTGGGAAGTAGCGGATGCTTCGAAACGGCTTACTTTGAACCGGTAATTCCCAGGAGGGATTCTATCAATGCGTTTGTTTTATTAACGTATTCCGCGTATACTTCTCCTGTTCCAGGGCCGTTGAATCCGGTATGAATGCGTTTTACTTCTCCGTCCCGCCCGATGTAAATGGATGTTGGAAAGGAAATGACTTCATTCAACATTTTAAACTGTTCGGAAGCAATACTTTTGGAAGCCTTTCCACCTACCAGAAAAGTGAATTCCAGGTTTTTGCGTTGTTTCAACGTGAGTATTTTCTTCGCCTGCTCTTCAAAAGAATCTGCTGCTTCATACCCAATGGAGATGATTTCCAATCCTTTTGAATG
>CAMLDR010000283.1 GCA_946478775.1 uncultured Flavobacteriales bacterium
CAGGTATGACCATTATCATCTGTTGACAGTATGAGTATCATATTGGAGAACCCATTTTTTAGTGAACTTGCAAAAAAAAGTTGAAGATCATGAAAGAAAAAATAAAGCAAAATGCACCTCATAGTGCCGTCTATGGCTTGGGCCTGATCGGTGCCGCAGTTTATTACATTTCAGCAGCAACAGGATTCTGGATGGGAGTGGTTGGTTTTCTGAAAGCTCTGGTTTGGCCTGCTTTTCTAGTTTATGAAACCCTGAAAGTAGTGCATGCCTGATGAAATTATTTCGTTCAGTCACTCATAGGACTGTGGTTTCATTCATTCAGGTCATCAAAAGAAAAACCGGATCAAGAACACATTCTGGGATTCAGCATAACTGTTTTCACGCATCATTTACAAGAGAATATTGGTGCTGTTAACGTCGCTTTGACCACCGATGAATTAAGCAAAATAAATGCTGCGCCGGCAACAATCAAAATTGTTGGCGAACGCTACTCTGCACAAATACAAGAAGCTAAGGGATGAAAATAAACAAGCATGCTCTTTTCCTTTCAGGGAAGCATATAAGGATTAAAAGCTGGTCAAGCAGGAAAATCAGTTATATTCGTCAAAAGCAAGTGAGTGGTAGTTAGTTAGCTGCAAAGCCCACGAATAGACGAAATGAAGATTTTTAAAAAACTCCATACAAAAACGAAAATCATTTTAATCATTCAAGCGATCTGTATGATAGCCGGTGCGGTGACCCATATCAAATGGATTTGTGAAAATGGAATGTATTCACGGCAAACGGATACTGCTTTTTTCTCCACATTGTTTTGGGATAGCCTGGCTTTTTTGGACATCGCTGCTGCACTACTTTTAATAGTAAGGCCTAAAGCCGGGATTCTGATGGTCTTAATCATCATAACAACGGATGTAATTCACAATAACTTGGTTCTGATGGTAAATAACCGGCATATTGGAGATTTAGGAATCGGAATGTGGGTGACAACATATTGGATGCTTGTTGCACAATTACTTTTTATGGCTTTTGCTGGTGCGACTTTTAAAAGTAACCGTGCTGAAATTAAAGCTAAATCGGCATTTCAAAATGAAAGCGATTAAACGAAAAGACAGGTAGAAGTAAATACCTGTAAATTTGTTTCTGAAATTTGCCGAAAACCCATCATTAGAAAGTTTGTTTTTTATCCGATACCTGCTGATGTAGTGCAAACCACCGTGTTTTAAGTTGTTTTTCAACAGAATTACACATCATTGCAACATGAGTAAACGCCCGTAGAATAACATTTACTGAATTTTGAGGTGTATAAAATGCCTTAAAATTGTATATCATGAAGAAAGTAAAATTAACAGGCCAAATTGCAAAAAAGAACCCGGCTATGCAGCGCACTGCATGGATGTGTATTTGTTTTTTTTGCATGAGCTGGATCAGTTTTGCACAGGTCGACCTGGATAGCGGACTGATTGCTTATTTACCGTTGAACGGAAATGGCAGTGATCAAAGCGGGAATACTAATCACGCGGTCAATTCGCCGGGAACTACCCAAACCTTTATAGGAGCCGATCGATTTTTGAATTTTCCGGGAGCGATGCGCTTCCTGGGAGAGAACGGTCAGTCCAAAATGACATTTGGCACACCCTTGCTGAGTAACAGGAGTGAGTATACCATCAGTTTTTGGTTTTCCATTGCTTCGGGTTATTCAAGCAGTGCAATGAACATTTTCGGACAGGATAATTTATTGGAGGTCGGTTATGCGCTCTCTCCTAACAGACTGGTGGTCTACCATCCGGTAAGTGCCACGGTTAATATCAACTTGACCAGCCCGTTTTATAATACGTGGCGGCACCTTGTCATCACAGGGAGCGGAACAGAAATGAAAATCTACCTGGATGGCGCGCTGGTTTCTTCGTTCACCGGCAATTACAGCCTTGGAACAAATTCCAATACAACCAATATCGGCGGACATGTGTTAAGTCAGGCAGGCACGGAATGGATGAAGGGGCATCTGGATGATTTACGGATTTATTCTCGGGTAGTTACAACAGATGAAATCAATGCATTATTTGCAGAAAATCAACCGGGAATTGCAGTTAATTCGATTAATGCAACTGCATTTTGTGCCGGAGACGAGGTAGCTCTGTCATTTAGTGTTGTTGGAAACATCCAGTCGGATAATGTATATTCGCTTCAACTCTCTCAGCCTGACGGTTCATTTACCCGGCCCATTGTATTGGATACGCTGGTTAGCAGTGCGTTATCCGGAAGTTTTAATGCAGAAATACCGACAGGAGTGTACAGCGGAACAAATTATAAATTGCGGGTGGTCAGCTCAAACATGTCGGCAGTCAGTAATGAAACAAGTTTGCTGACGATTACGAGCATCCTCGGGAATTTTTCAGATAACTCCACTTATTATTTCATCGGGAATGTGAACGGGAAGAACTATTACCGCAGTACCGGAAATTCGGTCGGTACAACTGCCAATTCGACTGCTGCAACCAACAACGGACAGCTGGCAACCGTGTATAGTGCTGCTGTCAATCACCTGCTCCATTACAATGTTATGGATACCAGGGTTTTCATCGGGTTAAATGACGTTTCCCAGGAAGGTACTTTTGTTTGGAAAGACGGAACGGTTCCGGCCTATATCAATTGGGCGAGCGGACAGCCGGATAATTCAGGAAATGAAGACTTCGTGGAGCTGAGAAGTGAAAGCGGTCAGTGGAATGATATTTCAGAAACAAGTTCCAAACCTCATTTCATGGAATTGCTTCCGGCAGTGAACAATCAAACAGTGTGTATCGGGGAGCCGATCAATTTGCAGGCAAAATCCATTACCGGGGCAAGTTATGTATGGACCGGTCCGAATGGATTTTCTTCCACCATTCAGAATCCATCAATCAGCAACAGCAGTAGCGCAACAGCAGGAGTTTATACCGTAACGTATTCCCTGAACGGGTGTTCGGTTTCGGATTCAGCCGTGATTACGCCCAATACCTTGATTCCAAATAATATCGGGCAAAGTGCAACCGTTTTAGGTTCGCTGAATAACGGGCTCGTGCTCCACTACGGGATGAACGGGAATGGGAACGATGCAAGTGGAAATGCGTTGAACGCAACTCTGGTCGGGGGAGTTGTTCCGGGAACTGACCGTTTTGGAACTCCAAATGCGGCCTTACAGTTCAACGGAACGAATGGCTACCTGGATGTTCCGGATGGTGTTTATTTTAATGGTTCTGATTTCACGGTTTCCGCCTGGGTACGGAAAGCTTCCAATAATTCATGGAGCCGGCTTTTTGATTTTGGGAATGGTGCACAAAACAACAATGTACTGGTAGGAATCAGTTCTCTTACCACCGGGAGACCTGCAGCACAGGTTTATACCGGAACGGTTGGCGGCCCTACAATTACGAGCCCTACGGTGGCTTTAACCAATAACCAATGGGAATTATTGACTTATGTTTATTCCAATGGTTCAGCGGAATTATACATTGACGGTGACCTGGTAGCACAGGGAGCACAATCCACTCCGAATAATGTGGTTCGAACGGTGAATTACATCGGAAGAAGCAACTGGGCTTCGGATGGTTATTCAAATGCCGGTTTTGATGATTTCAGAATTTACGATAGAAAATTAAGCTTAGCTGAAATTCAGTCCTTGCTTATGGAACAGCCGAATGCTTTGGCGGCAGCTGTGGTTCCCGGTGTTAGCTGCAACGGTACTGCTCAAATAGCGCTGATCAATTCGCAGCCAGGGGTCACTTACCAGTTGATAAACTCAACTACTCAGGTATTTGAAGGAGCTGCGCAGTCGGGAACCGGTGATACCTTAATTTTCACAACGGGTGTATTAAGCGGAACTACCGATTTTCATTTTTCAGCCCAGGCAAGTTCAGGTTGTAGTATCACTCTTACGCAAACAATCACGGTTGCTCCGCATGCTCTTCCCCCGGCTCCGACAGCTCTTAATGATTCTGTATGCAATGAAGGAGTGACCATTGGTGTATCGGGTGGAACGAACTATATGTGGTATACGGCTCCAACCGGGGGAAC
>CAMLDR010000284.1 GCA_946478775.1 uncultured Flavobacteriales bacterium
GTAATTCCAATGGCATGTTCAAAAAACTGGTCCGGATTAAATGGGATCGGGGAACGGAATACTTCTTCCGATTCCTGAAGTTCATAAATGCGATCTAAACCATAAGTGATGATTCCTTCTTTGATCAGGTCGTAGCAAAGTAAATACCAACGGTTCCGGTATTCCTTCAACAAGAGAGGAAGTACTTTTCTGGCTTTGCGTTTTTGAGTTTGAAAGCTTTCATAATCAAAGTAAAGCACTTTTCCACTTTTAATGGCATTCAGTATTGGATTCAAAAACTCGCTCCCACGCGAAGAAACCGGAGTTTCAAATTCCACAAAGCGGTCAATCGATTTGTCATTGATGTCATTCGAAATATTTACACGGTCCACAATTTTATCGATTGCAAAACCAAATTGTTTGAACATTCCTACATCCTTAAATTGGCTCAGCGTATTTGCGGCAAAGCGGATCGCCTCAATATCCGATTCGTTCAAAGGAATTTCATCGAGTGAAAATTCCGGATCACTGTAATAATAACCGTTATATCTTTTGGAGTATTTAATGGGCGCATCGTGTTCCATTTTCATGGCAAACATATCCTTTTCGATGGTTGAATCACAGATATTTGCACCATCCACACTGCCGAACAATGCTTCCTCACAAGCCTCACGCAATTGTGCTTTTGTCGGATAAGGATTGTAATTATTTCTCAGTGCGCGATCAATAATCCGAAATCTCAACAAGGCATTCTTAATGTGCGGCATAACAAAACTTTCAATCTAAGGTATCAAAAAAAACTCAATTGAGTTTAGAATGGCGCTCATCTATTGCAAATTCGATAAAGAGCCCAAAACCACTTTCGTCATTCAGATAGGTGTATTTTGCATCCAGCTGCTGAATAAAAGCACTGATAATTTCCACACCGGTGGAAGATTGTTCCAAAAACTCAGTCTCTCCGTGGTACCCCACTCCATTGTCCTTTACAAGAAGTTCATAGTTCAGGCTTTTTTCCGGATTGTTTTTTAGTTCAATTTCAATCCACCCTTCATTTTGGTTCGAAAAAGCGTGTTTGTAAGAGTTTGAAAGCAATTCACACATAATTAATCCGACGGGAACCGCATAATCGATGGCCAAATTGATCTCTTCCACGTTCACCCGAACTTCAATGTGCTTGTTATAACTGGAAAAAGATTCTCCCATTTGTGAAATTAATCTATTCAGATAGGCTCCCATTTCCACATATGCCGAATCATTGTTTAGGTGAAGCTGATTGTGGATCAGTGCAATTGCCCGAATTCGTTCTTTCCCTTCTTCCAGGATACGAAGTGCTTCCGGGTCTTTTACATTTCGCGACTGAAGGTTCAGGATACTTGAAACTACCTGCAGGTTGTTCTTTACCCGATGATGGATTTCCTTCAAAAGACTTTCCTTCATTGCCAGGGAATTCGAAATCTCCTTATTCTTGTCATCGATTTCCTCCTTTTGCAATTGCAGCTCTCTGTTCGAATCACTTTTTTGCCGAATAAACAAATACGAAATACTGATGATGATGACGATACTCATCAGGATCAGGATCAGGACCAGTCGAAGCTGCTGATTTTTGCTGCGTTCCTCTTCCAGTAAATACTGGTTGGATTCTGTCTGAAAGTCCTTTTCCAATTCAAACACCAGATTTTCGCTCCGGAGGTTTTCCAGTAAATCATCCACCTCATTTCTTTTAATGGAATAATAATAGGACGAATCCCTGTTTTTTTTCAACTCATAATAGTATTCCAAACATCCGTAAACCTGGAATAAATCGCGCAATTCCGTAGCTTCTTCATGCTTCAGTACCGTATCAAAATAGGATTTTGAACGATCCAGTTGATTGGTATACAAATAGATTTCACCCAAACTTGCATTGGCATACTGTTCCGCAAACCTCCAATGATTGGCTTGAGCAAGTTTTTTGGCAAATTGGAATTCCTTTAGGGATTTAGAGATCGAATTATTAAAGAAATAAACCTGACCTGCAGAATTCGCCACCTGGAAACTATAAGCAGGACTCATTTTACGCGTTAATAATTTTGCTTCTCCGATTTGGTTCAGTGCTTTCTCGAATTCTCCGTTCTCACTGAAGCAATTGGCAAGTACCAACCGGCATTGGAGCAACAGGTATTTGTCGGATCTATCCGATTCAGTCAAAATCTTACCTGTTTTTTCAATCAGTCTGTCATAATTTTGACCCAAACTTTCATAAACGGCACTGTATAAATCCAGGTATAATTTATCCTGCTTTTTGACTTTGAAAAAATATTGGAATCGTTTGGCCTTATTGATCTCGAACTTCACACGGGCAAAATCTCCGTAAGCACTGAAAAATTTGATTTTCTTGATTGTGAGGCTATAATTGATTTCCGCATTATGGAAATGACCGTACTTATTGTCAAGAAACCGAAGAGATTCATTCGCTTTCGAAATATCCACGATCATTTCTTCACGAAGTTGCTGTATTTCCTGATTGAACTTTTTGCGGTCGTATTCCTTTTGCTGCGAAAATCCTGAGAAAGAGAGCTGAACGAACAGAAAGAAGAAAAGCAAATGCTTTCGCTTAAATAAGAACAGACTTTCTGACAATCGAATCATGGACGAGTAAATAGCAGCATTATAGACCAATGTAAGGAATAATTACACACTAAATGAAATTTCTAACAAATCTTTTAGGCTATCCTTCCATGAAAAAGTGCTAATTCACTAACAATCAAGAATCTTTAAAATCACTACGCGTTTACGACATCTTTTCTTTTGTCGTAGCCAAAAAGTTCATAGTATTTGATTGCTTTTACCACATTCTCAGGAACATCCTGTTCCCAGCTTGTGATTCCTGCACGGATCTTTGACAAGACATCATCCGAAAGGATTTTCAAAGCTTCGGGGTCAAAATTAGCAATGGCCTCCAACTTGTTATTATCCTTCAGAAACTGAACCAATCCACGCAGGTGTTTTGGAAGAGCTAATTCGTTTAAAGTGTATAATTCACCGGTATCCACATTCAATGCAGGATAAACGTACATTTTCACATTGTGCCCGAAACCAATTCCGAAAGCCTCCAGCAAACCACCTGGCAGATTATCGTAATAACGCTCATCAAAAATGGTATGCAGGTTGTAAATTCCGGCAATTACTCCCATTTTTTGACCACGCGCAATCGTTGCCAGATAGTCTAGCATCTTATAATGCTTCAAGTAGTTGGAAATCATCACGGTATATCCCAAAGATTCCAATAATTCAGCACGGTCAATAAAGTCCTTATCCGAAATTTTTCCATCTGCGGTCAAATCCTTCAATGTCAACTCAAAGATCACTGATAAATTATCTTCCCGAACACCATCTTCTTTCAGGAACTGTTCTGTTCCGTGAGCGATCATGTCCAAATGCACTTTTGTTACCGGTCTGAACCGACCGCGCATCAATAGAATATTCTTTTTATAGAGAGCGGCCGCCGGCTGAAGCACGGTTCCTGATAAATCAAACATGGTTGCATCTGTCATTCCTCTTTTAACCAGGTTCAATGAAATGATGCGGTTATCAACCAAACCTAAATCCGGTCCGGAAACACGCAGCATATCTACTTCTACGCGATCTCTTGGAATACGGTGTACCAGGTTGGTTAAGAATTCATCCAGGTCGTCTGTCGAAAAATAAGCCGCATGGATCAGGTTCACACCTAAAATCCCCAGAGCTTCCTGTTGTGCCTTGTGCGAATTATCATGCATTTTTACGTGCAGAATAATGTCGTTGAATTCACCTCCCTGTTTTAACTGGAAACGCAATCCGACCCAACCTTGTCCCTGGTTTGTTTTGTGATAATTTAAAGATTCAACGGTATTACAAAATGCAAAAAAGCGGGCTACTTCCTGTTTCTTCGGAAGACGATCACATAAAGTCTCATATTCCGTTCGAAGCATGGTAATTAAACGCTCTTCACATACATATCTTGATGCAGCACCATACATGGCATCCGACACTTTCATATCGTATGCCGACTGCGTATACGCAATGGTTCCG
>CAMLDR010000285.1 GCA_946478775.1 uncultured Flavobacteriales bacterium
CAATGGTTTGATATCCATACGGTTTCCTGGCAGAATGAAGGTGTTTTTCATTCAGAAGACTCCTCGCTTTTTAAATCGGGAAACACGACATTGAATGGAACAGGTTCTTACCAGTTCAGCCAGTTGAGCATTCCGGCACTGAAATTATTGAACCATGTAACGCCGGCAGCAATTTCTGTTAGTGGCGATTTGAATATTTTGGGAACGTTCAATCACAATAACAATCAACTGATCTTGAACGGAGAAACTCAGCAATCGGTTACGGCAACCGCTTTGGGTTTAAATCTCTATGATCTGGAAGTTGCTAACAGTGCAAATGGTCCGGTTGCCGGCGGATACGGGATTTCACTGAACAGTAACCTGAACATTACCCATGGATTGACTTTGACAGACGGGATTGTTACCTCCTTACCGGCAGCGACGATCAAATTGTTTGACAATGCCGCGATCAGTGGAGGAACCGATACAACCTTCATAGACGGTTACATGGAAAAAACAGGAGATGATTCGGTAGCATTTCCTCTTGGAAGTACTCCCGACAGATACCGGCCTTTGTCTGTTTCTGCACCGGCAAGCGTTTCAACGCTTATTCGGGTGGCCTATCAATTCAGCCCTTACAGTCCTTTAACTCCGGTGGAAACCCCATTACAGTCGGTAAGTGCCATTGAATACTGGGATCTTTCCCGTTCAGGTTCTTCCGACCTGGTTTCCGTTGTCATTGGTTGGAATGATGCTTCACAAAGCGGTCTAACAAACTGCAATGATATCTCAATGACCGTTTGGAACGGGACACAATGGGCATTTGTTGCTTCTTCAACTACAGGTTTATGTGATGCTGCAAATGCAGGTACATTGAACAGTTCTTTTCCGCTGCCCGTTATGGGACCTCTGACCATTGGTTTCACTCAAAATGTCAATCAGAATACCGTTGAATTGTGTGCAGGAGAATCCATTACTGTTGGAACGAATACTTATAGCCAGTCAGGTGTCTACATCGATATCCTGGAAGATGCCAATGGAGATGACAGCACGGTGGTAACCATCCTGACAGTGTATGCGCCGTTAATGACAACAGTTACGAATAACTTGACGCACCTGGTTGTTAATTCTCCGGGAGCTGCTTATCAGTGGATTGACTGCACGAATCAAAATACAATCATTTCAGGAGAAACGGCTTCTTCATTCTATCCGGTTGTGAATGGTGCTTATGCGGTCATTGTCACATTAAACGGATGCAGTGATACCAGCGCTTGTTCTGTTATTAATCAACTTAGTTTAAGTGAACATTTACTGGATGGGGTAGTGCTTTATCCAAATCCGGTTGAGAGCCGGGGAAATCTGATGGTCAGTACTCCAATTGAAATTGAATCTGTTGAGATTCGTTCAATGGATGGAAGAACCTTCCGGATAATGGCCCAGATAGCGGATGGAACCAAAAACACCCTCCTTTTACCTGAACTTTCCTCAGGTACCTATTTGTTAGTCATTAAAGCCATCAACAATACCCGAACGGTGGAACGATTTACAGTGAAATAACCATTTCTCGCCAGAGAGATCAAAAAAGGGAAGCGCAAGTTTCCCTTTTTTCAATTCCAATCAGATGAACCAGACCAATCCAAAAAGGATGTAAAACTCTTTAGTGATTACACAAGACTTTTTTGAAGTTACAGCAGTACTTTAGAAATAAAATAACCCATTTTGTATGGAAGACTATACGGAATATTTTACTCAGTTTGAAGAATTGGTTAATCCGATCGTAAAGAAGGAGATTCTTTGTAAAAAGGAGACTCAGTTTGGTTTGGGATACAGGAGCGTTAACAAGGGCTCAACGGATTTCGTCATGAAATTTAAAATCATCTCTCCCTGGAATCAGATCGAGGCAATCAAGATCGTTCATGGATATTATTTTAGAGTGAATGACTCTTTCATAATCCAGCAGAATTCGAAAAAGCTGGCTGATTTCTTTGCTTTCCTGGTGGCAGAATCTTTGAAAAAGGTCAATGGAGATTTGCCTGCCGGGGAAATTGAAATTCCAACCCATCAGTCACTTTTTACTGCCATTTATTTCGCTTTAATGTCCAGATGCAATTAACTGTTTATCATGAAAAACGATTTAACAATTTTCAAAATTTCGATAGGAAAAGTATTGAAGTTTCAAACGTACCAAAAAGAAAAAGACGGTATTCATGAAGAAGATTTCCATGCCAGGCTTTTAGAAGTTCACCCCGATTACCTCGTAGTCGAACAAACACTGGTTCAATCGGAAGAAGTAGTGGTACAAAAAAGAAAACTGGTTAAGGGAAAGTTCACGATTGATACGAGTGAAGTTCAAATTGTTCCCTGATTTCAGAATGAGAATGAGAATGAAGAGTGCTTAATCATTCTGTCAAGTTCATTCCTCAAAAACAGCGGTATAATCCGTCAGGTTATCTAAGAAATCCGTAAAAGAAGAAGCCAGGAACTCCAATTCCACTTCCGAGTAATGGACGTAGATATTTCCATACGTTTTTTCATCCAGGGACATAGCCAGGTAGCCCGTTCCCGTTCGCCCGATAGCCAGGTGGTTTTCGGGTAAGTAGTCCTTTCGTTCCACAAAAAGGGTTCTCCCGTATTTGATGGGGTGGAAGCCAAACAGGTTGATCCCGTCATCCGGAACTCCCCAAAAAATATAACTGGAGGATGCAGCACCTCCGTTGTAAACCAGCATATGTGCCTTATAATCTTCCGGTAAAACCAATGCGAGTTTCTCTTCAAACTCCTGTAGTTCCTTCGGAGATAAAGGATGGTTGGTCAATCTGAAAAGATCCGACCGGAAAGCGTGTGCTGTTTTCCGGGAATTGAAAGGTATCCGGTTCATTCTGTTCTTGGCATTTGTTGTTTTGTTTGCACAAAATTAAGCCATAAAAACAAGCAGAAATACCGGGATTCGAGTGGATTGATATTAGATGCTGTTTAGTTGAAATCCGCAAGGGATTGAGGAGTATTCGTTTGGCCGGCGGAATTGTGCTGCGAATGAAACAGGTGCTAGGAATCATTACACCCGCACTCGTCCTTTTTTTGGAACAAGTGCGGATGTGAAAGGAAAAAAAGAATTACTCTACCACCAGCTTTTGGGTTTGCAGCGTGCCTTTATTATCTGTGATTTGCAGGAAGTAGATACCGCTGGTCATTTCACCGCGGGCAATTACAATTTGTACGGAGTTCCCGTTCAATTCACGGATTGTTTGACCGGATGTATCCAGGATACGAACAGATGAAATAGGAGCGTCTTTCGACACGATAGTAGTTTCAGATGTCATGGGGTTCGGGCTCAGGATAAAAGAACCGTTGGTAAGTTCAGCAATCCCGGCTGCAGTTGTAGACAGTTTCGCAATATAATTATCATTTTGCCCCGCTGAAGTATGTGTTAGTACGGTTCCTCCAAATGTAACAGAAGTACTTAAGAACATCCCGGAGATGTAAAGATTCCCGGAAGCATCTAAAGCAATCTTTCCTGCATATTCTTCCGAACTGCCACCTTCTATCACTCCCCAAAGCTCATTCCCGGCAGAATCATATTTTAGTACGAGTATATCCGACATATTATTTGTATTGACCAAGGTAGTGGTGCCAAAGACCATTGACGGACAAATGGTGTTACCGGATATTAAAATCTCATTTTGGGCGTTGATTTTCAGATCAACTCCAGTCATTTTACCTTCGGCAACTGTTTCTCCCCATACCGGAGTTCCTGCCGGATTGTATTTGATCAATCCGTAAGAAGTCGTAGGGCAGTTCAGGGTGAGGCTTCCAAATGTCACGCTAGTTTCATTCAAACTTGCAAGCATCAGCGCATTTCCCTGGTTGTCGAAAGCTACACTTCGTCCGAAATCGGCACTGCTGCCAGACCAGGAGCTGGACCATTGATAAGTTCCGGCCGAATTGAACTTGATTACAAAAAGCGCAGCGTTTGCCGTGTTCGTCAGTGTTCCTGTGCCATCTGTCATAGAAGGTCCGGAAAACCTTCCGGTAATAGCAAAATTGTTA
>CAMLDR010000286.1 GCA_946478775.1 uncultured Flavobacteriales bacterium
GTTTTGGGTAACGGTCAAAAGCGTGATCTCATAATCAAAAGGAATAAATTCCTCAACGATCACTTCCTTCAAATCGCCGCGCGAACCTTCTATTGCATAAGTCCAGGCTTTGGAAATCTCCTCTTTCGAGCGGATCACGGACTGACCTTTACCGGAACTCGACATCAAAGGTTTCACCACGCATGGAATCCCGATTTCCAGTACCGCTTTTTCAAATTCTTCGCCTGTTTTTGCATACAGGTAATTCGCTGTTTTCACTCCCAGGTCTTTTGCCGCCAGATCGCGGATTGCCTTTCTGTTCATGGTGAAATTCGCAGCTTTTGCAGAAGGAATGACCTGAATCCCCATTTTCTCGTATTCGTAGAAACGTTCCGTACGGATCGCTTCGATTTCCGGTACAATCAAATCAGGCCGGTGTTTTGCAACAATGGCATCCAGTGAAACAGCATCCAGCATATTGATCACTTCAAACGAATCCGCCACTTGCATAGCAGGTGCATTTTCATAGCTGTCAACAGCAATTACTGTTTGTCCCAAACGCTGTAAAGCAATGACAAGTTCTTTTCCAAGTTCACCGGAACCCAGGAGTAAAATTTTCTTTTGCATGGCACAAAAGTAATTGAAAATTGTAATTGTGCCTTCGACTCGGCTCAGTCACCGATTTAACAAAGCATTCAAAGAGAAGAAAAGGTAATTGAATGCTTCCGCTGTAGCTTTAGCATAGGCGCAGCGGAGTCGAAGTTCCTTTTCATTTAGTCTGCACGTATTTATTTTAACAATTTACCTCAAAAAATGAATAACTTCTGCGTAAAAATCACGTCATATGTATTATTAACTATATTTGAAATTAGCATGAAGGGAAAATTAACAGATTTGTTGCACACTTACCATGGGATATCATTGGACGAATTGTCCCGTGCCCCGTTAATGAACCGTGTGGACGAAAAATTTGCCTTCCCGATCAGTAAGCTGGAAGCTTTCCTGGATGAAATGCGCCCCTATTATGATGTGTTGAATATGGACGGAAAAGTCATTTTTGATTACACAAGCCAATATTTCGACAATTCTTCCTATGCCTTCTTCCAGGACCATCACAAGTCAATTCCAAACCGTTTCAAAGTGCGCATTCGCACGTATCTTGACAGTAATAAGTCCTATCTGGAAGTAAAGGAAAAGATCAAAGGACGGACAGATAAGAACCGCATCAATATCGACGGCTTCACTTCCGATTTTTCCGATGATCACCGTTCGTTTTTGCTGGACAGGCTGCGCAAGCACATGGACCTGAAACCCGTCATGGTGAACAGCTACCGCCGCATTACACTGGTGAATAAACTGGTGGAAGAGCGTTTGACCATTGATTTTGATATTGTAAACGGAACACTGGATTCTCCGGAATGTAAGAACCAAACACTTTCGGCAATTGTTATTGCAGAATTGAAACAGCCCAAACTCGATAGAACTTCTCCATTCTATCAATTAATGAAACGCGAATTAATTCGTCCGTTTCGCATATCCAAATTTTGCTTCGGCATGATTGACCTTTATGATGAACACCGCTTAAAGTCGAACAGGTTCAAGGCAAAAAAGCTACTTATACAAAAACTAATAAACAATTCATCACATGCTCCTCGCCCACAAGCCGGATTCTGAACTATTTGGCATTTCCTTTTACAACGAAGACCTTTACCCACTTTTATTCCGAATGACCGTTAACCTGGTTGTCCTGGTCATTCTCATCCGTTTCATGTATTACACCAAAGCAAGAAGAAAAGACTATCTTTTCACTTACTTCATGATTGGGATGATCACGTTTTTCCTGTGTTTCGGATTAAAGAAACTGGATATTGACACCGGAATGGGTCTCGGACTCTTTGCAATCTTCGGAATTCTCCGCTATCGAACAGAAGGGATTGAGATCAAGGAAATGACCTATCTCTTCCTGGTCATCGGTCTTTCAGTTATTAATGCATTGGCTTCCAACAAAGTTTCCCTGGCCGAAATGGGTGTTATGAATGGCGCGTTATTATTGCTGGTAGCAGGGTTGGAATATTTATGGCTTTTAAAGCATGAAACCCGGAAGATCCTTATCTACGACCGCATCGACCTGATTCAGCCCGAGAAATACGCTGAAATGATGGAAGATGTTCAAAAAAGAACCGGTTTGAAAATCAACCGCATTGAGATAGGTAAAATTGATTTCCTGCGTGATGTTGCCCAATTGATGATCTTCTACGACGGAGACATTCAATCCTTCGGCACCGGAACCGGACCGAGTGATTCGGAATAAATAAAACATACCATATTGTACACGTAGGCATGCGATTAATCGCGTGCCTACGTGTTTATTTCGATTACCAACGGCAAATCCAGCTTCGGGTAATACCTTTTCGCCGAATAATTATACAACCACAAATACCAGCTGTTGTTCCGTTTGAAATACGGCTTCAGCTCATCAACAGGAACCCTTTCCAATCTGGCAGGATCGCCGGGTTCCCAGTCGCACGCAAAAATCAGGTAATACGTTTCCGGAAAAGAGGCTTTTTCTTTATCCAGGAAATTCAGAAACCCACATTCTTCTGAAATGCGGTGATATTCACTCAATTCATCTGAGATTTGGCGGGATCTTGCTTTTCGGTCGTCTTCATTGAAAGCAGCCAATTGCAGGTATTCCAACTCAAAATGGATGGAAAAATCTTCCATCCCTTCTTTAAAATGCCCCTCACCCATTGTTTTGGATGCCAACAGATCGTATGCCGCAGCTTTGTCGCGGATAGCTTCCAAATTTACTTCGTCTGATTTTCTAAATCCTAGTCCTATGAATTGCATGAGCTTTAAAATAAAAACGTAGGGGCGAAAAATTTTTCGCCCCTACGTTTATTAAAAAATTAATTACCATTCAAACACTTTCTTCCGGTTCGGGTCTTTCACTTTCTTCGTTCGGGTCTTCGTAGCCTCCGGGAAATGAAGTGCCACTCCAAAACGGATATTCAATGCGTTCAGCCATTCCTTGTGCGGTTCCTGTCTGGAATAAATATTCGTCAATCCCAATGAATAAGCCGGAATCAGGTAGGCAGAAACGTATTTTGAAAAACGGTACTGGACACCTGCAGAGAACAATAAGCTGATCCCCGCGCTGTTCATTCCTTCAATGGTTGTTAATTCTTCCGGACTAACATCCGTTCCCAATGAATCTATAATCGTGTATTGCGTTTTCATGCTTAACGGAATATAAGGCTGAAACCCAACACCCGCTAAAAATTGCACGCGTTTCCCATAAGTAAAGTACAATTGGACCGGAAGGGCCAGCATGTTGTATTTACGATCGTAAGAATACACACTGTCTGTCGTCTCCGATTCAAAACTGTACGATTCACCGTAACGATCAATGGACAATCCGGCTTCAAAACTCAGGTACTTGTTAATTCTGTTTCGAACACCGGCCTGATAGGTCCAGCGGTTTACCATCTTTTCATCCGCTCTGATTCCGATCGGTCTTCCGAACAAATCACCGTTTTCTTCCAGGCGGTGTGATCCAATGCTGTAACCCGCACCGATAAAAACAGTAAAATCCAGCATATTGGCTTCCGGATCATATTTCGCAGAAGGATCTTTGGCCTCTTTACCTGATTCGGTTGCGGCCTTCTTTTTAGTGTCTCCGACCTTACCGGTAGAGATTTGTGCATGATTCACAAAAGGACTAAAAATTAATAACGTTAGGACTGCTAATTGTTTCATGAAAAGCTTATTTTTGGTAGATTGTAAAGATACAATCTTTAGTTAAAAATTAGTTATACTTAAAATACCTGTCAATGTCCAGAAAAGAAAAATTGCCTAAGAAAAAGAAAAGTTTTATTCGCAGACTCTTCAAATGGACAGGACTTACCCTGTTATTCTTATTAATAGCAATCATCCTTATTCCTATAATTTTCAAGGATGAGATCAAGGAAATGGTATTGAAAGAAGTAAGTAAGTCCCTGAAGGCTGATGTAACTATCAAAGACTTTGATCTGACCTTTCTGT
>CAMLDR010000287.1 GCA_946478775.1 uncultured Flavobacteriales bacterium
GATTCCGCTTCCTCCCTTGAGAAGAATCCGCCGTGGCGGATGAAGACGCAACAACGACAAGCGTTAGTGCGGAAGTTGTAAGGAGGACCGAGGAGGGTGGCCAAGTTGTGGGCGTCCTCCAAGCGATGCGGCTGCCACCCCTCTCTGTCTCCCCTCAAGGGGAGAGGGCGTGAGATCCTCTCTTGTTATTGTTACTTTTTTTGGTTAAATTAAACTATGAAAAAGTTTAGCCACAATCACTACAACCCCAAACTAAAAGAGTATGCGCGTGAGTTAAGAACGGAAACGGTTTCCAAAGCAGAAAAGGTGATCTGGAAAGGGCTCCTATCCCGGAAACAAACCGGAGAACGCTTTTTACGCCAAAGGCCCGTACATCATTTCATTGTTGATTTCTTTGCCCCGGAAATCGGGCTCATCATCGAGATCGATGGGAATTCTCATTTCAACAAAGGGGATTATGACCGTTACCGGGAAGATAAATTGGTTTCACTGGGATATACTTTGATCCGATTTTCAGAAGGAGATGCGGTGCATAATTTAGATGTGGTATCGGAACGGGTTCGGCATGTGATTCATGCTTTGCGGTCGGAGATGCAGTCAACTTAGAAAGTAAAACTTCTTATTGTCAAGAAAGGAAGCCAATTCAGTCTCCCTCCTGCGAGGAGAAGAAAAAGCACTGCTTTTGATATTACAAGCGTTAGTGCAGTAAAGGGAGGTGGCCAAGTATGGGCCTCCTCTAAGCGATGCAGCTGCCCCCCCTCTCATAGGAGATCCGCATGCCACCCTCCTTTATCCTCCCTCGCAGGGAGGAGATCTTACGATCCTCTTTGCAACTGTAGGTTCAGCGGTACGCAGCTAATAGACCAATATCAACAAAGGCACAAAGCTTTGGAAATGCACTTTGCATTCTTTTTCTCTTTGTGCCTTCACCGTCCTTGCTATGCTGAAGCTTTGCGAAGGCAAGAGCTACTGCCTTAGTATTGTCGTTTTATTTATTATCTGTCAACATGGTATCTGCTAGACTCAAACCCGCTTTCCGGGGAGCCATTGTGTGATCAATGCTGCTACCGCAATGACCAATGTAAGGTGGTAGATCCCTCCTGCATCAAACCGGAAATAGGCAATGGACCATCCCATTCCTACTATAATTGCCAATGTGCTTATTATTACTCTCATAACCTTTTTATTAACTGTGAATAAATCTCACTATTCAATCGTCATTTTACTGAATAACAAAAACAAACTAAAAATGGAAAAAGAGACTTTGCTTATGTGTAGTAGTTAGCTTACTAGTGCTAAACTGACTGCTGTCAACTTTTACATTTCTAAACGAAGGTAGAGAAGGTTGCGGCCTTTTTACTTGCACTTTAGGCAGAACGATTTACATCATTCACGGATTACTGGAACTAAACTCCTAAAAATGCAAATGCCCGCTCAAAAAGCAGGTATTTAATTATATATATGGAATCCCTTATCAAAAAGCCTCCAGGGCATTTCTGCTAAATTCCGACTGCTGTTTAAACACAGACGGAGTAAGTCCGGTAACTTTTTTGAATTGATTGGATAAATGTGCCACACTGCTGTAGTTGAGCTGGTATGCTATCTCGGTGAGGTTCATTTCGTCGTACATCAGCAGTTCTTTTACGCGCTCAATCTTATTCATGATGATGAATTGCTGGATTGTCATGCCTTTCATCTTGGAGAATAAATTCGAGAGGTAGGTGTAATCGTATTTAAGCTTATCACTGATGTAATCCGAATAGTTCAGCTTCGGGTTCTCATCCGAATAATGGATCATTTCAATAATGACATTCTTGATCTTTTCAATCAGGATATGGTTGTGGTCGTCCAGCAGCTCCAAACCACACCTTGCCAGATTCTTCCGGAATTTATTCAAAACCTCATCCGAAATTTTGTTTCGAAGTTCTACTTCCCCCAGCTCTATTTTCGCAGCGGTCAATCCCAACTGCTTCAACTCCTCTTTCACGATTATCTTACAACGAAGACTTACCATGTATTTTATAAACAACTTCAAACCACTAAATTTTAATTAAACAATCTACTTCTTCAGTTCTGTTAATTCTTTTATTCAGGTAACCGTTTTGAAAATTATTTTCCCTATAACTATTGTAACTCTCAGTTTGATAGAACCAATATAGTCCCGTGTAAACTTGCACGCAACTTTTTAGTAATAATTTATAATTATTTTGCATTTAAACCAATTGACTCATTCAGTGACACCTTAAAAAAGGACAAATCACCGTCCTTACATACACTAGTTCAATCCACTAATAAGCATGGCATATATGGCCCTGATGAGCGATCTGCGGGAAGGGATTTTGATTCTCCGCCCGGAAAGGGAGCGACTGACTTTATTCAAAGATTCAGTCACCAAAAAAGCAAAGAAACCGGCCAGTTCCTTCAGGTTTTGTGCAAGAATAAAATCTTCCCGGACCGAAAATAAATATCCGTGTGTTATTTCCACTACCTCTTTTCTGCCCCTGGGAGATACTATTTTGAACTTCATCAGGAATTCTTGCTCTATATTACTGGCATTTCTGTATCCCAATGCAAATTGCATGGGCCCGAAAGGCAAACATTCAATCTTAACAGCCGGATCAACCACTTGTTCAAACCAGGTAAAGTTCTTTGTATAGTGCTCCATATCGGAAAGATATTTATGTTTTGATCGCTTACCTTCCGACTCATTCAAACAGGCTATCTGTATTAAATGTACAGGCGGTTAATACGGACCTCCACTACCGGTAAGGTATGTCATTGGCGAGCAAAAAGGTTTACACTCTTATTCAAAGAAGTTACAGGATTGCTACTATTACCCCAAAACGATTCTCTCCACACCCAGGCATCTGATTACTGCATTGCCGCAGCACACTTCCTGCATGCCCTTGCGCATTCAATGCAGTGCCGGGTTTCATGCTTTTCACATTCATCGGCGCATTCCTCGCACATCTTCGCACAGATCCGGCAAATTTCCGCTGCTTTTTCACTTCCCAGGCTCATTAAACGTGCCGCAGTCTCGCATAGAACTGCACATTCAAGGTCCAGCTGAATACAAACGGCCATTGCCGCAGGATTTTCTTCCTTTAAACAAGCTGAAGCACAATAGTTGCATACTGCAGCACAATTCAGACAAGCATCAATCCAGGATTTTTGATCGTGATAATTCATAAAAATCAGTTTGAAAGTTCCAATTGAAATATACTAAAGCTTGAGCACCCGTAAATTACATTGTTCCTGAAAGGAGTTACATCATTATTGGTTAGGGTGGACTCATTCTCCCTAAAAAAGCAACCGAATCCATGAAGCGGCGTCTTAAACGCAAACCTGAAAACTAATTTTACCATGAAAAAAATTACATTACTTACTGCTTCCCTGTTTTCCACGATCGCCCTGACTGCACAAACACCCCAATGGGTATGGGCAAAGTCCGCTGCGGGAAGTGAAGGAACTTTTGAAGATGTAACCAGAGCCATAGCAGTTGACAATAATGGAAACACCTATTCGGGAGGGTTCTTTCGAAGTCCTTCGATCTCATTTGGCAACACCACTCTCACCAATCAATCCAACATTTATTACCACGATGCCTTTGTAGTTAAATACGGTCCTACAGGCAATGTCATTTGGGGAAAATCCTTTGGAAGTTCCTTTCATGAAGATGTGGAAGATATTGTTACGGATGCTTCGGGAAACAGTTATATCCTGGGTGAATTTGCCAGTCCATCGGTTACATTCGGAAGCACCGTACTAACGAATAACGGAAATACCGATATTTTCCTGATCAAACTAGATCCATCCGGAAATGTCTTGTGGGCAAAGTCCATCGGGGGTACGGGCACGGAAGAAGCTGATGCCCTTGCAATCAATGCGAGCGGTGATATTCTTCTTGTATCCAATTTCGGCAGCCCGGCACTTACTGTAGGTTCTACCAATCTCACCAATGCAGGCAGCCAGGACATC
>CAMLDR010000288.1 GCA_946478775.1 uncultured Flavobacteriales bacterium
CATCATCAAAATGGCTATCGAACGAGCCATATCTATAAACTTCAATCTTGGACGAGCCGCTAACGGCAACTCACCATTTTCTACTGACATAGTTTGGATTTACGAGCAAAGATACATTTTATAACTATTCAATTCAAGATTTTGCTATTTGGGGGTTTCTCCCAGGAGCATCAATCGAATGGGAGTTGTATAGCCCTCAAAATAGATCAGGACGGGGAAGGAGAAAATTCCATCCGGGAGTTTTTTAACGCTTGTTGCCTGAACGAGCGAGCTTCCTTTTGCCGGAACAGTACTCCCGAAGCTGAAATTGATCCAGTCACCTTCGGTTTTAATAGCGCTGATCTTCAAACTCTTTTCGTGGTTGTTGTGCACGGAAAACCGGAAACTAGTTTCATCCTGCTGAATTTTTCCAAGGGTAATGACATTGGGCACGCAGTCAATGAAAAAGAAAATGGAATCGGTTTCCAGGTAACTGACGCTTTGGATTTCTATTTTACGTTCCCTTGCAGCTGCCCTTGAAAACACGGAGTTTTTCACATCGTTCGGATTGTCACTGGTGATTTGGTTTGCAGTGTATTCTCCGTAAGGAACACCCACCAATTCCAGTTTTCCTCCAGTGGGTGAATTTCCGTCCAGGTAAGGGGCAAAAATACCGTTGTCGTAAGTTCTCAGGTAATTTCCGAGGGACATGATCCGTCGCTGAGTCAAAGCCACATTGTATTCTGTTTTTGCCAACGGAGAAGCAAATCCGCGAATGTTCAACCGGATCTGGAAACCTTTTTGCAATTCTTCCAGCAGGAGCGTTTGGAATAATACCAGGTCTTTTACTCCCTGTTCTACAAATTCCAGGAAAAAACTTTCAATGTCTTCTTCCGCTTCCACGATCTTTTCTCCGCTCAACCCTTTCGAGTATTCTTTGCGGTATTCCGGAAGCATGGCAATGTAATCGGTGTAGCTGTTAATGTAATTGACTTTTGTGGTGGTTTCTTTTGAACGCGGATCGGGAATGTCGTTGTGGAAATAAAGGGTAACGGGAAGTCGTTTGTTCAATTCCGCTAAGGTTTCCTTTTTCGTTTCAGGAACAATGATCCGTGGATGTTTGTATCCGAAAATATCACTGCAGCAAGTGGGGTTTTTCACGTACTTAACACCCAGCCGGTTGCTGGAGACATACATACTGTCTCTATCCTCGAAATAATAAATGTCATTTGCCGAACTGTTGAGTGGCAGTCCTAAATTTTGAGGTGCTTCCCAGCGTCCGTTCTTTAATTCGGTGTAAAAAACATCGTACCCGCCAAAACCGTCAAACCACGAAGAGGAAAAGTATAAGCGTTTCTTCCCGGCATTGTAAAACGGACTGATGTCATTGTCTGGTGAATTGGCTGCGTTTAAAGCCCTGACTTTGGAAAACTGGTTCCCGTTGTTCTTGATCACCGAATAATAGAGATCCATTCCTCCTTTCCCATCTTCACGATTGGAAGAGAAAATGAGCCATTCTTCGTTTTCAATGACTGCAATAGTTGGAGTGGTATTGTTTGTTCCGGGTTCATTAATGATTTCACCCAAAGGATTGGGATTGGACCATTTTCCGTTTTGAAAGGATGAAACCCAGATTTGGCAAGCGAATTGATTTTCATCTCCGCTGCAATTGCTGTAATAAAATCGTTTTCCGTCGGGAGAGAAGCAGCCGTTTCCTGTATTGGTTTCTGCTTTGTTCAGGGTTTCCAGCAGGCCGGGATTTACTTCTTTCAAACTATCTTTCCAGGCCGTAAAGTAAAGCCGGTTCTTGTAATTGTCATCCAGCATTTCTTCACCGACGTTCTCTTTTTTACTTCGCATGGAAGAAAGCACAAATTGTCCCTGAGAAATGGTGTGCCCGAATTCCGAATTGACCGTGTTCAAACCGCTTGGAAGTAGGATGTTTTCCAGGTCGGAAGTGTCTTTCAAAGCTCCCTGCGCCCACAAACAAGATTCCAGTTCGCGTTTTGATTTGAGGTAATTGTAAGTGCGTTTATCCTTAGCGTATTTCTTTTTGGCTTTTTTGAACAATTCGATCGCTTCCGCATAGTGTCCGTTTTGCTTCTCCATTAAAGCCCACTGGAGCAAACTGGACGGGTAAATGGCAGTTTCTTCTTTTTCGTAGACTTTTTGGTAGTAATAACTGGCTTTGCGGTAATCTTTGTAAGCTCTCAGGGTTTCAGCATATTTCCAAAGGATACTAACGGTATTGGAGTCCATTTCCATGGCTTTTTCGTAATACTGCAGCGCATAAATGTAATCGCCTTTTGCATACTGTTCATCTGCAAAGTCCAGGTATTTACCCAGCATATTTTGTCCGTATCCGGTGAATGAAACGAGGGCAAGAAGGATTAAATATAATCTGGGCATATGCGGTGAATGACTTTTTTGGGTTTAAAACGCGTGATGATGTATTCCACGGAAATTTCCAATCCTCCGCGGGCGGTGCTTGCAGGAATTAACTTGGAAATGTTGGTGTCATAGCTTGCAGCAACTGACCAGTTCTGCATGGCTAAACCTAAACGCACGACTACGGCATCCTTTGACCGGAACCACAATCCGCCGTCAACTGCCCGGTAAGTTCCCAGTTTATTGATTAAAGTATACCGGACCTGTGATCCCAGGATCAACTCCCGGTATTTTCCCTGCAGATTGAACCCGATTCCGGGAATAATGGCCAGATCTCTATTGATAGCATGATCTAATTGGGAGAAAAAACTCATGCGAATATCCCGTGGTACTTTAACACCATAGAATCCCTGGTTCGGACGATTCAAATTGTGTCCGCTGATCCCGGTTTTTAAAGAGTTGCCTTTTCCATAATAATAGGAGTGAACAATCCCGGCACCGCTCGTGAGATTTGCACGGCTGTCGTTTTGATAAGCTTCATTTGTTGGTAAACTGGCATCGAAAATGAGTCCGTTGAACTGGTTGTCAAAGTAAAATTTATCCATATTTACCCTGCGGTAGTTCAGTCCAACCTGTATTCCAACGCTTAAGGTTTGAGCCGAGTCGGAAGTCAGTTTCAGATTTTTGGAAACGCTTCCAAGGAATTCCAAAGTCTGGTAAAATCCGTCGCCCACATTGTCGTGAAAGAGCAGTGCTCCGAAATTGATTCCTTTCTGTTTCCATTTCATGTCTCCGGCAAGGGCAAATGTCTGAAAGGGAACAGTCACACTTCTCCATTGGTCTTTGTAGTTTCCTGTGAGACGGATGTCTCCGGCAAAAAGTCCTGTGTTTGCGGGATTCTGGTAAATGGGCTGCCTGTTCAGGTGAGAAAAATGAATGTCCTGAGCAACCAGCCTGAAAGTACAGGCCGTTACAAAAAGTCCGATAAGTAGGTAATCGCTCCTTTTTCTCATTGAATCAAATATACAATAAAATCAATCATGGCTGTACTTCAATCAAAGAGGAATGGCACCTGAAATAAATTGGGTATTTTCGTTGGTATGAAGCACGCATTTTTTTTAGTCATTGGAATTGTTTTCTGTTTGTGTTCGTTTAAAAGCGACGGACTCATTGAAAATGTTTATCCCGGATTAATAGGAGACTACGAATTCTATAAATCGGTTGCAGACAAATCTGTTTCTTATGCAAAAGATGAGAAAGATTTTTTTCGTGTTACGATCAACAAAAAAGACCAAATCCTGTTTTATAAGAACAAAAAGAAAGAGCGCAAACTGCATTTTGTTGAAACTAAAATGCCTTTTTTGGACGATGAGAACCATGTACTTTTCGGAACGAATAACAATTACGAGCCACTTTTTTATCGGGGGGATACGATTGTGATTCAGAGCTATCCAATTGAATACCAGGATAATTATTTTATTAAGAAGAAGCTTTAGAGAATTACGAATTACGAATTACGAATTACGAATTACGAATTACGAATTACGAATTA
>CAMLDR010000289.1 GCA_946478775.1 uncultured Flavobacteriales bacterium
GGAACATACCCATCCTTCAAATTTACGCTGGTACCACTATATTTCTTGTTTTTTTGCCGGCTTCTTTTTGGCCAATGCCATTCCGCATTTATTCAATGGAATTTCCGGAGATCCTTTTCCAACGCCTTTTGCAGATGAGCCCGGCCAGGGACTTTCCTCCCCACTGACCAATGTATTGTGGGCACTCGGAAACCTCATAATCGGCTACTTGCTTTTCAGAATGGGCAGGGTCAATTCCAGAAGACCGGGAGCGCTTTTGGTTTTCTTTATCGGAATGGCAGCTATTAGCATTGCACTCAGTATTCTTTTTGCTGACAAGGATTTTGCTTGCTGAGGAGTATCTTAATTGTCAGAAAATGAAACAGTCCGTTTCCCAATGAAAGAAGAAAGCCACTCACTAAGGAATGGCTTCTTCTCCCCAAAGCTTAGTTGTTATACTTTTCCTCTGAGTTATCAATTGGCGTTTTCGGGTCGTTCTTTATCAAATTTGCTATGGCATCTTTTCGCATAAATGCCACACCGTCATGTGCTTTCACGTACTGAATAAAGTCGTCGGCAATTTTCACTACTGCCGGAGTTCCGCCAATTCGGTCATGAAAGCTTACGCTCATCATTCTGCGCTTATGGGCACTTTCACTGTAAAGCTGGTCGAATTCTGCCTTCAGCTGTGCCAAGAACTGGTCCGGGCTCCAATTGCTTCCGGAAATGTTCACAATGTCATTATTCCGAAGGGTATAAGGGATCACCACAAAGTTTTCTCCCTTCACCTGCGTGAGAAAAGGTTCGTCCCGGCTCAGGTCGTCAATGTGATAAAGGAATCCCAGCTCCTGTAAAACCTTCAATGTATTTGGACTGCGTCTGAGCCAGTTGCAGTTATAACCCACAGCTCGCTGACCGGTAATTTCCTCAACTGTTTCGATGCCTTTTTTCACGAATTCAAGTTCTTCGGCATACGATTTATTCCACTGGTCATCCCAGGCAAGTCCGTGTCCTGCAATTTCATGTCCGCGGTCTGCAATTGCTTTTGCCACTTCCGGGTATTTAACGGCTGCGGCTCCAACAATGTGAGAAGTTACTTTGACAGCGTGCTTATCCCAAAGATCCAGCATGCGGTAGATTCCTTCTGTTGCTCCGTATCGATACCAGCTTTCGGCTGGCATATCAGGGCTACCCAAAGGTAAGGGACTGCCGGAAAAAGGGCTTTCTGCACCTTCGGGCTGCCCGCCTGTTTCAAATTGCATGGATATGGAAATCACAAGTCTTGACCCGTTCGGCCAGTGAATGGTAGCATTTGTACTCATTGATCTTTTTTAAATGGATGATCGTGCGAAAAAAGAGGATCCGGGCTGACTGTTTTTCCAGCACCTTTTGAAATCTTTTCAAATTCACACATGAGCTTACAAGGTACGGAACAATTTGGTTCCAACTTTAATTGAAGAGAATAGTTTTGGGTTCATTTTGAATCAGCTTCAATGCGGGATTTTTTTTGAATGGTTTTCTGCTTCTGTGGTTGTGGTGAAGGGCGCTTCAGGAGTTGAACCAATAATTATCCATTTACTATTCTATTCATTGATTCAATTAATTTATGAAAATCTGTAGTGTCAATGTGTATGTTCATAGGTTTTAGTTGCTGAAAATGCTTTTCCAGTTCTTCACTTTTATCCGGAACAATTTCTTTTAAATTGTTTAGATCTTTAATTTGTTTTTCGTTACGCCAGATTATAAAATTTTCCCAATGTTTCAGATGTTTTTCAGTATGATGGGTCTTATTAATCTCATCCAGATATTTAAGAGCAATTATTACCGAATCTTGATCAAAATATAGTTCTGGTTTCGTTAAATAGTATTCCAAGTAAAGATTAAAACAATAGACAGAATGTTCTGTATTAAACGAAGCAAGAGTTATTGCATATTCGTATCCTGCATAACAAACCTCACTTTTCAACAAATGAGTTCCAATGATTTTTTCAAAGTGATTAGCTTTCTTTATCCCAGCAAAATAACTCCCGGTTGATCTTGTTCTCCAATCAAAATCACCCAAATTCTGAAGAATTATGTTTTCGTTTATCTGAGGTTTCAATTCGATCATTTTTTCTATCCATTCATCAGATTGATTATTAAGTTCAAAATAAAATGGAATTACCCACTCTTCTCTAAATGTTTGTGAAATCTCGGTTTCATTCACATAAGAAATGAGATCTTCAAATGGGCTTTTATGCTGTACAGTTGCGCCAGCCGAATGAAGCTGTATGTTGGTTAAGTTTTCTTTTTTCATTTGAGAAGAATTATTAATCAAAAATATCGAAATACAAGGAGTTTTGAGCAAACCGGAATCGAACCGTCTAATAATTCAGGAAACTGAATGAAATCGGTGACTGCGGAAGATTTGAGTTGCCATCCTCCTCGGTCCTCCTTCAAAGGAGGAAGCTTAGATCATTCTTCGCTCCGGAAAAGGAAAATCTTCGGCTTTAAACTTCATCTTCAAAAATAAAAGCAACTTTTTCAGCGTAACCGAGTGTATGCAAAGTTGACCGAAGCATCAACTTCAAGGCTTTCTTCCCCGCCGTTGTTTTGAAATACAATTCACGACTGCGTGCATCTTTTTCGAACAAATAAAATTCTGTGAATATTAGCTTTAACGGACGCCGATAGGCTGTACTTTTTACGCCGCCTGAGTTATGTTTCATCAATCTATTTTCAAGATTGGAAGAAAAGCCAAACATAAAGCATTCTATCCTGATCACTGAAAAGTACATATGTGCAATAGGGTAATGGTTGTGTCATCATTACCTTAAGATAGTGAAATAGTTCGGATGAAATTTTATTAGATAAAAGAAATTGGTGCAGACAGAAAGACCATTCTGAGATTAGAGATTCCTCCGTAGCAGATACTGCGTATCGCTACGGACCATCACCACACAAAACCACAAAGTGAAAGAGGCCATCCGAATGGACAGCCTCTTTCTACTTTCGTGGGTGTGGTGATGGAGGGAATCGAACCCCCGACACAAGGATTTTCAGTCCTTTGCTCTACCGACTGAGCTACATCACCATGCTCAATTGCGAGGGCAAAGATAGCAATAGAATTCATTACTCCTAAAAAAAAGTGAAAATTTTTCTAAATCAATCCTATCTTTGTGCCGGATGGAGCAAGGAATTAAATCAATTGTAGTCGATGCAGGAAATACCCGTATCAAAGTTGCATTGTTCCAAGATTCTAGTATACAAGAAGTTCATGCTTTTTCCAATGAGGAGCTAGATAAACTCAAGTCCTTCCTGCTGAAGCATAAAAATATGCGCGGAATTATCAGCTCGGTTCGTTCGGATAAGAACACCAAATGGATCAAAGGACTGCTTCCAAACTCCATTCTTTTCAACAATTCGCTGCCTGTTCCGCTCACCAATAATTACGAATCGCCGCAGACACTTGGAATCGACCGACTGGCAAATGCCATTGCAGCAGCCAATATTTCGGAGAAAGATGCGTTAGTGATAGATGTTGGAACCTGTATCAAATATGACTTTGTCCGTTACCCTATGATCTATGAAGGCGGAAGCATTTCTCCGGGAATAGAATTGCGGTACCGGTCGATGCACCAGTTTACGGGAAAATTGCCCCTTATCGAAGACCGAATTCAGGGTCCGTTCCTTGGAAAAAACACCCAGGACGCCATGCGAAGCGGTGTGATCAACGGAATGCATTTGGAAATGGTGGGTTTTATCGAAGAATATCGACAACTTTACCCCGAATTAACAATTTTTCTCACCGGTGGCGACAGTCAATATTTTGAATTAGGTAATAAATATGGCATATTTGCCGACGAGAATTTGACCTTAAAAGGATTATTAATAGCACTCTTACATGCCCAAACATTTCATTCTTCTAGTATTTAGTACTATTTCGTGTTTC
>CAMLDR010000290.1 GCA_946478775.1 uncultured Flavobacteriales bacterium
GACGACCTAGCGGATAAAATGCATTGAGAACTCTTCCATACCCTTTTGCTTTCTCCAAAAGAACGCGTTCAGCATTCAGATCCACCACCTGTTCCTTTTTTCCGCTATCGTCTCCCCTTTTAGGCCCATAAACCGGGTTTTCAGCACTTACCGGATCTTTAGCAGGAAGCTGATAGGTCTCGGTTACCGGAACCGATTCCAGCAATTTATGTTCGTATGAATACTTCCTTACCATCTTTTCACCGGGATTCCATATCCTGTAAAAATTAAACCTAAAATCAACTACCTGCTCCGCGAGAGGAAGAATTTCTTTCATGGTCTTTGTAATCGCATCAAATTCAAGCAATGCGCTCCGATTTCCTTTTTTAAACACAAATAATCCCTGGAAATCTCTGATCTCATCCACCGGTTCTGTTGTCAATAAAACACTTTTGTTTTTATCGGAGATATACATCAATTGGAGCTGTTTTCCTTTCTGCAATCGAAAAAAACCTCCGTTCCTGTAGACATCTTCGTTTCTTGACGATTGGTCCAACTCATACACCTCGATGCGGTCGTAATCAAACCCGGTGTGAATGACGCCATCAATGGTCGCTATTGCATTCGTTCCATCACGACTTAGTACATACAGGAAAAATTGATGGACCGGGCTCACCGAGGTAATCAGATCGTATTCACAAGGGAAAACATACTTGTTATTTTGCACCAGTCCGTATTTATTATCCGCACGTACAATGTATTCTCCGACATAAAAAGGCCGCAGGTTGTTGAGATCATCAAACCGTTTGGGGATCGGAATATTTCCGTTTGTATCTGCAAAAATGTAGTGATCGTCTACTTTGAATACAAGGTTTGCATCCTGTGCAAGGATCGTTTTGCCAAGCAGGCAGCAGAGAAACAGTATTGTTTTTTTCATTTTTGAAAGGGTAAAGGTTAAGCGAAAATAGTCTTTTTACCGATCAATCGTTATCCGGAAGTACGAACCATGCGCCATTCTGACCAACCAACACATCGTGGTTTTGGGAATCTGTTCCTCTTACATACCAATAACCATTCGTAAATGAAGCCATCTTCCGGTTGGAATAACTCAAAACGATCGGTTCCCTGGTCAATTTCTTCCCGTCAATCGTATAGATCTCCACACGATCATTTCCAAGCGTATCGATCACATATAATCCGTCATCCGAAATCCTTGCTGAAGCATTTAAAGAACCAGCTTCAAATGAATGGACAATCTTTGATGAAGAAACATTCTTTGTCGGATGGAATATGTGCTGTTTCCCGTTCAGATATGCTGAAAAAACAGGCTGAACTATTTTGTATTCGGGTTTGTAGTCGTATTCTGAAATAACGGGAAAGAAATAGGCATTCACTTTGACAGAATCGTAAATACAAGGGATGACTGTCTCCGCAGTATGCGACAAAATACCGTGTTTCCCATTGTAAATTGTCCGGACAAAATAAGGAAACATCTTGTTCAGGAAAGTCAGATCGTACAACTCTTCACTATTCGTAACGATGGGCTCGCTGCTCCAATTTGCCGGAATCCAGTTCACCACCCGCTCCTGGTGTTTAATGCCTTCTGTCGGATAAGAAGTCCGAATGAGGTTCTGATGGATTTCATACTGTTCTTTTTCCTTTCCATTCAGAATCGGATATACCTTTTTAGAGCTTGGGTCGTAACAATACAAGGTTGAATGGGATTTTTCCCGCTGCACCAGCCAATCAAAGCGGTCTTCACTTTTCACGTGCGTCAACCTTTTGAATTTCGGAGGGAAAATCTCATTTCCTCGACTATCGACCGCTCCGTATAATTTGCCTTTACGGGTAATGATCATTCCTGATTTGTAATTGTCACTGATAAGTTCATCCACTGCAACATAAAAACTGGTATCTTCCTGATCCGATCCAAAATAATGAGCGGTAACTAACCAATTCTTTTTCTTTCCACTGATCTCAAACGATGCCGGATAATGGATCCCATTATAATCCGACCTGGATGATTTGGAGAGATTAAATGCACGGAAGACATTCCGGCTATTTCCCTCTTGCAGCAATTCTCGCTCGCGGTGCAGACTAACCAATAATTTCGATTCTTCCACCGGACCGTCCTCATCAGGGCCTACAATTTCCAATACATCCTTGTCATCCTGAAAAAGATTCAACCCTTTTAAAGTTTCCAGCAAAACGTGATCGTAAGAATAGACTTTCGTGATTTGCTTCACATGGTCCAATAAATAATATTCGCTTCCATTGAAACCCAAAGATTGGTGCGCATAAGGATGAATCATTTTTAAGGTCCCGGACTCCTGATCAAACCCACACAAGGCCTGGAGCTTTCCTTTTTGAAACAGGAACAATCCGTTATAATCGGTGATCTCATCTACCGGTTCTTTTGTCAATAAGCTGCATCCATTCTTTTTACTGACATACATCAGGTGGTGCTTTTCACCAATATACATTCGGAAGAAAGCACCATCGTTGTCGATTCCCAGATTTTCAGAAGAATAATCCAACTCGTATTCGTCTATTCGCCTGTAAGTGAAATCGGTGAGCAATTTCCCATCGCTTGTGGCCAATGCATGTTGGGTATCACGTCCCAGATCATACAAGTAAAAGCGAGACGCCGGATGGATATCCGAAATTTGGGTATACTCACATGGAAACAGGAATGCATTGTTCTTCACGATTCCGTATTTGTAATCGCCGGTCCGAACGATGTATGATCCGGATCTACTGTCCACCTCGAAGATTTTGTCAAAACGTTTATCGAAAAAGACCTTCCCGTTTGTATCTGCGAAGATGAAGTCATTGTCTACATTAAATACAAGGTTTGCCTGCTGGGAGAAGCCGGTTTTAAGACAAAAGCAACAAAGAAGCAGCAAAAGTGTTTTCATAATGAAGATTGATAACAGCAGCTAAATTAGCATTTTTCATTGTTCCTCACCCGATCAAAATTATTCCAATTCAATCAGTTAAGTACTTTTTATCAAAACAAATACTCCTTTGATAATTTGATACGTGCGCTGGCCTATCCGGATGGTTTCTCCTTCTTTCATTGCTGTCAGGTTTTGAATGTCCTCTTCCATCGTGTGAACAGAACCGCCCGTTTTGCAAGCTATACGCAGGTAATCGGTATGCAATCCATAGTAAGTGCCGCAAAGAACAATCCGGACCGGAACTTTAACCTGGTCCAGCAAGCTCATATCTTTTACCGGCGCCAATGCATCCGCAACGAGTATCAATTCCTTGCAATCGGGATTACTTTGATATGCTTTCAGCAATCCTTCCAGGTTGTTTTCCGGAGCATCTCCTCCATAGCCTGCGGTCATTGCTTTTACCGCCAATTTACGTACCGTTTCGATATCACAGGTGGTACTTTGATAAATCCCTCCTATTTGTCCGATCTTTTTCTGGGTTTCCAGTTTTTTGTCCCCATCATTGAAAAAAGTAATCTGCTTTACTTTTTTATTGTTGAACTGAAGCGATAACCACAGCAGCAACTGACCTGTATAAGGAGACATACTTCCCGTAACATCCGCTGAAATATTCATGTTACTCCATTTATTCCTGTTGAACACAGTGGAAATCACCTCATCCGGAGCTGGCTGTATCCATATACTTGTTGCGGTGTAACTGACATCCCCATGTAGCTTCTTCACAGGTGCAGTTTCCGCTGCTATGGTGTGCGCTGGCTTTGGTGCAGGTGCAGCAATTCCCATCATCCGGTCAAAACTTTCTTTTGAAATTGATTTGGTATCTGGCTTAACAACCGCAGCAGGCTTACCAACAGTAGTAAGGAATGTAATTTCACTTTTCATGGATTCGATCGTTGGTGGAACACGGTAATGCACCACAACTCCATGAAAATATGCTTCTGCCTGTTCCTTCGTG
>CAMLDR010000291.1 GCA_946478775.1 uncultured Flavobacteriales bacterium
AGAATGCGCTACAAAACTAATTCAAAACATGTGGAAGTATAAACAAGTCGGACTCATTGTTTTTTTCCTGTCACTGCTTATGACTGCTAAAGCATCTCCAACAACGGATCAAGATGGCAAGCTGAACGTTACAGATGAAAAGGGTAGAAAACAAGGCAAGTGGATTTACTATGGTAAAGACCGTCCGGACTCTGGTGTTCCCGCAAACGGTAAAGTAGAGGAAGGAAAGTACGTGGATGACCGCAAAGAAGGTATTTGGATCAAATACCACACCGATGGTATGACTCCTTCTCTTAAAGGAAATTATGAAAATAACCGCCCGAAAGGTCAGTTTACCCGCTATTGGGCAAACGGTCAACCGAAAGAAAGAGGGAATTTCGAGAAAAACATTTACAAAGATTCACTGATTCGTTATTACGAAAACGGTCAGCCTTCTTACCAGGGAAAATACAATGAAATTGGAAAAGAGAACGGTAAGATCCGTTATTATTATCCGAATGGACAGTTGGAATATGAATACGATTCCAATAACGGGGTAATTTCAGGAAAAGCGGTACGCTACTATGAAAATGGTGATATAAAAGAAATTTCATATTACGATGCTTCAGGAAACCAGACAAAATCCGAACCGAAAGAACCTGTTAATCCGATGGTAAAGGTGAAAGATCCGGGACAATCCAAAGAAAAGGCTCCTGCGATCAACGGAACACCGAAAACACAAGGTGTAAAATGGGCTCCAAACGGTTACAACAAAGTATATAACAGTGACGGAGAAATCTGGCAGGACGGAGAATTCAAGAACGGTGCACTTTGGGATGGTAAAGTATATGTCTACGACAGTGACGGAATCCTTCTGAAAGTGAAAGTCTACAAAGGCGGTGTATACCATTCCGACGGACAATTATAAAAAGCATAATACTTTATATTTAAAGGCTTCCGGTTAATGGAAGCCTTTTTTGTTTAGTCCATTTCTGTTATTAAATTTTTGCCGTGGACACTGGTCATTTGTATCTATCAGATACTTCCAGAAGTTCAGTGCCAAACAATCTTCTCATAAGAAAAGTTATTTAACGAACTCGCTTTTCACAACCGTTTACTTCAATACCTAAATCTCTCATTAAGCTCCGGTCGGTGTTTACTTCTGATTACGTATTAAATGTGTTAATCCGCAGTGTGAAGATCCAATTTCTTCCCGGAGCACTGATATTTGAAGAGAATGTTCTGTAATTGGCATCAAGGATGTTCTCACATGCCGCCTGAACCAAGAAAAACTTGTTTATTTGCCAGCCAATTCTTGCATTTAATGTAAACCATGCCGGCATTCCGTCAGCAGTTGCATAAGGCAAATTATCTTCCCCACTGTTTGAGTAATCTTTCAGTCTTTTCCATGCATTGTAAATACTATATACTTCTATTCTGAAATGTTTAATGGTTTGTTGAATTCCCGTTTTCCCATATAACGGCGGGATATGATCCAAAGGCTGTTCGGCACCATTGAACCGCAATTGACCCTTTGTATAAGAAATCGTTGAGGTAAGTGTCGTGTTTTTAAACGGTTGAATCTTCAATGTTCCTTCAAGCCCATAAATTGTTCCCTCATTGGCATTCTGTGCGGAATATACGTTCACGTAATCATTGTTATACAATATCGTATCACTTCCATTAAAAGTTTCCGGTAATATGGCGATCAGGTTATTAATGTAAGTATAATACCCTAACACCGTAAACTGGTATTTTTCGTTGAATCGTAAGCCTACTGAAAATTCGCTGGTATAAGCATATTCCGGTTTCAAATCCGGATTAGGCATGACAAGTTTCCCCTGTGTTGTACTTGTCTCAACCACTGACTCAAATACCTTCGCCAAATCATCAATATTTGGTGATCGGAAACCAGAAGATTCCGAAAGGGAAAATCTCAATACCTTGTTTGGCATATATACCACACCGAGATTCCCATTCACTGCAAAATTCTTCATATTGGCTTCATCAAAGGGGAAAGGGAAGAATTCCTTGCTTTTGAAAACGGCCTTAAGATCTATATAATTTGCACGAATACCCCCATTCAGAATCCATTTATCACGAATATGCCATGCGTCTGTTACATAGAGGGCAAGCGTGGTTATATTGGAACCGCCATCCGGATACCTGGTATCAAGAGCAGCAGTTGTATCGTTCATCATATTCTTAACAAATGCTTTGGAAGTTACTCCATTGTAGCTTCCGTACAATCCATATCGGATTTCCTGTTTTGCCACCCGTTTTTCAAAATCGAAAACCAAAGAACTAACCGCAACCTGTTCATTTCTATTATTCAGGAACGAAGAATTGAAACTCCTGTCGTGTCTGCTTTCCTTAATGCATTGCTGAGCCAGAATAACTTTAAAACGATCAAAAAGTGCAGTCTTTTTGGAGTAGTCAAGTTCGTAACTTCCCATCAATCTAAATTGAGGCCCATAATACCATTCCGCAAAACGTGGTAAGCCATTTTTTGTTTGTGTCAACCGGTCGTAACGTGAAATATCGGAAGAATTAGAGAGTTGGAAATTCAACTTATGTTCCAGGAATTTAGTTTGCTTAAATCCGATTTTCTGGAGAATATCGTATTGAGAATAACCTGATCCGACCTGTCTGTTTTTGTTTGGATTGGTAATCATCGAATCTTTGTCACCGATACGATCAACATAAAAGGGCCGTTCACCAAAATCCGGGTATTTAGATTTTCGTTTGCTTCCCTGCATCAGATCATTAAAGCGGGAATAACTGAAACTAGTTACTGAAGAAAAGCGTTTAGAACCGAGCATCAGCAATGAATTGGCTGAAAATCCATTAGCCGCCGAAAAATACCGCCCATATGTTCTTGACTTAACGAGCAATTTGGAATCCGTTGAATATTCAGGAGACTGAGTATAGAAATGCACCACTCCACCCAATGCATCCGAACCATAAACAACGGATCCCGGACCATAAACAATTTCAACTTTATCCAGCACAGCCTGGTCGATGGTAATGACATTTTGCAAATGGCCCCCTCTGTATATTGCGTTATTCATCGGAACACCATCCACTACCAGTAAGACTTTGTTTGTTTCGAATCCTCTCAATACAGGCGACCCACCTCCCAACTGAGATTTCTGGACAAATACATTGCCGGTATTTGCGAGAACATCCGCACTATTGGACTGATTCATTTCATCTAGTTCTGTCTTTCTGATTATTTCAATTCTCCTGGAGACATCTTGTTTGACTTCGCGGAACCTGCTTGCAGAGACTACCTCCTCGTCCAGGTCGATGACTTTTTCTTTCAACCAAATCGTATCCGAATTTTTCAGTGTGTTTTTCTGAATTTCAAGCTTAAAATAATTTGGATGATAAACTGTAATTGGTTTATCTTTTTCAAGACTATCCAGCTTACATCTTCCCTTTTCATTTGTGACCATCCTGATTTTCCCTTCCTGCATAAAGCGTACCTCGAAAACGGGTTGTTTATAATAGTCATCAAGAACAATGATCTGTTGAGAAAAAAGTGTTGTTGAAAAGAGCAAAGAGAAGAGCGTAAACAGAACGATCTTTTTGCAAAAATGAAACAGTGTTGACGGGATTAGACGTGACATAACTTATGGAAAGGTTATTTTATTTGGGAAACAAAAATAGTTTTTCTGATTAAGGATCCAAGCTATCGTGAAAACATTTATTATATACATTGATTTTACTCGGTTCTTTCAAAAAAAAAGAATAACTTTGGGTTGTAGATCACTAATTTAAATCACATGAAAAAAGCACTATTCATTGTTGGAGTACTATTCGGCTCTATTTCTTTTGCACAAGTTACTACAAGTTCTAACAACTATACTTCCGGTTCCTATCTAGGAAGCAGCTCTTCATCCACTGA
>CAMLDR010000292.1 GCA_946478775.1 uncultured Flavobacteriales bacterium
GCATCGACTGTAATTGCGATAAAAATTTGTGCCATAATGGGTAGTTTAAATTTCCGTACTCTTGAGGCTTTTCGGGTTCCGCCTCCTGTTGAGTTAAATGAACAGGAACACTTCGTTTTTTTGAGTGGGTTCAGCTCCACTGTTTTAAGGTTGCAACACTTATTGAACAAGACAAAGTAACGGTAACGGAAAGGGAATTCTTTACACAGAAATACCGGTTTTTAAAACCAGTTATTTTTATCTGGTTTTGGGTGTTTTAGGTTCAGAGGTGTCATTATTTTGATAACTTAGTTGCACTGAACCATTCAGAAGTATTTATATTTGAAGCTAACACTAAAAAAATTCACTGTATGAACCCACAACTCCACGATTCTATTGAACATTTTCGTATAGGTATTCCTGAAGCCGATAATCGAATTTATCGCTGGCAAAATGACAATTATATTCTTGTTCCAAAAGCATTTAACGGCTCGTTTCCACCGGGGTACCAAGTGCTGGAAATTGACTCATTCAGTCTTTCAGTAGAGGATCTGCTTCATTTAACAGAACGAATAAAAACTTACAATCTAAGTGAATCCGGAAAAGACAACTATCCAATAACAGGATTTTCCTGCCGCCTGGGAATAAAGGACTATACCAATGATAAAGGAGAACAGGAACCATTGCCTTGTTTATTGATGGAACCACTTATTGGATTTAAGCGCAATGATGATCCCAATAATCCAATAGCGATCAATCCCGGCGAGCTAATGGATCGGATCCCTGAAGAGATAGGTGGTAAGACAGTAGATTATTCTGCCATTTATGATTTCAGCTATCCTTGTCCTCCTACCTGTCCAAGCAAAGGCAAGTAATGCGCTTTTCTAATTGAATGGATCTAAAAGCGTTTTTATTTAACTATGGTCCCTGGATTATTATCGCTCCGTTCCTCCTGTCAGTTGTCCGTTACAATCGTTTAAGCAAGGCTCTGAAAATAATTACCTGGTATCTGATGCTGTCTGTGGTAACACAGGCTGCGTCTTTATTGCTTTGGAAAAAAAGTATCAACAACTTGCCATTGCTGCATGTATTTACCGTTCTTGAATTTATGCTATTGTTTACCTACTATTCTTTTCAAAGCAAACCGCTTTTTACCCGGTTTTGGTTTTACCTGATACTGATTTTATTTTTGTTATTTGCCGTTTTAGATGCCCTTGTGCTGGAAAACCTGCAGAGCTTCAATATTTATACGCGCTCATTGGAAGCTTTTATTTTCATTGGCTACTCCGTTCATTGGTTTATACATTCGCTTACGATTGAAAGCAAAGGGATCGTTCGGGAGCAAAATGCGTTGAAATATCTGAATGCGGGTTTCTTTATTTATTTCTCCGGTTCCCTTATTTTGTTCGCTTTCAGTAATTATATCAATCATTTGGGGCGCCCTTTGTTAATGAATATCTGGACGCTGCATACGCTTTTATTAATTGTACTTTACTTATTTATATTTACCGGATTTTGCAAAACCAGCAGGAAATAGATTTTTATTATGGTATTATCATAACAATGGCTGCATTTTTTCTGATAGCCTGCGGAGCCATTCTATTTTTTATCCGTTATCAGAAAAATCTGTTGAAGAAACAGGAAGAGTTGTTCCATTTGGAAGCCGAACACCGCAGAGAATTGCTCAGTAGCAATATCCAATCAGCCGAGGAAGAAAGATTGCGTATTGCCCGGGATGTTCATGATGAACTGGGCGGAATTTTTTCGACACTTTCTCTCTCCATTCAACAGTTAAATCCGGAAACTGAAAAGAATAAGGACACCCTGCAACAAAGTAAACAACTCATTCAAACCGGAATAAATAGTGTACGCCGTATTTCACACGCCATTATTCCCTTTGAATTGGAATTACTCGGTCTGGACCAAACCTTAACCAATTATACCGAATCTGTTTCAAGCGCATCCGGAATGGACATTCATTTTGAATTTGGCAATTTACCCGAGGAAATAAACCCAATCGTATCACTGGCCACCTATCGCATTATCCAGGAATTGCTGAACAATACTTTAAAGTACGCCAAGGCCAACTCCGTTGTCATTAGTTGTAACAGTGACGAAGTCCACTTGCATCTGCAGTATACCGACAATGGAGTAGGAGTAGATTTAACCGACAAAAAAATAAAAAGAGGTATTGGCATCAAAAACATAGAGAGTCGTGTTCTTGCTCTTGATGGAAATGTACAGTTCATTTCTTCCCCTGGCCAGGGCTTCAATTGCGCGTTGAGTTTGCCTTTCGATCAAACACCCGAATTATGATTAACATTGCTATAGCCGAAGACCAGGTGCTTTTCCGTAAAGGGATTATCTCTCTGTTGAATGCCGTAACTGATTTAAGGGTTGTGTTGGAATGTGCCAATGGAGAAGACTTGCTTCAACAGCTTGGTACTTGCAAGGAAACCATTCATGTAGCCCTCATAGACATTAATATGCCCGTATTAAACGGATTGGAAACCATGAAGATCATGCGGGAAAAGCACCCGGGCACCAGAAACATTATTTTGACCATACACGAAGAGGAAAAATACATTCAAGCCATGGTTGAAGCCGGGGCCAATGCTTATCTGGCCAAGAACGCTGATTTCAGTGAGGTGGAAAAAGCAATTCGGGCTGTTGTAGCAAACGATTACTATTTTAACGAGCAAACCATCAAAGCCATGCATCATTTTATGCACGGGAAGAAACAAAAAGTGGTACTTGGAGAAACGGACATTACCCGTCGGGAAAGAGAAGTACTCGAACTCATTTGCCAGGAAAATACGAGCCTGGAAATTTCCCAAAAATTATTTATAAGCGAGAGCACCGTTAACGGTCACCGAAATAATTTATTGCTTAAAATTGGTTGTAAAAACACAGCAGGGCTGGTGTTATTTGCGATTAGGCATCATATTTACAAGCTCAACTGAATGCTACCCGAGTAGAGATTGTTCTACTCGGGGTTTGAAGATTGAATGAAGTTTCCTCTCTGAACCTGATTGTCCAAAATCAACTTCCTCAAACGTTCTTCGTGCTCATCTCCCCAGGCTCCCAAGGAACTGATGACGGGAATTAAAGTCTTTCCAAAATCGGTCAGGGCGTATTCCACTTTGGGAGGCACAACCGGGTAGATTTTCTTTGAAACCAAATCGTGCTGCTCCAGCTCTTTTAACTGGATGTTCAGGACCCTTCTTGATGCATCCGGAATTTTGCGCTGGAGTTCACTGGGGCGAAGATGTCCTTGATGGATGAACCACAGCAGACGTATTTTCCATTTTCCATAGAGCACTTCTCCGATCAGGTCAAGGCCGCAGTTCAGATTTAAAGGAATCTTTCTTTCATACATAAGACAAAGGTATTCCTATGTTCCAAATTGTGCAATAGGGGAAAAATTTATCCCTATGCAATTCGATTTTCCGTACTTGTATGAACCGTCTGTATACCTGAATTTTGTCCAATAAATAAGTACAAAAATGGAACATCAATTTAATTTTGAAAACGAGCTTTCAGGCAAGGTGGCGCTGGTGACCGGTGGTACAAAAGGCGCAGGAAAAGCCATTGCAGACAGACTGTTGAAAGCAGGTGCAACGGTTATTGTTACGGCCAGGAACGCCCCGGAACACTCAAACGGGAACATCCATTTTATTTCAGCAGATCTGAGCACGGAATCAGGAACGCAAAAAGTGGTGAACGAAGTCTTGTCAATACACAAAAAACTCGACATCCTTGTAAATAACCTGGGAGCTTCGGAAACACCGGGTGGTGGCTTTGCGGTTTTGACCGATAAAGACTGGGATAGAACCCTGCAAATAAACCTGTTGGCGCCGGTGAGATTAGACAGGTTATTTTTACCGCAAATGCTTGAGCAGAAAAGT
>CAMLDR010000293.1 GCA_946478775.1 uncultured Flavobacteriales bacterium
CGCGGCATAACAGCCTTCATTGGGCTTGTTTTCAATGCGTTGATCCAATTCACTGAAAGTGTTTGATTCGGCTTTCCGTTTGCGCAGAAAGAAGGTTCCTTCAACCGGATCGCCTAAAATGATCAGGTCGTTTTTCAGCAGGGAAATATCGTCTAAGAAGATTCCTTTTTCGCTGAAGATCGGGGCCATGGATTCCAAGTTTCCTTTGTAGACCATTCCGTTATCTCCGGAAACAATGGCGAAAATGGTGTCCTGATTGACTGCGATATCCCGGAATTCACCGAAACTCACAGGAGGCAGAATCACTTTTCTGCTTTTATCTTTTTCATTCACCGCAATGACTCCTGTTTTTGAAGTACCGAATAGCAGTGTGTGCTTCCCGTAACGCACTACAATGCGAGAATAGGAAGTGTCTGCAGCGAAACGGATCGTGTCAATTGACCCCGTTTTCTGTGATATTCCGCTATGGCTTAGGAGAATGAGTCCTAAAAAGAGAATTGAATTTTTCACGCTGTTCTTCTTTTAGTTTGGGAATATTGTCCGGAACGGTTCTTTTCCATCGCTTGTGCGACCACAGCCATGGAGCGGGTTCTTCCAGGATCCGTTTTTCAAGCAGGCGTGCATGCGTCTCGGTAAGTTGTCCCCAGGGAAGTGTTCTCGGTTCATCTGTCAGGAGCTGCAATTCGACTTCGTAATACCCGCGTTTGATCTTTTTCGGTAGATAAAAAACAACCGCCTGGTCATAAGTATTGGCTAATTGCTCGGCCCCGAAAATAACTCCGGTAGTTTGATGTAAAAAAGTCATCCAGTAGGATTTGGCAGAGTCTGCCGGACTTTGGTCGCTCAAAACCAGTGTTGCTGTCGGAATTCCTTCCTGAAGGTACGCATTAAATGTTTCCTTGACAATTTTAGCGTGAATTACTTTCATCCCGAAACGGGAGCGAAGCGTGTTTATTTTTTTGTCCCAATATCCGTTTGTCAAAGGCATCCCGATTCCAATGGCCTGGTGCGGGAAAAACAGGTCCTGTCCGGTAATCATCCATTCCCAGTTCATGTAATGTGCAGAAACCAATAAAACACTTTTGTTTTGCTCATAAAGCTGTTCCATCAGCTCCGGGTTCTTTATTACAAAGCGTTTCCGGAGTTCTTTCTCTGAGATTCCCAGGTTTTTAACTCCCTCCAAAAGCATATCAGCAAAATAGCGGTAAAAGGAACGTTTGATCTTTCGGCGTTCTTTCGGTGATAAATCAGGAAAAGAGCGCGCAATATTTCCTTCAATGACTTTCTTTCTATAAGGGAAAACGGTAATCAGTAACAGGAAAAACAAATCGGAAAAACGATAAGTAATCCAAAGTGGAAGCCTGGAAAGAGGAAGTACGAACAAATAGTAAGCAACTTTACTCATTTCTTGAATTTATTGGGCCAAAGGGTTTGTAACTGTTTGTTGATTTCCTGTTCGCGCGCGCTGCTTCCTGCATGGAAAAAGGTGCGGTTCTTTAATGAATCCGGTAAGTACTGCTGAGAAACGAAGTTCCCTGGGAAATCATGGGAGTATTGGTATTCGGCACCGTACCCCAGGTCTTTCATCAATTTGGTCGGAGCATTTCTCAAATGAAGCGGAACAGGTGCGTTCGGATCTTGTTTTACGGTTGCAATAGCTTCATCAATTGCAAGATAGGCCGCATTTCCTTTGGGGGAAGTTGCCAGGTAAATGGCGCATTGTGAAAGGATAATACGTGCTTCCGGCCAGCCGATTACCTGGATTGCCTGGAAGGTATTGTTTGCCATGATCAATGCCGTGGGATTAGCCAGGCCAATATCTTCAGCAGCTGAAATGAGTAATCTTCTGGCTATGAATTTCGGGTCTTCTCCGCCTTCGATCATCCGGGCAAGCCAGTAAACAGCTCCATCCGGATCGCTTCCGCGAATGGATTTGATGAAGGCAGAAATAATGTCGTAATGCTGCTCGCCGTCTTTGTCGTAGCGAACACGCTGCTGTGCCAGTTGATTGACCAGTTCGTCCGTAATGACAGCTGTTTCATTCGGAGAAAAAGTGTTTACGACCATTTCCAGCAAGTTCAACATTTTTCGTGCATCACCGCCGGCAACTGCAATCAGGGATTTGTATTCGCGCAGTTCGATCTTCCGCTTGGAAAGAAGTACATCCTGTTTGATGGCACGGTTGATCAGCTCCAATAAGTCTTCCAGCGTGTGGCTTTCCAGAGTATAGACCTGGCAGCGGGAAAGCAGTGCCGAAATAACTTCAAACGAAGGGTTTTCTGTGGTTGCACCTATCAGCGTAATCGTTCCTTTTTCTACAGCTCCCAGGAGGGAATCCTGCTGCGATTTGGAGAAACGGTGGATTTCATCAATAAACAACACTGCTCCGCCTGTTTGAAACATTCCCTGGCTTTCGGCTTTCTGAATGATCTCTCGCACGTCTTTTACACCTGAAGAAATGGCCGAAAGTGTATAGAAAGGCCTGTTTAACTGTTTTGCAAGTAAGTTTGCCAAAGTTGTTTTTCCAACTCCGGGAGGTCCCCAGAAAATAATAGAAGGAAGTATTTTAGACTGAATGGCTTTTTTTAAAGCTCCGTTTTCCTCCAGCAAATGCCTTTGTCCGATGTATTCAGACAACTCATGGGGGCGCATACGTTCTGCTAAAGGAGCACTCATCTTCTTTTATCGTTCAATGGTTTAAAAGTTCACACTTCGGCTACGCTCAGTGTAGTTGAGTTTCTTTTCCGTTACAGAAAAGGTGACTGAGCGGAGTAGAAGGCAACTTCTAACTTTATCCTATCAAAGTTAAGATTTTTCTGCCTTAGTTGTCTGCCGGATTTACGGGATATTCAGCCATTAGTTTGTATTTACCCCCTAATCGCACCAGTAAATCGTGCCAGAGATCATCACTGAATGAATGAAAAACATTCAGATCATCGGGTGCTTTCATAACCACCCAACTCAGATCGTCTATTTCATTTTGCAGTTGTCCGGCTCCCCAGCCGGTATATCCGATGAAGAAACGCAGATTTTCAGGAGTCATTTCATCACTCGATATCCGTTTCTTGATCTCCGGGTAATCTCCGCCCAGGTAAAGGTTTTTTCCGATCTGTACAGATCCGTTGATCTCTTTGTGTTGATGCATGTAGAATAATTGCGTCCGTTCTACAGGTCCGCCAAAACCCACAGGTATTTTTGCTTCCGGAAAATCTGTGACCACAGAATTGAGTTCGATTTCCAACGTATTGTTTAAGATCAGACCAAAGCTTCCTTCGTCGTTGTGTTCGCACAAGAGAATCACCACGCGGGAGAAATTACTGTCCATTAGGAAAGGTTCCGAAAGCAGCAGATCGCCTTTTGATGGGTTTGGTTGCTTGTTTATTTGTAAAGGAATCAAAGTAGTTTGTTTTTGAGGTAAAATACAAATATTTTCTTAGTTGAAAAAGGAAACCCCGGACAGTTTTGAATAATTAGTTGAGAACAATAGGTGGTCTACGGATATTAATGTTTGCATTTTGCAAAACAGATGCGTTACCTCTGATTCCGATTGTGAAACTTTTGTTCGTTCCGATTGGGGTCCAGTTGAAAACGACATTCCAACAGTGGATATTTCGGTATAAATTGATGTTGAGGTTGCTGATTGCCCGTTGTTCGATGTCATACATCATACGTGCTCCGACTTTCCAGTTGGGAGTAAGGTTTACATCGCCGGAAAGTGTAACGGTATTGGTAGGTAAATAACGCTGGGCCCGGTAAGTCGAAGTGTCCGAGTTCAAATTGATGGAAAAGATATGGTCGACAGTGAGTTTCCATGGAATTTCAAAATTAACCATTTGATTGGGGTTCACGATCCACTGCTGGTATTGCGGATTCCAAACGTT
>CAMLDR010000294.1 GCA_946478775.1 uncultured Flavobacteriales bacterium
GGCAAACCGTTTGATCCGGTCCCGCGTCTACTATCGGGTAAATCACATTGACGCTGGTTGAAGCATCTGAAGTACATGTAGTTGTTTCATAAGTCGTTGTTGCGGTCATAGTGAAATTTGAAACTCCTGCAGGCAAACCGGTTGCAGTGGTATTTGCAGAAGTAGGATTTGCAACTCCCGGACCGGTCCAAAACAAGGTAGTAGTTGCAGTTATTGTTATTGGAGTTGTCAGTATTGGAGATACCGGCACCTGGAAGATCGAAGCAGAAGCTGCCGTACATGAGTTATCGTTAATTGTAGAACTAATTGCGCCTGAACCATACGAAATAGATGTCGGAGAACCGCAAACAGAAGTTAAGTTCGAAAAGGTAATCTGAGCATTTGTTAAAGCACCCACATCCTGACCGATACAATCATAAATCTGCACAGCCCAGCCTCCGGCAGCCGCATTGCAGCCGATCAAACTTGACCAGTTGATCGGAGTATTGGATGGGCCGTAGGTACTGTAAGTTCCTCCCAAAGAAGCGGGAGCGGGACTACACACATTAATGTTTCCGCTTGGAGCAGTGGTAAAACACAGGTTATTGATTCCATCACCACTGTTACAGGTAGATCCCTGACCTATTGCACCCGGATTCGGAAGCAATAAAATAGTGGGAGAACCACATGCAGGCGGACCAACCAGGTAAAATGCCAAATCGGACACAAACGTATGATTCGCTGAAAAACAAACCTGAATTTGGGTGTTTGCATTAATCAGTGATTGTGGCGGCGGCGGATTATAATAAGAAAAAGACCCCGTAGTATTTACCGTTGAAGATAAGGATGCATTGTTGCAATTGGAAAGTGAAGCTGAAGCTGTTACTTCTGTATTTAAATTCCAGACCCAAGCCACAAAACAATCTATCAAGGCATTGGAAGCATCACGAATCTCTACCCGATAACCGTCGCTTGCAAGATTCGATATGGTTGAAGTACTAACTCCCGCTTCAACAGATAGTGATTGCCAGGAAGATGTTCCCTGGTCATGGTAATACCAATTAAAAGTAAACGGCCCCACTCCGGCTGTGGGTGTAGCTGTCAAACTTCCTTGCTGAGCACCCAAAGTGGTACCGCACCAAATGTAGATCGGATCATTTGGAGCACCATTGGTGTAATTCGTTGTCGAAGACCCTGAATTACCATTTGCAACCAATTGGGCATGACTATATACTGAACTTGCAAGCGCAAGAAGAACAAGTAACTTTTTCATGATTAATTGGATGCTTTAAGTTCGTTAATACGTTGAACGAGGCGGGCTTTCTCAATCAGATAGCGTTCCCGGTCGGATTCTACTGCCTCATTCAGCTTCATTTCCGTATGTGCTAAGGCGTCAATACATTCCGGAAGGCTCCAATCCAGCATCGTTCTTATCCGAACAGGTTCTTCTTTTTTGGTTTCCGGTGTTCCTTCAACTCCCTGTGCCTGGTGAACGATTACACCATTGGGCAATTGAGTGGTACTTGTTTGTGAATGTCCTGCCAGCGGTACAATGGACGCGTACAGTCCTAAAATGACTATTTTTTTCATTAGCTGTAGATTAACAAATTATAGGGTTGTTTCAGTGTTGTTTAAATCAAACGGCCGGAAATTCAGAAAAGTTGCACGGTTTCAACGCATTTTTTCGTTGATATATCAAGTTGAAAGCCCTTATTTTAAAGGGATTCAGAAAAAAAACGAAGTTCCCATCCCGCTTAAAATCCATGTCCGCTGAGCAATCTACGCTTTGAACAACTGAAAACGATTGTAAATGCTTGATGAATCAAGGATCGCAAATTATTTTTTATCAAAATGTGGTGCTACGTTATAAGTTCACTAGACAAGATTCAAACCGGCGATCATACTTATCGGAAAGAGCCATTCCAAAAACACCTGAGTTCTCGTACCAAATGATTTAGAATAAAATAACACCTGTACTCAATAATCTTCATGTTTTTATTGCACCAATACCATAAATGTGGTATTTTTGTGAACGAAATACAGCTTTATTTAAAATTAATCTAAATAAAGATCACAAGACACTTGTCATGATTACAGTAACAGAACAAGCAAAGAAACAAGCAATCCGCCTGATGGAAGACGACGGCAAAGCAGGTTATTTCATTCGGGTTGGTGTTGAAGGGGGCGGTTGCTCCGGGTTGATGTACCAGCTTACATTTGACAATCAGGAAAACGCAGACGACAAATCTTTTGAAGACAACGGAATTAAGGTTGTTGTTGACAAAAAAAGTTTTTTGTACCTGATCGGGACAACCCTGGATTTTTCCGGTGGACTGAACGGAAAAGGATTTGTGTTTTCTAATCCTAATGCGGGAAGAACCTGCGGTTGCGGGGAATCTTTCTCATTATAATACTAGTACAAAATTTAAATGGGTTACACGGAAAACGACTTAGCGAAGGATTTAGAAAATTCCGAATACAAATTCGGATTTACGACCGATATTGAATCGGATAGAGCTCCGCTTGGATTGAACGAAGATATTATCCGCTTTATTTCAGCAAAGAAAGAGGAGCCGGAATGGTTATTGGAATATAGATTGAAATGCTACCAGATTTGGTCAGAAATGACTGAACCGTCCTGGGCCCATATCTCCTACCCAAAACCGGATTTCCAGGGGATCTCCTATTATGCTGCTCCTAAGCAGACTAAAAAGTATGAAAGCTGGGACGATGTAGATCCTGAGATGAAAGCAACCATGGCAAAATTGGGGATTTCAATGGAGGAACAACAGCGTTTGACAGGGGTAGCTGTCGATTTCGTAATGGATTCGGTTTCCGTTGCAACCAGCTTTAAAGCTAAATTGCAGGAACTGGGGATCATTTTCTGCTCTTTTTCTGACGCAGTCCAGGAATATCCCGAATTGGTAAAACAATATATGGGTTCTGTGGTACCCGCAACAGATAACTTCTATGCAGCTTTAAATTCAGCCGTATTTACAGATGGTTCCTTCTGCTACATTCCAAAAGGAGTCAGATGCCCGATGGAGTTGTCTACTTATTTCCGGATCAACGAAGCAAATACAGGTCAGTTTGAACGCACACTAGTCATTGCAGATGAAGGTTCTTATGTTTCTTACCTGGAAGGATGTACCGCTCCTCAGCGCGATGAAAATCAATTGCATGCTGCAGTAGTGGAATTGATCGCTTTGAAAGATGCTGAAATCAAATACTCAACCGTTCAGAACTGGTATCCTGGAGATAAAAATGGCCAGGGAGGGATTTTCAATTTCGTTACAAAACGCGGAATTTGTGAAACCAACGCAAAAATTTCCTGGACACAGGTTGAAACAGGTTCTGCCGTAACGTGGAAATACCCTTCCTGTATTCTGAAAGGGGACAATTCAATCGGAGAATTCTATTCGGTAGCTGTTACGAACAATTATCAGCAGGCAGATACAGGGACCAAAATGATCCACCTTGGAAAGAATACCAAGAGTACGATCATCTCCAAAGGAATTTCTGCAGGAAAATCTCACAATTCTTACCGCGGATTGGTCCAAATCCATAAAAACGCACACAATGCCCGCAATTTCTCACAATGTGATTCATTATTGATGACAGACGAGTGTGGAGCGCATACATTCCCTTATATTGAATGCAAAAACCCAAGTGCAAAAATCGAGCACGAGGCAACGACTTCAAAAATCGGGGAAGACCAGATTTTCTATTGTTTACAAAGAGGAATTTCCGAAGAAAAAGCAATCAGCTTAATTGTAAACGGATATTGCAAAGAAGTATTAAACCAGCTTCCAATGGAATTTGCGGTGGAAGCACAAAAATTATTGACCATTAGTTTAGAAGGGTCGGTAGGATAATTACCAATGACAAATTACT
>CAMLDR010000295.1 GCA_946478775.1 uncultured Flavobacteriales bacterium
GCGTATAATGGAAATCCGGCTTATTATGGAGCTGTAAGATTAAATCAGGATGGATCACTTGATTCCACTTTTAGTGTAGGTGCAGGGTTTAATACAACACCAGAATACGTGTTGCTTCAGTCGAATGGGAAACTCATTTTAGGTGGATTATTTTCCAGTTATAATGGTTTACCTGTTGGACCCGTAGTACGTTTGAATACGGATGGATCCCTGGATGCTGCATGCAGCGTTGGTGGTAGTTCAGCCAATATGAGATTTACAAATACCGGGAAAATCATGGTATGTGGGACATTTATCGGAGGTTACGGGTATAAAGGAGTTGCCAGATTGAACCAAGATCTTCAGGTGGATACGACTTTTAACGTAACAACAATCCACGGAGCAAACGATGCTGTTAGATGTGTATCGCTTCAACCGGATAATAAAATCGTGATTGGAGGTGTTTTTGATGTGTATAATGGAAGGAATCGAAACCGATTCGCACGATTGAACCCAAATGGAGGAATTGATCCTACGTTTAATATTGGAGCAGGTCCAAATGCAGATGTGATTTCTATGCGCGTCCAACCGGATGGGAAAATTGTGATCGGAGGAGGTTTTGGGTTTTATAATTCCGTTTCCCGATTAAGAATAGCTCGGGTCAATTCCGATGGATCTCTTGACATGTCATTTAACCCGGGTACGGGAGCCAATAATATTGTGGTAAATACAGAACTTCAGGCAGATGGTAAGATACTTATCGGAGGATTTTTCACATCCTTCAACGGAACTTCTTCCAATCGTCTTGCCCGGTTGAATTCGGATGGTTCTTACGATGGAACGTTCGGTATAGGAACCGGAGCAAATGGTTCGGTATATTCCACTCCCGTTCAACCGGATGGAAAAATTATTGTGGCTGGAACATTTACTTCATTTAATGGTGCGAGCTACAACGGAATTGTGAGATTGAATTCAGATGGGACAATTGATAATTCCTTTACAGTTGGAACCGGAGCAAGTTCTATATATATTGCTCTGATTCAACCGGATGGAAAAATAATTATCGGGGGACAGTTTAGCAATTACAATGGAACGGCACGAAAGAACATTGCCCGTTTGAACTCGGACGGTACCTTGGATTTGACCTTTGATCCTGGCATCGGGGCAAATAACAACATCAATACCCTTAGTTTGCAGGCCGATGATAAATTGATTATTGGCGGACAGTTTACATTGGTTAATGGAACCTCCAGAAGCGGGATTGCCCGTTTGAATGCGAATGGAAGTTTAGATCTTTCGTTTAACCCTGGAAATGGAGTAAATACAGGAGGAGTTTGGGGTAGTGCAATCCAACCCGATGGAAATATTGTTATCACTGGTGGATTCACTGAGTACAACGGTGTTTTGAAAAATCGGATTACACGTGTATTAAATAATTGCCCGACCTCCTATTTCAATATAACTGAAACAAATACCAGCTGTTATGGAGTCGCTGACGGTTCTATTCAGTTAACCGCAACCGGAGGAACAGCACCATTTGGTTTTGTTTGGAGTGATGGTGCTACCACGCAAAACAGGACAAACCTACCGGCAGGAACCTATTCTGTAAATATCACCGATGCAAGTGGTTGTGCGGATTCTTATAGCGGTATTGTAGTAGGTAGCCCGACTCCTATAGTTGGAACTACCGTGACCCAATCGGCTTGCGGATCATTTAATTGGAATGGGCAAACTCTTAGTTCGAGTGGTGTATATCAGCAAAATATCAATTCATTTACAGGATGTGATTCATTGATAACTTTAAACCTAACGATCCTGAATCCGACTGCCACTACAGAGATTCAAACGTCATGTGATTCATATTCGTGGCACGGGACAAATTACACAACGTCGGGGTCATATACCTGGATAGGAACAAACACAGCAGGTTGCGATTCTACGGTGACTTTGAATTTGACCATCAATCATTCAAATAGTGGAACGGATATTCAGACGGCATGCGATTCAATGACCTGGATTGATGGAAACACGTATTATTCTTCCACGAGCATGCCAACGTTTGTTTTACAGAATGCAAATGGTTGCGATTCTACGGTGACTTTGGATTTGACCATCATTCCTACACTTCCTTTAGCTGTTGAGAACGTATTTGTTTTCCCTTCTGATGCCAATACCTGCGTGGGTGAATCGGCGATCACGGTCTCAGGGAACACAGATTTCGATTTTGATTTTGACAATGGTTCGCAAGTGCTTACTTCCAGCGGATACAGTTTGGTAACGAATCTTTGTCCCGGAGTGCATGATTTACATGTTACGAGCAATTGCGGAGATACACTTTCAGTTCCGGTAGTGATTCCGGTGGATTCCAATTACATATTTAATAATCCGTTTATCGATTCCCTGGCATTGGACTCTCTGGGAGTAACAATGACCAACTGTGACATTTTCTACAACAGCATTGATACGGCTTACATCGATTCGATCTGGACAAACGGAAACATGGTAAATGTAATCTGGAACATTGTGGATTCCAACGGATCCAATTTCGATACGACCAATTATGTACTGAACAACGGAAACGGAGTTTACTGGTTGCAGCTGAGTGTTTTCTGTCCGAATAAATCATTGGGGAAGTACTTTACAGTAACGGAAGCTATTTATTTCAATAACGGAACGGTGAGTACTGCTGGATTATCCCACTTTAAGCAAGCACTTTTTGAGATCTATCCCAACCCAACAAACGATCAAGTTTACATCTCTTTCTCCGGTTCAGATGCCGAGCTAACGGTTTACGACCTGCAGGGTAAAACTGTGTTGAAAGATCGTATCCAAAATAATGGAATGGTTTCGTTGCAGAATTTCGAACGTGGGGTTTACCTGTTTGATTTCAGCAATTCGCAAGGACATACTGTTCAGCGTGTGGTGAAACAATAATTAAGCCTTAAAAACTTATGGAATCCATCTTTCATCCTGTAATAGGAAATAGGATGGGAGACGGATTTTTGTGTTTGAAGTTGATGGATAATTTACTTAAGGATTCACCCGATATGATCACTTAATGCTTCTAAAAGATCGTTGTAAAGCAACCATTTGATGGTAAGAAAGTCTTAAGGAAAGAAACCAGAAAAAACTACTCAAAATGAACCAGTTAACTAAACTAGCATGTGTCGTTGGAACGATGTTTATTTCATGCCTGACATTTGGTCAGGGATTTACACTTACGTCATTAAGTACCGGGACACCTGTTTACACTGCGTGTGATTCGACTTTAAACCTTTCTGTCAGTGCACTGTATGAAGATTCTCTGGCCAATGCAGATGTCTATTTTACATTGGATGGAAATAATTTCACATCCAGTCAATTTACGGCTGTTGTTTGGTGGGGTGATGGAGCGAGTTCCACACATACCGGCTCCACTTCCACTGCCGGAAGTGCAATCAGTTGGACTCCTCCTTTGAGCCATGTTTATCAAGGCATAGGAACTTACACCGTCATTCTCCAGGTAACAAATCCAATGAACAACTCAACGGTGGTAGATACGATTAATTTCATCAATAGCGGCTGTACCACTGCGTTTGTATTTGCAAGTACTCAGTTGGATTGTGACAATGACGGGAATATGGATTCGACACTGAATAATGGCATTCCCCTGATTATTTCAGACGGTATAAACTCATATTATGCCACTACCCAAAACCAGCAGGCAGTTTTCTACAGCATACCTTCGGGCACTTATACTATCCAGGTTAATCCAACCTGGCTGGCTCAGAACGGATACCAGGTCCTTTCGTTCCTTGGGAACCTCATTACTGTAAACCAGGGAATGCAGACATTTACTACACTCATTACTTTAACCTGCGTAAATGGTCCGAATACCAGTTGTATCAGTGGGTA
>CAMLDR010000296.1 GCA_946478775.1 uncultured Flavobacteriales bacterium
AGCAATAAAAACACAAAAAGATGGTGTTAAATAAATCCGAATTAACCGATAAGATCAACATTTCCTTGGGTGAGTTAAGACCTCATCTGATTGCAGACGGAGGTGATATGGAATTGGTTGATATAACTGATGAAGGAATCGTACAAGTAAGATTATTAGGTGCTTGCAGCGATTGTACCATGAGTATGATGACAATTAAAGCAGGATTGGAAGAAGCAGTAAAAAAAGTTGCTCCTGAAATCATAGCCGTAGAAGCAGTAAACTAATTTTTTCAGTCGTTTGGAAAAATAGTGTGCAACTTTCTTTTGAAGCAGGACGTCTAAGTCATGTTAAAAGAAATAACCCGCGCTATGAAACAATTGAAAACAACAGTTCTGCTTGCTCTCCTATTTACTTATTCCAATTATTCTAATTCCCAATTGACCTATACCGGTGTTTCCAGTTTGGAAGTGCTGATTACTAACATCTTCGGTGTTCAGTGTCAGGGTGTCACCAATGTGAGTCTCCAGGGGACTCAAAATCAAATCGCTCGTTTTGAGAACGGATCTTCCTTAGGAGTAAACAGTGGTTTGGTGCTTTCAACAGGAGTGCCTAATATGTCTACTGCACCTTCCGGCGCTTTCTCCAGTGTGAACATGAATATGCCCGGAGACAATGACATCATTGTATATGGAAATGTGGCAACAGGAACAGGAAGTTTTGATGCGGTTGCTGTTCAGTTTGATTTTACACCTATCGTTACGGATACCATCCGTTTCAATTACATCTTTGCTTCGGAAGAATACCCGGAATACTCGAACACGCAATACACAGATCGTTTCTTGTTCCTGGTCTCCGAAAATGGTGGCGGACCGGTAAATATCGCAAATGTTCCCGGAACAACCGTTCCTGTAGAGATCAATTCGATCAACCAGTACTTCAATTCGCAGTTTTATGTGGATAATGCCACGGGACCGAACTCAGCGAATTTCGTCTTCGATGCTTACACCGTTCCTTTACAGGCAAAGTTCTTCGCACAAGTTGGAAGCACCTATCACATCAAATTGGTGATCTCGGATGTTTCCGACGGAGTGTATGATTCTGCCATCTTTTTAGACGAGCAGGAAGCGAACAACGATATTTCCGGAAGTTTAACCGTAAACGGTCAACCGGCCGAAGGAGTTTTGGAAGTATTCAACTTCGTTCAGGATACCCTTGTGGCAATCCCGGTAGAAACGGTGAATGTAACGAACGGAACGTATGTTGCGGATAGTCTGCCTACAGGATTGTACCACGTACGTTTTACTCCCGACCCGGTTTTATTCCCCGGGGCAGTTCCGCTTTATTTTGCTACCGGTTCCACATGGACAGCAGCAGATGCAATCGGATTACCGTGTTTCCTGAATAATGCGAACATCAATGCGGATACCTTAGATTTATTGAGTGCAACAGGAAGCGTTTCAGGAACAATCGTAGTGGATACATCCTATTTGAAATCATTGAATGTACCCTTTGAAGGAGCTCTGATGCTTTTGAAGAATGCCCAGACGCACGAAACAAGAGGTTTTGCTTATACAGCTGCAGACGGAACCTATACTATCAATCACGTCGAAGCTGGTTCTTACTATCTATTGGTAGATGTTCCATACATTCCGCATACAGATACCTTATTCTTTGATGTTCCGGTTGGCGGAGTATTGTTGGATGCAGATTATGCGATTCTTCCAAGCGGGATAGAAACAAATGGTACACCGTATCTGGGAATCGAAGAATACATAGAAATTCAATGGAGCATGGCTCCGAACCCTGCAGACAAGATCGTCGAAATCACTTCAGATCAGGCGGTGAAAGTCATTCAAATCATTGCGATCGACGGGGCAGTAATATCCGAAATTTATCCGTCAAACGGCGGATTAAAAACAAGCTTCGATATCAGCAATTTGAAACAAGGAGTTTACCTGGTTCGCATGGATCAGTCGGCACCGAAACGATTGGTGGTAACGAAGCAATAGTTAGTTTATTTACGTTCAATAAAAAGCCCGGGTGAAAACGATCACCGGGCTTTTTATTTTTGATGTCAATTGTTTCTTCCGAACTATATTTACAGTAAATCAACAATAAATGACATGAAAAATCAAAAACGCGTATTGCTGATAACAGTACTTTTCCTGTTTTTTGGAATGGTTGCGGCAACAGCTCAGGAAAAAAATCCACAGACGGTCATTATCAGGGCATTTGAGCTTCCGTCAAAGGCATCTCACATGACTGTTACAAATCCTGAAGGGACGATCCAAACGATTGAATTGTCTGTTGTAGATTTAAAAACTTTTGAGGGAGCAAGTGGAAATAGTGAGCTTATTCAAGCCCAGATAAACGAATGGAAAAAACAAGGTTTTGTGGTAGACGGATTATCCACATTGTCATCGTTAGTAGGAGGAATCATTACCACCATCGTTCTTTCTAAAGATTAATCAATGAAAAGCCCCGATTCGTTTAGAATCAGGGCTTTCAATTATTTCAAGAAATCACGAGGTGTCAGCCGTGGCTGACTACTTTGTGATTATTTTCTTAGCTGCTGCGTATTTCTTTGCAACTGCATCCCAATTTACTACATTGAAGAATGCATTGATGTAATCCGGGCGACGGTTTTGGTAATTCAAATAGTAAGCATGCTCCCAAACATCCATTGCAAGAACAGGAGTTCCTTTGCATCCTTCACCCATTAACGGATTGTCCTGGTTTGCTGTAGAACAAACAACCAATTTACCATCTTCTACACACAACCATGCCCAACCTGAACCGAAGCGTGTTGTTCCTGCTTTTGCAAATTCTTCTTTGAAATGCTCAAACGTTCCGAAAGCATCGTTGATAGCTTGTGCAAGTTCACCTGTTGGAGTTCCTCCGGCATTTGGTGCCATGATTTCCCAGAACAGGTTGTGGTTCCAGTAACCACCACCGTTGTTGCGAACAGCCGGCTTGTCTTTGCAGTTTTGTAAGATATGCTCAATCGATTTTCCTTCCAAATCCGTTCCTGCAATCGCATTATTTAAATTCGTTGCGTATGCCTGGTGGTGTTTGCTATAATGGATTTCCATTGTGCGAGCGTCGATATGCGGCTCAAGTGCATCGTATGCGTATGCTAATTTTGGTAATTCAAATGCCATAATAATTCGTGTTTATGTTCTTTAACAAAAATAGGAAACAAAATTGACAAAGCCAGTTCAATTGAAAAGAAGCTTTTGTTACGAAAGGTTAAATAAGAATTCAAAATGCAAAATTCAAAATAGTGAAGAGTTCGTGTTTTTTGAATTTTGTATTCATCATTTTGAATTAAATCTACTTCCCGTATTTCTTCTGGTATTTCCTATACAATTCCGTCTGAAAATTCGTAGTTGGCACAAAATTTCCATTAATCAATAGGAGTGAGGCCTGGTTGCCCTTCATTTCCAAAGCAGAACCCACCGAACCAAACAAAGTGGCTTTTTTGCCAACCTCAATGCTGCCGTAGTTTTTGGAAATTCCCATGATTTCGCAAGCGCTTAAAGTGATAGAACGCACCGCTTCTTCTTCTGTTAAACCGTAAGACATAGCTGTGCCTGCAAGGAAAGGAAGGTTGCGTGCATTCATCGCTTCCATGTCGCCTTCGTTTTGTAAACAGAAGGAAACACCTGCCTGCTGTAACAGGAAGGGCAATTTATAAGGAAGGTCAAAAGGGTCGTCTTCGCGTTGCGGCAAAGAGTGCAGACGGCCAAGCATTACCGGCACTTTTTTGATCTTCAAACGATCTGCCACCAAATAACTTTCGTAACCGCCCACAATTACCGGGAATTTAATTTCCAGTTCGGAGATCAGGTCCAGGATGTCGTTGATCTGCTGTGCATCAT
>CAMLDR010000297.1 GCA_946478775.1 uncultured Flavobacteriales bacterium
GTCCTCCTTTGGTTCTGTATTGTACGGTTGCCAGGTCGTCCGACATGATCTGAATTCCGTAAAGCAGGTAATCCAGGTATTGAATTTCTGCGATTGGTCGTAAACCGCGCATAGCCATCCCGATTCCTTGTCCGATAATGGTGCACTCCCGAATTCCAACGTCCGAAACGCGCAATGTTCCGAATTGTTCCTGAAGTCCTTCCAATGATTGGTTCACTCCGCCGATTTTTCCGGCATCTTCCCCAAAGATCAATGCTTCCGGGTGTTTTTCGAAGATTGCTTTGAAGTTGTCGCGAAGAATAATTCTTCCGTCTTCCAAATGTCCGCTTCCGTCATACGTCGGTGGAACGGATGTTACTTTCAATGCGCTGTTAGCTGAATTGGAATACAAATAACTGCTGTAGCGATCTGCATTGTTTTCGGTTTCCTGTTTCAACCAGGCAATTAAAGCGGTTCTTGCAGCACTGTTTTCATCACGAACCAGACGCAATACTTTTCGAACAGTATTGAATACGTCTTTCCGGATCGGATTCATGGTTTTCTGAAGTGCTTCGATTTCTCTTCGAATGAAAGCTGCATTCGGGCTTTCGTCTGCCAGGCTTTCCAATACGCTGACCGCACGATCCAGGTCTTGTTTCAGATCCTGGGTGAACATCGTCCAGGCTTCTTTCTTTTGTTCGTTAACGTATTCTTTTGCTTCTTTCGTTATTTGTGCTAATTCTTCTTGGGTAGCTAATTTCTGACCATCTGCATCGAAGTTCAGGATCCATTCTTTGAATTTGTTGATACAGTCAAAATCTGATTCCCACTGCAAACGTGCAGCATCTTTGTAACGTTCATGTGATCCGGAAGTAGAATGTCCCTGCGGCTGATTCACCTCTTTTACGTGGACCAATACCGGAATGTGCTCATTTCGTGCTAATGCTACTGCTTTTTCGTAAGTTTCGCATAAGTGAGCATAATCCCATCCTTTGGTTACAAAAATTTCGTAGCCTTTTGAATTTTCAGTGCGCTGCATACCGCTTAAAGCCTGGGAAATGCTCCCGGTAGTTGTTTGATGCTCGCGCGGAACTGAAATTCCGTATCCGTCGTCCCAAATGGACATGACCATCGGGACCTGCAGTACTCCGGCAGCATTAATGGTTTCCCAGAAAGGGCCTTCTGAAGTCGAGGCGTCTCCAATTGTTCCGAAAGCAACTTCATTTCCTCCGTTGGAGAATTTTTTGAATGCTTCCAGGTCTTTTAGGGTCGGGTGCTCTCTGTATACTTTTGATGCCTGGGCCAATCCTAACAAACGCGGCATTTGTCCGGCAGTAGGAGAGATATCGGCTGATGAATTCTTTTGTTGTGTCAAATTTTTCCAGTTCCCGTTTTCATCCAGGTTGCGCGTGGAGAAATGTCCGCCCATTTGACGACCTGCAGATTGCGGTTCGATCACTTCGTCTGTATGTCCGAATAAACCGGAGAAGTACTCGCGAACGTTTAACTGGTCTATGGCCATCATTAGGGTTTGGTCGCGGTAATATCCTGAGCGGAAGTCACCGTCTTTGAATTGTTTTGCCAATGCAATTTGTGCCAATTCTTTTCCGTCACCGAAAATTCCAAACTTAGCTTTTCCCGTAAGAACTTCTTTTCGCCCTAAAAGGGATGTTTCTCTGGATATACTAGCCAAACGAAAGTCTTTCAATACTTCTGATTTGAATGTATTAAAATCAACTGCGATCAATTCTTCCTGGGGTGTTTGTGATGCCATAGCTTTGTTATAAAGTTGCACAAATATAATGAATCTTCGCCAAGTATAGAAGGGTTTGAAGAGGAAAACAAGTGATTGCTTTTACCGCTAACCTGAGTGTCGTTAGCTGGGGTGAACGAACGCAAATAATTCTAAATGGGGTGGTTAGCTTTTGAGAATTGAAGAATTTATTCATTCTCAGAAGAAAGAAGTGGCATTGGATTAGATCTGTAACAAGTAAATTTACAAATTTTAAAATTCTCGAATTCACAAATTTACTTGTTTATAAAGTTGTGAACAGATTTGTAGTTAATTATTTGTTTTTCAATTGTTTATATTTTTTTTATCAGGTTCATTTTCTTAGTAAACCACCATCGGATACAAAGCAAAAGCGGTACCCAGTTTTACCTGAATACCGCCTACTTTGCTTACTTTACTTATGTTGGGTTGGTATTGATTCTAAAGAAAGTTCAAAATGCTTGCGCTAAAGCTCTTCACCTTCGCGTAACCACTTGCGCCTCTGCTAAAGCTTCAGCGGCGCGCAGACGGTGGAGCGAGGTCAGCATCGGCACAGGGTTTAAAACGAAATTTTTGTTTGAACTTAGTTTTCATCCGCTTCGAAAGGTTCTCCTGCATACATTACTCCGGAGTATTCTTTTCCATTGATTAGCACTTCCTGATCATTGATAAACAATTTTTTTCCTCTTGGAACTTCAACGATAACCTCAATTTCCTGATTTCTCAACCCGTCTTTTAAAGGGAATGAATAATAAGGATCGACCAAGAGTTTTTTGCCTTCAATTTTTAATTGATGCTTGATGTGTGAGCTTCTTTTATCTGCGGCAATCATATCAATTCCGTGAGCGCTGAAAATTTGGGAAACATGGAAGAGACTGTCTTTGGATTCCTTGTATTTGATGTAAATGCCATGTTCCATAATTTTTCCGTTGTGTACGGAAATGAAATCTATCCCATAAGTTCCGGTGATTTGCTTGTTGTTGACAATAAGCGGGAGTTCTTCCAGTTGTAATTGATCTGAAGCAATCGTTAGTTCCTGGTTTTTAACTTCCCGCTGTATCTCATAATCCCTTGCAGAATTGATGGATCCCGTAATTCCCAATAGTATTCCGACGAAAATGATGGTTGGCAGCAGGATGAAGTTCAATTTGTAGTACCTGTTAACTTTCCCGATGAGTAATCGAACACCTATGGCAATAGAAAGCAAAGGGCCCGCAAATCCGACTAATAGAATTCCCATCCATATTAGGGAAAATGATTTATTCACCGGTGAAACCAATTGCAGGAATTCATATAGGGAAGCGAAGTTTTGATCTCCGGTCATCGGCACTACATCAATTACTCCGCTTACGATCAAAGAGAATATGACCAGCCAGATTAATGCCCCGGCAATTAAGAAGACTCCAAAAATCTTTCCGATGAAACGAATGACAGTTGCTGCCTGGTTTGTCAAATGCTGATTGTTATTTCTGAATTTGTTTGCAGCATTGATCGTGTCGTCTTTAAGACGTCCGGCGGTCTTTTCAAATTCTTCCTTCAGTGTGTCAATGTTGACGGGTTTTCCTTTCATTTGAAGTCGCTCGGATGGCGTTTTAGCACTTGGGATGATGACCCAGAGAATGATGTACAGCAAGAAACCGAATCCCATGAATAAGAAGATGACAAAGATGATTCGGATGATGACCGGATCGATTCCCAGGTAGGCTGCAAATCCGGAACAAAGTCCTCCGAGCATACCATTGTCCACATCACGGTACATGCGTTTTTGTCCGTTGGAATCGGTTGTGGATTGCGCTTGTTGTTTGGGTTGTTCTGTTTCTTCGGTAATTTCTTCCGGTTCACCCAGGGATGAAATTGCTTTTTCTACATCGCTGATTGTCACAACCTGGCGTGTTTCTGCCAAATATTGGGTCAATAGTTCCGCAAAGCGCATTTCAATGTCCTCCACGATCTCTGTAATCCCGGATTCGTTTGACAGGGAGACTTCTAATTTCTTGAGGTAAGCCTGCAAGCGGTCGTATGCGTCTTCTTCGATGACAAACAATTGTCGACCTAAATGTATTGAAAGTGTTTTTTTCATGATCAGTTCTTTTTAGCAGTTAA
>CAMLDR010000298.1 GCA_946478775.1 uncultured Flavobacteriales bacterium
AGCCATTAAAAGGTTTTTCATGCTTATGGTATTTCTAAGTATTTGTGAGTTTGCAGGGAGATCTTCCATTTGGGATGATTTTTTACATACTCAATAATCGTTGGCAATAATTGTTCCCTTTTTGACCATTCCGGCTGCAAATAGAGTACACAGTTTTCATTGACTTGTTGAGAATGATCTTCCGCCCAGGCCAAATCTGATTTATGAAAGATAACAATTTTTAGTTCTGAAGCTTTCGTATATGCCTCTTCAACCGGTGCCTTAAATTTTTTCGGGGAGAAAGTGTACCAATCCACATCGCCGTTTAACACACTTGTTCCGGATGTTTCAATGGCTACATATTTACCAATGGAATGAAGTGCATCCACTAAAATAGTGAGGTCATACATAGCAGGTTCTCCACCGGTAATAACGACCAACTCTCCCGGATATTGGGCAACAATATGGGTTAATTCCTCCACACTCATTTTAGGATGAACGTCCGCGTCCCAGGATTCCTTCACGTCACACCAAACACAGCCTACATCACAGCCTCCCAAACGAATGAAATATGCTGAAGTTCCCGTATATTTTCCTTCACCCTGTAAAGTGTAGAAATGTTCCATAACCGGGTAAAAAGTAGAACTGTTGTGTGCCATAGCTCAAAGGTAATTACTAATTCCGAATTATTCGGTGCCTTCGACTCCGCTCAGTCACCTAAAGCAGAGTAATTGAAGATGAAAAGGTCATTGAGCGGAGTCGAAATGCCTTTTTTAAGATAATACTTCCAGTTCACTGATCTCATGAATGTTGAGAATGATCGTGCCATTGTCGTCCGCGCTAAAGTTCTTTTTGAATTTGACCCCGGTTGCCCATTGGTGTTCGGCGTAGGAGTGTTTCCGGATAACGGTTTGAGAGTAGGTTTCGTCAAACGCTTCAATAATGATCAGCAATTCGGCCAATTTTCCTCTGATTTCCGATAACGTAAGATCGTATAAAGGGGAATCTTCATTGATCACATGGACCAGTGTCCAGGTAAGCGGAAAATAGCGTACGAAATCTACTTCCAGCGGAATGGTATAGTACTGGCGCTTCAGCATATTGGATTCGGAATCTTCATCAACCAGCGAAAGATTGACATGTATTTTCGTATTTAGGAGTACGCTGTTGCGCTGATTAACGATTTTAAACATCAAAGCCATTTTTTCCTTGTGTGGAGTAATGATCACATTGTGCGAAAAAGCGATCTTGGTAGAAGGCCGGGAAAAGCGACCGTAGATCAAACCGGTTGCAATTGCAAAGGCAATCAATCCGACAAAGGCCTCCATGGCTGCAACAAATGAAGTCAGGTTCCCGATGGGGGCAATGGCGCCATAACCGACCGTTGTGAATGTTTGTGCGCTGAAGTAATAAGCTGCAACGAATTCGTTCTGATTAGGATTGATTCCGTGCAGGTGTTCGGTTCCTATGAGGCAGTAAATCCCGGCAAAGACCAGGTTAGCGGCTAAAAAGCTGCCAACGAGAAAAACACTGAATTTCCAGGTGTTCAGGTCTACCAGGTATTTGTAAAAATCTTTGAGCATACGGATGGTCCCGATGCGCTTAATATTGTAAGATCCGTCTTCATTTAAAATACGTTTGACTGATTTTTGATAGGCTGTTCCCAAACCAGGATCTTGAGACTCGTATTGTTTGAATTTGCGTTGTTTGTCCATATTGGCCTGTTTGTTCGAATGATAAAATGAAGATAGAATTACTATTTATAAACCAGAATTTATTTTTTAGTCAGGTAAGAGATCTTCACCTGAACTGATGAGCTTTGTATAAAGTGGTAAAAATAATTACTCTTTGACAATTTTAGCTTGCTCTGCTTTTCCAGATGCATAAGTTAAGCGTACAAAGTAGACTCCAATGCTCAGCTGCTCAATGTCTACAACGATACTATTAGCCAGTTCTTTGTAACTACATTTAAACAGTTTGCCTTGTAAATCCGTAATGGTTATGGATTTGACTCCTTCCTCTGAAGGCTGAATACTGAAGTTAGAAGCGAAAGGATTAGGATAAACAGCGAGTTTCCCCATCTCTTCTTCTGTCAAACCATAGGTAGTTGTTTCAAGGTAGAGAGCAGATTCGTAGTATGGAGCTTGTCCAACTTGCGCTATGGAGGTTATACTGGCCAATTCATCTTTTATTCCTGCTTTATACCAGGTGTATGTATCTTCGGTAAAATAATTTGTTCCGAGATCTGTCTCAACATAAAAGTTATCATGTAAGTGAACACGAATTACATTTGAAAATGTTCCCTCAGGTGTAATCAATGTTCCATAGCCATCAACGACCTCAACCAATTCTCCGTAAACAGGTGTTCCTGAAACATCAGCGTGATAATTATCCTGGTGTGAAGTATTGTAAACAGCTGGTAAAGCCAGAATTTTTTTTGGGTTATAATAACCGATAACGACTCCTGTTTGATTGCTCTGAATGATAATTTCCTGCCCGGCATTGTCACATTTCAGATCTATAGAAGTAGCAACGCCATTTGTGTTTTTGTTCTGGCAAATAGTTGCGCCCGGAACAGTACTTGAAGTATAAGAACGGTTTATTGTTGCAGTTGATTCTAATGCGGAGAGGTTCCATGTTTGGTCAGCACCGGGAAGGCCCTGGCTCACAATAGGACATTGATAAACAACACTCATTTGACCTTGTAAAGGGTTCAAATCTGCTCCTGTTAATGTTGTTTGTGCATCAGCTTTTAAACAGAGAAACAGGTAAAAAGTAAGAGCAGGTATTTTGTTTTTCATTGACATATAGTTAACTACGGCTAAAAGTATCAAAAGAAGAAATCTTAAACAAATTAAAGATGTTTAATCCAAACTGAACTTTGAAATAAAAAATCCCGCCCTGGCTAAGCCGAGACGGGATCTTGTAGTATTAACTAGTAGCGATTACGCTGTAACTCCTAAAATTTCAGCCATTTTCGAACCGATGTGAGCAGGAGAATCAACTACGTGGATTCCACACTCGCGCATGATTCGTTTTTTAGCTTCAGCTGTGTCATCATCACCACCAACAATTGCACCTGCGTGACCCATTGTACGTCCTTTTGGTGCTGTTTCACCAGCAATAAATCCAACAACCGGTTTTGTACCGTGCTCTTTGATCCAACGTGCAGCGATTGCTTCCAGGCTACCGCCGATCTCACCAATCATGATGATACCTTCCGTTTCCGGATCATTCATTAATAATTCAACCGCTTCTTTTGTGGTAGTTCCAATGATTGGATCTCCACCAATACCAATTGCAGTAGTAATTCCTAATCCCGCTTTAGCAACCTGGTCAGCTGCTTCGTATGTTAAAGTTCCCGACTTGGAAACGATTCCGATCTTTCCTTTTTTGAAAACGAATCCAGGCATAATACCCACTTTCGCTTCATCTGCAGTAATGACACCCGGACAGTTTGGACCGATCAAACGAGCACCTGATCCTTTCAGGTATTCTTTTGCTTTTACCATGTCATTTACAGGAATTCCTTCCGTGATACAAACAATTACTTTAATTCCTCCGTTTGCTGCTTCCATAATTGCATCCGCTGCAAATGCAGGTGGAACGAAAATAATAGAAACATCAGCACCAGTTTTAGCTACTGCATCCGCAACTGTATTGAAAACAGGACGATCTAAATGAGTGGAACCTCCTTTTCCGGGAGTCACACCACCAACAACGTTTGTTCCATAATCAATCATTTGACCTGCATGGAAAGTACCTTCACTACCTGTGAATCCTTGTACAATTACTTTAGAGTTTTTATTAACTAGAACACTCATGT
>CAMLDR010000299.1 GCA_946478775.1 uncultured Flavobacteriales bacterium
CGACCACCGAGATCTACACTCTTTCCCTACACGACGCTCTTCCGATCTGGTTGATATCCAGTTTGTACTTGCTACCAAAGCACCGAACGGAGCTTGTTTTTCGGGAATCACGAGAACACAAAACGCGATCACCAATGACGGGTCTAACGGAACTGCTCAGATCAATGCGATTGTTGCAGGAAATGATGTGTATAACGGACAGTGGCCGGGAAATAAATACATGAACGTGTATGTTTGTAAAGACATAGGCGGAGCAGCAGGATACACCATGCTTCCGGCAAGCTGGTCGGCAAGCAGCATGCAAAACGGTATTTTCATCCTGCATAATTATTTCGGTAACATCGGAACCTCCGCAGAATTCTCCAGTCGCGCATTAACACATGAAGTTGGTCACTGGCTGAATTTGGATCACGTTTGGGGAGGAAATAACAACCCGGGATCTGCAGGTTGCGGTGGTACGGATAACGTTCAGGATACTCCTGCAACTCAGGGCTCCACAACGTGTAATCCAAGTGCGAACACCTGTTCAACAGATAATGCTTACTGGGGATTTGATCAAATTGACAATGTTGAGAACTATATGGATTATTCCTACTGTTCCAAAATGTTTACGATCGGGCAGGTTAACCGCATGAGAACTGCATTGACCGTGAGTTCAACAGGGCGTGCAAATGTGGTTTCTGCGTCGAACTTAACCGCCGTAGGAGCAACTACACCGCTGGTTCTTTGTACTGCTAAATTCAGCACTCCAAGAAGAGTGATCTGTGCAGGAGAATCCGTTACATTCACAGACGAATCTTACAATATTGCAACGGGGTGGGCATGGAGTTTCACTGGTGGTTCACCGGCTTCTTCGACTGTTCAAAACCCCACTGTTACTTACAATACACCGGGAACGTACGCCGTTCAGTTACAAGCTACTGACGGATCGAATTCAAATACAGCTACTATTGCGGGTTATATTACCGTATTGCCTTCGGGAGGAAACCTTCCTTTCTATGAAAGTTTTGAGGGATCTATGAATCTGAACAGTCCGAACTGGTTTGTTTACAATGGAGGCGGAAGTGCCTGGGCAGTTACAAATACTGCTGCTAAAACCGGAACCAATTCAGTAAAACTGGATAATTTCAGCCAGGCAAACACCGGACAAATTGATGAATTGATTTCCGGTCCGATTGATTTGTCAAGCATCACATCCGGAACGGGCGTTACTTTATCCTTCAGATACGCTTACAGAAAGAAAACTTCTACCAATACGGATTTATTAAAAGTATTCGTAACATCTGATTGTGGTGAAACCTGGGATATCCGCAAAACGCTGACGGCTGCAACGATGTCCGGAACAAACACGGCAACTTCTTCCTGGACTCCAAGTGCAGCTGATTGGGTAACCGTGCATGTAACAAACGTAACATCGACATACTGGAATGACAATTTCCGTTGCAAATTCCAAACGACTTCAGGAGGGGGAAATAACTTCTACATCGATGATATTAACATCTATTCGGGAGCGCCATCGGATAGCCCGGTTACTGCCGGACTTGCTGACCTGGAAACGGTAGCAAACATCAATTTATTCCCGAACCCTGCTGACAATGAAGTTCAAATTTCATTCAGTTCACAGACAGGAAACAACGGGATCCAGTTCTATGTAACTGATTTGACAGGAAAACAACTTCAACACCATACGATCAATGCAAACGAAGGAAACAACCTCGTTACCATTGCAACTGAAAATCTGTCTGCAGGAACTTATTTGATCCAAATGGTTGATATTACAGGTCGAAGAACTTTGACCTTCGTTAAAAAGTAAACAACAACTGAAACCAAACAAAAACCCCCTGACGAGCAATCATCAGGGGGTTTTCTTTTCATCAGAATTCGGTCAGAACCCTCTTTTCTTTTTGATTTCATCAATGAAATCAGTCATTTGCTTTTTATCTGCGAAGTAAACCGTCACATTGGTTTCCATAAAAATCTTTGATCCGGATTTTTCATAAACACTGGCATTTACCTTGTCCAGATCAGTTAAGATATTGCAGGAATACATTTCACCGTACTTATCGAAATGCTCTATTTTAAACACATTATCCGTAATCACTTTCACGGAAACCTTGCGAACCGTTAATTCACGAACACTTCCGTCTCCACGTTTGGTTAAAACAGTCGCATACAAATCATCTCCCACAATTTTTTGGTGGTATTCCAGGATTGTTCCATTAATTTCCATCAGGAAACACTTCGGTCCGTAAATGGTAATAGACTTGTCGTTATACTTAATAACCTCCTGGGCATTCAGGTAATTCAGGCTCATCAGGAAGATGCCAAAAAGCATCACTTTTTGTTTTGTCAAAATCATAAATTGTAGTTGTTTGTAGTAATTTATTTATCCGCTTTCGCGGATCATTTATTGCCCGCCGCTGCGAACGCTTATTTAATATAAATTTCTCCTTCGTCGACCAAAGGTTCTCCATTCATTCTCAAAAATAACTGAATTAATGCAACAACGTCCTTTTCGCAATAAACACGAATGCGGTTTAAATCACCTTCTTCATAATAAACCCGCGCTACGTCTGCTCCGGAAATATCATCCTTCGGAGTTGGAATTTTAAAAATATGGCACAATAATGCCAAACTGGTATATGCTTTATAATCCCCGAATTTCCACAACTCCATGGTGTCCAAATGGGGAATTTCCCAGGGTTTCTTTCCGGCCAGGTTCAGCACATTCGGTAAACCTATCCCATGGATCAGCAATCTCCGGCAGATAAACGGAATATCGAATTCTTTCGAGTTGTGTCCGCACAAAACATGTTTCGGGGTATTGTAGTTGTTTTCCAGCAAGCGCACAAATTGCCTTAATAACGTTTCTTCGTCTTCGTGTGCAAAAGAAGTCATGCGAATCGATTTCCCGGTCACCGACTGATGTACAAATCCGACTGAAATGCAGACAATTTTTCCAAATTCAGCATAAATCCCGGCTTTCTCGTTGTAAACGTCTGCTTTTGTTTTGTCTTCTGTCAGGTAGCGCACATTTTTTGCGTCAAATAATTTCGTGGTTTCTAAATCCAGATCTGCGTAGTGATAAACTTCAGGTACGGTCTCAATATCTAAGAAAAGAATTTTGTCCAATTGGCTCAAATCAAGCATACTAATTTTTGTTTTCCATTTAAGTTATGTAAAAATATCATTTACAGGAATGCGTTTTTTCGATTTTTTTCCCAAATAAATTCATTTTTTAGACTTAAAGAATAGTATTCTTTACTTTTGTGCATTATGGCCGAAGAATTAATCATAGCTCAAACTTCCAAAGAGGAAAAATACAGGACCTTGCTTCCGCAAGTACATGCTTTGTGCACGGGTGAACCGAATTTGGTTGCCAACCTGGCAAATATCACTTCTGCTTTAAAAATGACTTTCGATTTCTTCTGGGTAGGCTTTTACCTGGTTGAAAACGGGGAGCTGGTGCTTGGTCCCTTCCAGGGGCCGATTGCCTGTACGCGAATTGCTTACGGAAAAGGAGTATGCGGATCTTCTTGGAAACAAAATGAAACCTTGCTGGTTCCCGATGTGGATGCATTTCCGGGACACATTGCCTGTTCCGGTGAAAGCAAAAGTGAAATCGTGGTTCCTATCCGGAAAAATGGTCAGGTTATTGCTATCCTGGACGTTGACAGTCATGTCCTGAACGATTTTGACGAGACGGATGCACACTTTTTAAATGAACTTTGCGAATGGGTAGGTACTCACTGTTTCTAGG
>CAMLDR010000300.1 GCA_946478775.1 uncultured Flavobacteriales bacterium
CCGGTGCCTGAATACGTTCTGTCCATGCAAACATAGTCCCGTCGTTTGAAATCGCTCCATGAATAATTCCATGATTGTAATCGTTGGGAAAATTAGTCATTTGCCATGCCTGACTTCCATCGCGCTTGATAATCCACAAATCCGTGTAAGCCCCGTAACCGGGTATTGCATCATCCGGAATACGTGTGTGGTCAGACTCCGTAGCGTAATCAGTTTTTTCAATATAGCAGTATAAATATTGTCCCGTCGGATCCCATTCTTCAGCCCACTGATGCCGGTTCGAAGCCCAGCCCGGATAGGTTAACTGAACCTCTCCGGTTCCATCGTAATTTGAAATGTAAATTTTGTACGTACCATCCGCATCGGGTTTATTGTACGCAACACTGTTCGTTGCCTGGTTGTAAATAACACCCATTGCATTATCCTTATACACTTCCATAGAGGCGTAATCCGTTCCGCTGTTATTCGGATCAACAGGTTTCTTTTTGCAAGCTCCCAGGATAAGACTTACACAGAATAGCACGGGAAAAATTGTAGTAGTTCTCATTTTTAACGGATTATGAATACCAATTTACGAATTATGAACTGAATATCTTTACACCGGTAAGACAAGCAAAGATATTATAAAGTTACAGCTGAATCCAAAAAATCAGATTTTAACCCCATTTGTAAGCAAGTTTACTAACTTGCTAAACCGGTCGTTTTAAGTCCCAGTTTAGAATTCTTTCTGCTATAAAGGAAATAAATCACCAACCCTACGCACAGCCAAATGACAAATGCAATCCAGTTTCGTAACTCGATCTGGCTCATCATATACAAACAGGAAAGCAAGCCTAATAGTGGAATCAAAGAAAGATTTTTCCGGATGGTTACAATCGTAATAAACACAGTAAACAAGATGAATATCCAGGTAGGAATTTTATGCGCGAAGTGCGAAAATCCGCTGTTATACAATCTCTTCCCCGAAACATTAATGGTTTTCAAGGCTGATTCAATCGAAATTTCGGGTCCTTGTCCGAAATAGTTATCCAGGTTCGAATCCATTAATTTAAACCCTTTTTCATCGTAACCTTCCAGGAAATTCACCAGGCGATCTTTTGTTTTTTGGTCTAATTCCGCAACTATTTTCGCCTTGGATGTACTTTTTATTCCTTTTAGAGAAGTTTCCAAATCAATCTTAGGTGCCTGTTCGAAATAAGCCAATAAATCAGAGCCGACACGCGCCAATCCTATCTGGTCTATGGAAACAATATTTTCCTTCAGCTCAGCCGATTCAGCTTCTGATAAGTCTACGATCAGGTCTTTGGTTTCCTTTAATTCCGATTGATTGGTGAGGAATCCCATCAGTTCATTTTTGTATTGTACAAATCCAAAAACAATTCCCCCGACTACCAGGAAAGGCAGTATATATTTCCCATTGATATAAGGCGTTCTGAATTTCCCTCGTGGAATGTCGGTTTTATTCTGAAGAATCAAAACACCTCCACAAACCAAAACGAAAGCGAATAAGGTACCGATACTGCATAAATCCGTCACCATTGTCAGGTTCATAAATAAGGCCGGAACAGCCACTACAAATCCAACAACAACTGTTGCAAAGGAAGGAGTTTTAAATTTCGGATGCACCTTGGAGAATTTCTTTGGCAGCAACCCGTCCCGGCTCATCGACATCCAAATACGCGGTTGCCCCATTTGGAAAACCAATAGAACCGAAGCCATGGCAATAACCGCTGACACAGCAATGATTCCCGACATCCATTTCAAGTCAATCTCACGGAAAACAAAAGCCAGGGGATCTCCCACTGCCAATACTTTATAATTCACCAACCCTGTGAGGATCAGCGAAATAATTACATATAAAACGGTACAAATAATAATGGCCCACATCATTCCACGGGGAAGATCGCGTTGCGGATTTTCGCATTCTTCGGCTGTTGTTGAAATGGCATCAAAACCAATGTAAGCAAAGAAAACAGCTGAAACTCCCTTTAAAATCCCGGAAACGCCATTGGGTGCAAAAGGACTCCAATTTTCCGTATCAACATAAAAAACACCTACTGCAATCACCAGCAAAATGATCGCCAATTTAATGACAACCATGACGTTACTGGCATTCCGGCTTTCTTTCATTCCACGATATACCAGCCAGGTAATCAATACGATTATGAATAAAGCCGGCAGGTCGAAAATCAGGTGAAATCCAAAAATAGTCGGGGAACTTGTCCAAGCAGTATGAGCAGCCTGCAATCCGGTATCCAGGTTTTCAAACGTTTTCCCGCCCTGCATCAGGGCCAATGCTTCATTGTAGCCATTGTGCGCAGTCAGGTAATCGGTTTGTATCCATTGAGGAAGATGAATATTTATACCTTCCAGCATTCCGGTGAAGTAATCGCTCCAGCTGATTGCAACGGTGATATTTCCAATGGCATATTCCATGATGAGTGCCCAACCGATGATCCAGGCAATGATCTCTCCGAATGCAACATACGAATAGGTATATGCAGATCCCGCAACGGGAACCATGGATGCAAACTCGGCATAAGCAAAGGCAGCAAAACCGCATGCAATAGCGGTAAAAATAAATAAGAAAATAACCGCCGGACCACCATTTGAACTGGCTTCTCCGATCGTTGAAAAAATTCCTGCCCCAATAATGGCCGCAATACCGAAAGCAGCTAAATCCCTTACTTTTAAATGTTTTCCAAGTGACTCATGACCATCAGATTGACCTTGTTGGGTAGACGCCAGGATATCCTGTACAGTTTTTTTTCGGAAGAGAGAGTTTTGTTTCATAGTATTTCACAAGGGAAGCAAAAATAAGAAGAAAAAGCATAGCTTCTGAAGGCAGAAGATTGCTTTTCGGGCAATGTACGGAAGGAATGTGAAATTTGATAAGCGGCAAGCGGCCCTGTGATTGATATTTATTTCCAGACACATCTATATGGTTTGAACAGGCATTTTATGCACTTAAATCAGATTATTCTTTGTCCGAAACTCCAATATGTTTATGGATTCATTACTTTTACAGCGAGTTACCTAAAAAACCGGTTATGTTAAAACAAACATTCATTCTAACCTGCCTTTTATCAATCACTGTTTCCAGCGGATTATTAGCCCAGAATAAAACAGATTTCGATCATTACCAAACACTTCTTTCACACGGCAGCATTCCGGAAGATTTCAGCCTTTCTACTTATGAAAAAGTTGATCGTGACATAAAAATCGACCGGCCGGAACTGGTTGTTTCTTTGAGAAAGAAATTTTACACCGGGATCCATTCCTCTATTGATGAAATCCTTCATTCGGAAGCGTGCGTTTTCGGAGATCCTATTTCCCTATATGTCAAGGACATTGCAAAAAACTTATTGAAAGGCGACCGGGAAACGTTCAATGAATTGCGTTTTTACACCTTAAAATCGAATGAAACCAATGCATTTTCTACCGATCAGGGAATTATTTTCGTTACAACAGGTTTAATTTCCCAGGTAAGCTCTGAAGCACAAATTGCCTATGTTTTGGCGCACGAAATTGCGCACTACAAGCGCAAACATGTTTTGGAGCGCTTCAAACAAAAAACGGTGTTGAAAAACGCTAATTATTATGAATTAAGCACTTACAGCAAAGAACGGGAACTGGAAGCAGATGCCGATGCCATCGAATTGTATAAAAAGGCCGGATATGACGAAGCCCTGATCGAACC
>CAMLDR010000301.1 GCA_946478775.1 uncultured Flavobacteriales bacterium
ATGGAGATCGGGAAACGAGCGTTTCCAACTTCTTCAATACCACACTCCCAGTTGGCATTTTTCTTTTTTCCGAATAGTTTGGGACCCAACATCGGGGCAACCACCAAAACTAATACAACAAAACCCAGGGCAACACCTGCCTGGAGCAATATCGGTAAGTAATCTTCTGCAGAAGACATAATCTCTAATTTTTAAGACAGGCGAATTTAATACTTTTTAACAAGACAAAAAGGCGTAAAATCCTATTTAGATTTAATCTAAATTGCGGGGTAAATGTTTTCAAAACCCAGTAAAACCGTTGGTCGACGAAAAGGATTTGTAGGACGATGATAATGGCTTATTGATGAGAGGAGTTTGAAATGAATTGTTAGTTAAATGAACCTGTTAAAAATTCATTTTCTAAATTTCCAATGCTAATATCCCTGGAAAATAGTTTAATCCACTTTATAAATCGGAAGGGTGAAAGTCAAATTAAAATAGCCGCTTCCCAGGTTGAGTGGATTTCCATCGAATCCTAATGAGTGCAGATAAGTGATGTCGAAAAAGCTGAAAAAAGTAAGACCGGCTTCTAAGAACAGGCGGTTCTCGTGACGCGAAGAAAAATCGGTGAAATACTGGTATCCAACCCTTCCTATACCAAAAAGATATTGAGCTTCGATCGAAATTTTGGGAGCATACACTGCTGTGGAGCCGGAAATGTTGATATCCATTCCGGGAGAGATCCCTATGTGAAGAATGGGCCAGCCGTACATCGTGTTCCATGTCAGCGGAAGCGCCAAACCAAGATATCCATACTTTCCCTGGGAAAAATTTATTCTTCCGCCAACCCAGAATTCATCGAATTCATTGAAGAAGCGCTTCACGACATTTGGTCTTTTGAATTCCCCATTTGTTTGCTTTTGCAGGTAATCGATGATCAGCGAATCGTTCTCCACTTGATTCGTATCCAAAGAAACCTCCTTATTCAACGAAAACGGTTCTTTTTCCTGCGCAAACGCAGCAGAAAAAGTCAGATTCAGAGGGATCAGAACCAGAAACAACGCTTTCATCGGGACTATAGATTTAGAGGAATCGTGGCGGTAATATTTAAGTAATCATTTCCCAACTGAAACGGATTCCGCCTCGACCCAAAAGAGTGCAGGTATGTAATATCCAGGAAACTCAGCAGGGAAAACCCGATCTCGGCAGAGACGCGGTGTTCGTAATCGGATTTGAAATTTGAGAAACAGCTGTAGCCAACCCGGACAATCCCGATTAGGTAGCGATACTCCACGTTGATTTTGGGTGCATATACCATTGACTTGGTGAGCCGGAAATCTATTCCTGCTGAAAACCCGATGTGTGACTCCAGTATATAACTGATGTCATGCCACATAAACGTTGCCGAACATCCCAGGAATCCATAGTTTCCCTGGGTGTAATTTACACGAGCTCCTACTAAAAATTCATTGAACTTGCCGTAATCCAGGGAAAGCCGTTGAGTATTGTTGATTGGAGCCGCCACCGGCTTGGAAGGTTCGGAAAAGGCATCATCCGTTTGTGCGTAAACGGAGTTCTGCTTTAACAGGAAGCTTGAGGCAATCAGAAAAGACAAGACAATAAGGGGCAACTTCATTTCGTTTGGTTTCTGCAAACTTGAGAAAACAATTCCACATTGCAGTTGCGATTTTCCGTACTTGCATCAGATGAGAATGGAAAATGGAGAATTGGAAAGGTTTAGCAATTGCTACAAATCCTCCGAGTCGGAAACATCTCCACGCAGTGCACGATATCGTTTCCTGGCTTCTACCGTTAGCAAACTGCCTTTGCATTCGAAGAGGATCTTCTTATAATATTCGGCGGCTTTTTCTTTGTCGTGGAGGTTTTTTTCATAGATTTCTGCAATCGTGAAAATTGCGTCATCGGATAAGATATCATCCATGTGATAGGTGACGATCTTATTCAGATAATCCAGTGCTTCGGTCCATTTTCCCTGGTACTGCATGGCTTGCGCTTTACGCAGTAAGATTTCGTCTGCCAACCCGTGAGCAGGGAATTCCCGGTTGATAGAATCATACAAGTTGAATGCCCTATCAAACTGGTGCTGCTCCAATAACAGGTCTGCCTGTGCAAACTGGTACATGGCGGTGTAATTGCTATCCAAACCTAAATTGTCTGTAATCAATACCGATAATTTCATGGCATCGTTTGCAATCAGCTTACTGGTGGATTCTTTTAGGATGTCTAATTGCGACTGGGCAAATTTGAAATCACCGTCATAATAGAAAATACGGGCATTCTTATATTTCGCTTCCGAACCAATGGCTTCGAACTTGAAATCCTTGTCGATCTGCATGTAATACAGCGATGCCTGCCAAATGTCATCCTGCAAAACAAGTACATCTGCCAAAGCCATTTTGACCTGGGCTTTCTCTACATCAGACAGTCCATTCACAGCCAAACAGCTGTCCAGCAAATCTACTGCACCTTTCGCGTCATTCCCATAATAAGCTTTGATCTCGGCCAACTCTTTTGCAGTATAGACCGCATTCCTTCCCCAGCCCAGTAATTTCAATCCTTCCCGGTATTCTCTTTCGGCATCTGCGATATCCTGCGGCTGGTATTTCTTTTCGATGGTAATTTCGCGGTAACGGATATTGAGCAAAGCGCTGTATGCGGAATAATAGTTCGGGTTTTGCGGGCCCTGATCGATCACGTATTTGTATGCCAGTCGGGCAGTTGCATAATCACTGTTTTCCACGCAGCTTTCAGCCAGGTCCATCACCCGGTTCCCGGTCCCTTTTTCACGCCGGTCCAAAGCCTGGGTTTGCGTTAACGCTGATTTAAATTCTTTCTTCTGGATGAAAAGCCAGATCAGCATTTCGGAGTAGATAAAATCGTTTGGCTTTTTCTGGATCCTTACCAGGAGTTTGTCTTTCAGTTTTTGATAGACTCCCGTTTTATCTTCGGAGAAATCGATTTGCTTCGTTAAGGCATTCTGAATGTTGCTGCTGTAATTGGGGTATTGGTCCAGGATATCAAAATACTCGTCGATCATTTCATCTGTTCTTCCCAGCAGGGAATAAACTTCCGCAAACTGGATTTGCAGGGGATAGTTCTTTTTCAGTTCTTTCCTTCCGGATTCCAGGGTTTTCAATCCCCAGTCTACCTTTCCCTTTTTGATGAATGCATTGTATAATTCGATTACTTCGTATCCGTTCGGGGCCGCTTGTTTTATGCGGTCGTTGTATAATTTTTCGGTTTGGGAAACGCGTTCTGTGCGTTCGTACAAATCCCCCAGCGCGATCGTATAGTCGAAATCATTGGAGTTGGCCGAAACGAGTTTTTTCAGGAATTTTTCCGCATCTTTTACCTGGTTTGTTTTCTCCAGGCAATCCACATAGCGCAGCTGATCAAACTTGGTGCTTTGCTTGCTGATGATCTTCTCAAAGTACGGCAATGCTTTATCGAATTCGCCATTGTTGTAATACAAATTCGCCAATTGCTGATCGGTACTGGTTTGTGCCGAAAGAGCAAAAGAAAGAAGAAGACAACAAAATATCAGCGCTTGTTTCATGATCTATTTAGTGTACAGCTTTAAAACGCTCAAATGTAGGTTTAAATTGCTCGTAAGATTGTTTAAAATCCATAAATTGTTTCTCCAGGA
>CAMLDR010000302.1 GCA_946478775.1 uncultured Flavobacteriales bacterium
ATTCACTACAGGTTTGGTCAACGGTGCCAATGTCATTGAAATTACTGCAACAAACGCAGCAGGTTCGGATGCAGAAACTACGGTCATTAATTACAGAGCACCGAATCCTACGCTCCCTCCGGTTGTAACGATTACTTATCCGGCTGCAAACCCTCAAACGGTAAATATTGCAAACAGCAATGTGGCTGCAACTGTTTTGAATGTGGACAATCAGCAGCAGATCCAGGTGGTGGTAAACGGTGCTCCTTATTCCGGATTTACCTATTCCACTTCCACAAAAGTGCTGACGATGAACCTGTCTTTAATAGCAGGAGTAAACAATGTAACCATTACAGCAACAAACAGTGCAGGAACTGCTTCGGATGCGACTCAGATTATCTACAAGCGTGAGGAAATCATTCAGCCCCCGTTTGTGACCTTCATCAATCCGATATTGCCGGGTCAAACAGTGGCTGCTGCATCGTTCGTAGTGAAAGCGCATGTAACGAATGTGACAAATCAATCTCAGATCGTAGTAAAAGAAGACGGAGTGATAGTGAATCCTGGTTTCTGGACATTTAATCCGGCGAATTCCGAGGTAACGTTTAATCATACGCTGAACGCAGGAAACAATATTTTTGAGATCACCGGAACGAATACCGGAGGAAGTCACACTGCTTCTACATCGATCATCTATAAAAAGACAGAAGTTCCTTGTAACAGACCTGCAATTACTTTCACCAACCCTGCAATCCAGGGCACAAGCGTGGAGAATGCACAGTTTAATTTGAAAGCAACGGTGTCGAACATTACTTCCGTGAACCAGGTAGAAGTTTACCTGAACGGGAATTTACAGTCTGCAGGATCATTGAACGCCACTACTTTTTTATTCGAAAAGACGCTTACATTGATTGAGGGGGCTAATTCTATTGAGATCAAATCAACAAATAACTGTGGCGCTGCTGCAAGTACAACAGTTGTGATCATGAAACCAAAAGAAGTTCCGTGTATTGCTCCTGAAATTAACCGCTTGAAACCTGCAATGGAAGAAATGATCACAGAAAGTGAATCGGTTTCAATTGCAGCAACGGCAGCCAATATTACACAAGCTGTGCAAATCCAGGTTAAAATTGACGGAGTAAATGCGCCGTTCAATTACGACGAGGGTTCTCATACGATCACTGCTACCATTCCATTGTCGGAAGGAGCGCACACAATTGTGGTTTACCTGAGAAACGAATGTGGTTCAAAACAATTGACATGGAAAGTGACCCGCACAGTTTGCAGACCTCCGGTAGTTACGATTACAAGCAGTTCTACACGTAATGGGTTGGTGGTTACTTCAGAAGGATTTAACTTATCCGCAACCGTTTCAAACGTAGAAAATCAGTCTGAGATCACAGTAACACAAAACGGACAAGTGATAGGGTTTGTTTACAACCAGCAGACCGGAGTGCTTACTTTTGACAGGAACCTGGTGCTTGGGGTAAATACCTTTGTGGTTCTTGCTAAGAACAGATGCGGGGAGAACAGCAAAACGATTACTGTTACCAGAAACGAGGTGGTTAAAATTCCTGCTCCGACGATCCAGATTACAAGTCCTTTCATGTCGCCTTTGGAAACAGATCAGTCTGCTCAGACAGTTTTGATCACAACTACAGGTGTCACTTCTGCTTCACAGGTTTCAATCACCGTGAATGGAGTTTCAACCAACTTTGATTACAATACAACGGGTGCAATCCAATTCAATGCAACTTATGCATTGGGGGCGAACGTAATTGTGGCAACTGCAGTTACTCCGGGAGGAACCGCTTCAGATACAAAAACCGTGATTTACAATGCGCCGGAAGTAATTCCTGCTCCGGTAATTACTTTGACTAACCCAAGCCGTTGCCCGGCAACATTCCAGGTTGGAACAGTGACCATGACTGGAACAGTTCAAAATGTGTCTAGTGCGAGCCAGGTGAGTATTTTGTACAACGGGGAAAATGTAGCATTTGCTTCCAGTATTGAGAGTAATGTATTAACCTTCTCATTCCAGGTGAACATCACTTTGTCTACAGTTTCTATTCCGTTAGTTATTACTGCAACTAATGCAAGTGGCTCTGATACAAAATCCTGTTTGATCAATGCGGCACGCCCGAGTGGAAACGGAAATAACGGTCATGGAAATAATACGGATGGTACGGATGAATCTAATCCGGGGAATGGATCCGGTGGACCGAATGGAGGAACGAACGGAACGGTAGACGATGAGAATGGCAACGGCAACGGTGGAAATAACGGGAATGGCGGAAAGACGACCACTCCTGCAAACCCGAGACCCGGTACAACAGGAACTCCGACAACCAGACCGACAACGCCAACAACCACTCCAACCAGACCGGCTGGAAGACCATAAGAGTAAAAAGAAAAATAGAAAAAAGTCCCGGCAATGATAGTCGGGACTTTTTTTTGCTTTTAAGCGAAGTTCCGCGAACGAATAGCTATTTTTGCAGTGTAAATAAATTACCATGACCAAGGAAGCAGTTTTGGAAGTATTGGGTACCATTTTGGAGCCCGATCTAAAGAAAGATATCGTAACACTCAATTTTGTAGAAGAGCTGCAGATTGAAGATTCGAAAATTACCCTTACGATTTATGTTTCTAATCCGGCACTGCACGCAAGAAAACGTATGCAGGAAGCTGTTGAGTTCAATTTGAAACGTGTTTTTGGAGAGCATACCGAGATTACCTGTATGGTGAAGGGCTTGCCTTCCGAAGCGCGTGAAACACACCGTAAAATCCTTCCTGAGGTGAAGAACATCATTGCGGTGGCTTCCGGGAAAGGTGGTGTGGGTAAATCTACTGTTACGGCCAACCTGGCAGGCGGGCTAGCCAAAGCCGGATTCCGTGTGGGGATTGTGGATGCAGATATTTACGGGCCTAGTATTCCTACCATGTTTGATGTAGTAGGCGAACGGCCTACGATGATTGATGTAGAAGGAAAACCGATGATCAATCCGGTGATGAGCTATGGCATCAAGATTTTGTCTATGGGATTCTTTTCCCAAAACGATGAAGCGATCGTTTGGAGAGGACCGATGGCCGCAAAAGCGATGACACAATTGTTTACCGATGCTTATTGGGGGGAACTGGATTATTTATTGATAGATCTTCCTCCGGGAACCGGCGATATTCACCTTTCATTGGTACAAACAGTTCCTTTGGACGGTGTGGTAATCGTTAGTACACCACAGGAAGTGGCACTGGCAGATGCACGTAAAGGAGTGAATATGTTCAAACTGGACACGATCAACGTTCCGATTATTGGTTTGGTAGAGAATATGTCCTGGTTCACACCGGCTGAATTACCGGATAACAAATACTACATTTTCGGAAGGGACGGAGTGAAAAATCTGGCAGCGGGAATGAACGAAACTTTTTTGGGACATATTCCATTGGTTCAAGGGGTGCGTGAATCCGGAGATGTGGGCCGACCGGCTGTATTTCAGGAAAATACACCAACTGCACTGGCATTTGAAGAATTAGTGCGTATCTTTGTAGAAGAGTTAAACGTGATCAAAGCACGTAAAGCAATAAAAACACAAAAAGATGGTGTTAAATAAATCCGAATTAACCGATAAGAT
>CAMLDR010000303.1 GCA_946478775.1 uncultured Flavobacteriales bacterium
TCAATGAATGGATTGTTGAAGACAAAGTTGGAATCAACCGGAATAACAAAGATTGTGGAAAGTGTATCTCCACAGTTGTCTGTTACTTGTAAATCGTGAATGCCGGCACACAATCCGGTTACCAAACTGTATCCGTTTGAAGTGATCACTTGTGAACCGTTGTCGAAATCCAATTCGGAAGGTGCATTTCCGGAGACCGTTACCGCAACTTCACCCGTACAGGAATTTGCATCGGAAGGCATGGAGAAAGAGTTTTCGATTTCCAGTGGTAGATCCGGAATGATGGTTAAATCCAAAGTGATAATTGAATCACAGCCTGCTGAGTTTTGTAAAACAAAAGTTGGTGTATTCGTTGTTGAAGAATATGTATTTCCATCAATCCAGATCAAAGAATCACAGGCTGTTTGAATATCCGTTCCAGTTGTAGCATTATTTATTGTTAAGTTTAAAGTGATGATTGAATCACACCCCAATGAATTTATAAGCGTATCAGAATATTGACCGGAAGTTATATACGTTTGACCATTCATTGTCCATGTAAATGAATCACAAGCTGTTTCTGAAACTTGTGAATAAGATGGATTAAAAATAGTAAGATCCAGATGTATGATTGAATCACAGCCATTTGAACTCGGTAATATAACCGTTGGAGTATTCGTAGAGGCTGTATACGTATTCCCATCAATCCAGGTATATGAAATACAATTACTTACCTGTTGCGTATAATGATTTGCACAAGTCACAATACGCGCAATCCGATTTCGATTATTAACACCAATTCCGGAAAAACTTCCTCCACAAACCAATTTACCGTTGGCTTGAAAATCTCCCGTACTTACCATTCCGAAATAGTTTGTTTGAAAATCAGTTTCAGGTGTACCATCCGGGCTTGTTCTGATTACAGATTGATTCTGCCAAACACCATACTGGTCTGCGTAATTGAATCTTCCCTGAAGAATTAATCTCCCATCAGCCTGGATGGACATATTTCTCAAACGCTTTTCACTGAAAAATGCAAAAACATTATTGAATTGTTGATCTACATTCCCATAAAAATCCATCTTTAGAACTGCACTACCGGTATAATTTTCAAGTCCATAAATAATCATGGTGTCATTTTGAAAACCAGCGAATCCCGGTTCTATTCCCAGAGAAGCGGGGGTTCCCGGCAAGATATTGCCCAAGTTGTCCAACAAAACAACCTTATATGCAGAATTCCCTTTAAACTGAGTAAAATTTCCATAAACCACCAATTGTTCCAAACTATTAATATCCAAATTATATACTGCTAAGTCAAATCCTGTTCCAACGTCAAAATTACTATCGATTGTGCCGTTGGAATTTAGCTTTACGATTCGGTTTTTGGTTGAATTGTTCACTATAGTAAAATCACCAACCAGATAATATTCACCATTAGGCAAACCCTTGATGCCATTAATCTTCCCATTCACTGTTACTGAGTAAGTATTATCAAAACTCCCGTCCGGGTTAAGCCTGCAAAGTTTGTTTGCAGTGTTTCCATTGTAGTTGGTGAATTCTCCTCCGACTATTAACTTGCCGTCATTTTGGACGTAAAAAGCATTTACCTTTCCATTAAATCCCGAACCGCTTGTAAAACCCGGGTCGTGTTCTCCATTTGCAGTGAGTTTCTCAATATGATTCACCGTATACTGTTCAAAGTAAGCGAAATCACCGATAGCCACTATTTTGTCATCGGGTAAAACTTTTAGCTGGGTGACAGAGTTATTAAATCCTTCCACATCTGGGAAATAGTCTGCAATTTGACCATTTGGCCCTACTTTGAAAAAAGCTGGCATCTCTCTATAGCCAAACTTCTCAAACTCACCGGTTACAATTAATGAATCTCCGGGGAGAACATGGACTCTTCGAACAATATCGTTCACCATGTTTGTAGCAACGAATGTCATATCCATCGTTCCGTCGGAATTCAACCTGAAAAGATGTCCAACAGGTTGTCCGTTAAAGCTTGTAATATCTCCGGCAACTATGATTTTATCATTACTTTGAACGGCACATATTTCCGCTAATTGATAATAGTCTCCATCCAAATTAAATGTTGCATCCAATGTCCCGTCTGTGTTGAATCGATAAACAGGATTGTAATCTAAAGAGGGCATTTGGGTTCTTCCAGACACCAGATACTTGCCTGTGGATTGAACGGCAATACTCCTAAAGTGCGTATTAATAAATAAATTGGACCCTGGGGAAAGAAATGAAGGATCTACATTTCCATTAGCATTTAATCGAACAAATCCGGAGTAAGTAACTCCATTAAATTGGGTAAATCCTCCTGCAACCAGCAATTTTCCATTGCTTTCTTCTTTCACATCCCAAACTGAATTATTAGCTCCGGTGCCTACCGTGAATGTGAGATCAGGCGATCCGTTCGCATTTAATCTGGCTATGCAATTGTACGAGTATCCATTTATGTTTGAAAATGACCCTGATACGATTAGTTTGCCCGAGCTCAAATATTCAACGCCATAAATACCCCCTGATGGAATAACCGATTGAAAGGTCTGATCTATTGTCCCGTCGATATTCAATCGAAGAATTTGACGAGCATTACTAGGTAAATCAACACTCCCTAAAGGATAAACAGAACCAACCACAACAATCTTTCCATCAGCCTGAATAGCAATATCCAGAAAAGAATTGGTATTAAAATTTTCGAAACTTGAAACAAAAGTAGGATCGATCTGTCCATTTGGGAGCAGTCTGGCTATGCGATTTCTATTTACTCCATCAACTTCGCTAAACCCCCCCGCAACAATCATCTTTCCATCCGGTTGAATAGCACTCGAACGAATATCTCCTTCAACTCCTGATCCTAAGAAGGATCCGTTGATTGATTGAGCAAAGGTTTCATCACTTCGTATATTCTGCGCAAAGCTTATGAATCCAGAAATAAGCAAAAAGAAAGTTGATGATAAGACAGTTTTCATTTATTTAAGTGTTACTTAGGTGTATCAATCTATATTAATCCCAAAAATACAAAAATCCGTCCACCAACAGATGAACGGATTTCTTTATAGTCATTATTAGTTTCTCTATTAAGCCTCCACGTGCATGTAGCTCTCTACGCTCGGACAAGAACATACCAAGTTTCTGTCTCCGAAAGCGTTGTCTACTCTGCGAACCGGAACCCAGTATTTCCACTCTTTCAGGTAGGCAACCGGGTAAGCTGCTTCCTGCGGAGAGTACGGGTAATTCCAGTCTTTGTTGATGATACAGTCTGCTGTATGCGGAGCGTTCTTCAACAAGTTATTTGCTTTATCGGCATGACCGTTCTCGATTTCTTTGATCTCAGCACGGATCTTGATCATTGCTTCGATGAAACGGTCCAGTTCTTCTTTGTCTTCGGATTCTGTCGGTTCAACCATCAGAGTTCCTGCAACCGGGAATGATACCGTTGGTGCATGGAATCCGAAGTCGATCAAACGTTTTGCCATATCAGCTACTTCTACGTCTGCCGTTTTCTTGAAATCACGGCAATCCAGGATCATTTCGTGTGCTACCGTTCCGTTCTTACCGGTGTATAATACGTCGTAATGTCCTTTCAATTTCGCTG
>CAMLDR010000304.1 GCA_946478775.1 uncultured Flavobacteriales bacterium
ATTAAGCAGCAAGTGCGTATGACGTATTGTCAATTATGGTTCGCAGCAAGATATTAAAGAGCTTCACTACAACGCTCTGCATGCTTCCCACCGAAATCTCGATCGCTGTCAAATCCAATGTCGACCCCAGTTGTAACACACAAATTTACAAATAAAATACGTATTTACAGCCGAATCTTTAGAATTGTTAACCAAATTGAAAGTATTGCGGTGAAGTTTATTTGTTTATTGTTGTCGTGAATATTATATTTGCGACAACAATTAATCTTTACAGTATGAAACAATTGACATTTGCATCCTTACAAGTAACTCATTTAGATGCATCAAAAGACTTTTACACGCAAAAATTGGGTTTTGAAATTGGAGATACCAATCCACAAGCGTGCGTTTTTAAGTACAATCAGGGAGAAGCAAGTTTTGCTATTCGCACGCCTCTTGAACCCTTAGAAGGCAAAGAGTTAGGAATTGGGATGGCGCTTTGGTTTGCCGTTAATGAAAATGTAGATGAACTAAAAGAAAAACTGATCTCGAATGGCGTTACCAGCGCAGGTCCGGTCATCGAAACTCCTTTTGGAAGAGCATTTCATGTGAAAGATCCGGACGGATATAAATTGACTTTTTTGGAAACAAAATAATCCTTGGTCATTGAACGACTTTGAGTTAATTTCGATACAGAGGTAAAAAATCATATGACTGAAAGAATAACATTTAAGTTTAAAACTCCGGAAGAAAGCCCTGGTTATCTTTTGGGACAAGTAACCTTGTTGTGGCAGCGAAAGCAAAAGAAGGTGCTCGACCCATTAAACCTGACACAGACCCAATTTGTCCTGTTGGCCGCATTGGGCTGGCTTTCCAGAGAAAACGACCAGGTAACCCAGGTGGATATCGCCAACCAGGGAAATGCTGACAGAATGATGGTTTCCAAGGTGTTGAGGACACTGGAAGAGAAAGGGTTTATCAGCAGACAGGAACACCAAACCGACACGAGGGCTAAAGTGATCAGGTTAACGGATGAGGGGGCAAAAGTCCTGCAAAAAGCATTGACAGCAGTGGAAAATGCAGACATCGATTTCTTTTCTGCATTGAGCAGCAAACAGACTATGTTCAATCAGCATATGCTTAAGCTGATTGAACAAAATAAAAATGAGTAAAGTGTTTTTTTTAGGCATTCCGGCGCGGTTTCCTATTGGGCTAAATTCCACTCATTCCACTTTTTTTTGCTACTATTGAGCCCGGAGGAAAAGCTGAATAAAAAAATGAACAAGATAGTCATACTCTTAATCCTGATTCTTTCTGCTGTGAACACATTTGCACAGAAAGACAAACCCCTTTCATCCACAACGAAACCTTTTGTATTGGGTGTCATTGAAGAATTGCAATCGAAAGAATTGGGTGAAAAGAGAACGTTGAACATTTACCTGCCGGAAGGGTATAATCCAAACGATTCCGTCAGATACCCGGTTATTTACCTGCTCGACGGTTCGGCCGACGAGGATTTTATTCACATCGCCGGACTGGTTCAATTCTATAGTTTCGAATGGATCAATCAATTGCCGAAGTCTATTTTGGTTGGGATTGCGAATGTGGACCGGAAAAGGGATTTTACTTTTCCATCCGATGTGAAGCCTACCGTCCCAACTCCCAATTCGGGGCATTCTGAAAAGTTCATTTCTTTTATAGAGAAAGAATTGCAGCCATTTCTGGACAAAAAGTACAAAACAACACCGGATAAGACGATCATCGGGCAATCGTTGGGCGGATTGCTGGCCACGGAAGTACTGATGACGAAACCGACGCTTTTCAATAAATACATCATTATCAGTCCGAGTTTGTGGTGGGACAATGGTTCGCTCCTGGAACAGCACCCTGCAATCCTCACAGAGAATGATAAGCAGCAAACGGATGTTTACATTGCTGTTGGGAAAGAGGGAGTAACGCCCACAGAAATTCCGCGTGTAATGGAAGTGGACGCAAATTTACTGGCAGATAAGCTGAAACGGACGAAGAGCAAAAATGTAAACGTGTTTTTCGATTATTTACCGTCGGAAAATCATGCTACTATCATGCATGAAGCGGTGATGAACGCTTTTCAATTCTTGTACCCAATAAAGCATTAAGTTAAACCGGGATTTATTTCACACAGCTATTTCGAATATGAAGGATGTATCTCCGAATGAGAAGCAGGTTCAATACGTAACGAATTTCCATGATTTGATTTCAACTTCCTTTCAGGGAGAAATGAATGCGGTTTGCTGGAGCCGGGAATTAAGAGGTGATTTTTCTGAGATCGCTACCAAGCTGGAACCGGAAGGAAATATGACGACTGTTTCAGAAGAAGACCTGCTTGCGCTTCAGTTGAGTGAACAGGGACAGCTTGCCCGGGAAATGCTTCTAAATGACCTAAAGCTTCTGGAAAAGTGGGGCGCATCACCCATTCTTAATGTGATCAAATGGTATGAAAGAGACGATTCGTTTCCCTTTTTCTCAACGGACGTGTATTCTTTTCACGTAGATCGTTCTCCGATACCGGTAGATACTTTTTTATGCACTTATTATGGCGATTCGAGTGAAATTTTGCCAAATTCCCAGTCCGAACAGAAGGTATTGATCCCGGAAATACGGGCTGAACTCAGAAAATTGTATCCTGGGCCGGATGAAGGGTTTGAAGAATTCTTAAGTGAGTATTTCTTTGATCTCCATTACCGGGCCAAAGCGGATGCCTGTCCGATAAATTTAGGTTTGGGCCATCTGTGGAAGCTGGCGACAGATCATCCCGAAAATCAGTCACTTCCATGTGTTCATCGTGCGCCGGTGGAAAAGTCGGGAAAGCTTAGATTGCTGCTGATTTGTTAATCCGAAAATTTACCGGAACAAATTCACGTGTCCCTTCAGAACCCTGATCGTGTCATCTGCACCCACATAACGGATTGTCCAGTTGTACATTCCTTCTGCACACTTGTTGGAGTGATAAGTTCCGTCCCAGCCTTGCGCTGCATCGTTTGATCTGAATACCTGTTCGCCCCAGCGGTCGTAAATGAAGAGTTCAAATTCATCGATGTTGTTGCAGACCGCCTTGAAGAGGTCGTTCACATTATTTCCATCCGGAATGAATGTATTCGGCACATAAACCTGCGGATCGTAAAAAATGGTCATCTGGTCCGTTGCCCTGCAGCCGTTGGTATCTGTAAAAGTGACTTCGTAAGTCATTTCTACATCCGGATGGGCAATTGGGTCGGGGCAGAGGATACAACTCAGGAATTCTGCCGGATACCAGGTGAAAGTTCCCATGGAATCGCTGGAAGTGGCATTTAATGGCACATCGTCTCCGAAAAAAGCATATTCATCGGTGGTCTGCACAGATGGCTTCGGATAAACCTGGATGTTTACGAAAGCCGTGTCAGTACAGCCATAAGGATCAGTCCCGATTACAGTATAAATTGTGCTTTGAGCGGGGTAAGTGATAAATTCGGCTTCTGTAAGGGCGGTTACGGATGGCTGCCACTCATAGGAAACAGCCCCTGAAGCGTGCAGGAAGACCAATTCTTCCGGGCATACGATTGTA
>CAMLDR010000305.1 GCA_946478775.1 uncultured Flavobacteriales bacterium
CGCACGCGCAACCACTTGCTGGATATGCAAAAAATGAAAATTTTATTCATTTCGGAGAAAAATTTGCTTACCTTATTTGAAACAAGCAAACTGGAAGAATACCAGTTGTTCTTTGACGAGAACTATTGATTCAAATAAAGGAGATCATGGAAGATAAACCAGAAAATAAAGCAAAGAAACAAATTAAACCATACATTCGATTTACCGGTGCAGCCTTTCAAATGGCCGGAACAATCGTAGCAACAGCTTTCCTTGGTGTGTGGCTGGATAAGAAATTCAATCCGGGTGGAAATATGTGGACATTGATCTGTACACTTACCGGAGTAGTGGTTTCCATGTACATCATTATCAAGGAAGTGATTAATATGTCTAAAGAAAAAGAAAATGAGTAAACGATCGGGCGCATTTGTGTCATTAGTTCTAATTGCAGCAATTTATTTGGTTTTAGTCGGGTTAAAATGGGAATGGGCCATTCCGAAAAATCACATTGCGGGAATCATTGGTTTGTTGGTAATCTTCTTTTCAAGTACTGCAATTATGATGTCGGGCTCAAAAGCTGCTCCTGACTCTCAGGCGCAACGTTTTATTTTGGGGACTGCCATTCAAATGATCCTCGTTTTGTTTTTCGTACTCATCGTAAAATACGTTTGGAAAGATTCTTTTAAAGAGTTTGTATGGTATTTCATGAGCTTTTTTGTGGTCATGCTTTTTGCCCAGGCTATCTGGATGTTGTTGAAAGTACGAAAATCTTAAAAACAGATGGATAGACATCTGTCTATTTGCCCTTTTAGAATCTACGTTTCCTGCAGTTATCCAATTTTTACAATCAAAAATTTTTTGGGAAATGTTTTCAGATAAATCTCTAAAATCGAATCTGAATTTCTTCAAAACACCTTCAAAATAAGTCCCTGAAAATCATTTTTTTTCAATGAGTGATTTTTCTTTACCATGAATGTGGTAAAAATGGAATTTGTTTGCGATTTTTTCTTGTTCATTCTGAAAGATTCACTACCTTTGCGCCAAAATTTAGGGTTATTATCTAAATATTAATAAGCGATGTCATTAATTTTCAGTGCAAAACGATTTTTCTCAATCCTGGTAGGAATACTGGTTTTTTCAACTTCATTTGCTTCAGAGCACCATTCTGAGGAGAAAAAGGAGTTTAACGTTGGAGAAATGATCATGCATCACGTTTCTGATGCGCACGAATGGCACTTGTGGGGCGGACACCACGACGCAGTTTCTCTCTATCTTCCGGTTATTTTGGTTGATGGAGGATTGAAAACATTTTCTTCCAAGCATTTTTACCACGGAGAAGGAGCTAAAGGATTTGATTCCAAAACAAAAGATTCCGTTGAATACGTGAAAGGAGTTGGTCCTGCTGCAGGTTATGCAATGTATCACGAAGAGATTTACAAATTAGAAGGTGGTGAATTGTCTTTTGAAGATGGTCATGTTCACGGAGCGGTTACCCCGTTTGATTTCTCGATAACAAAAAATGTATTGTCTTTATTTATGGGAGCAATCCTGATCTTGTTGATTATGAGCAATGTTGCCCGCTTCTATAAAAAGAACGGTCCGGTTGCTCCAAAAGGATTGGCGAAATACTTAGAGGTTTTGATCGTAATGGTGCGTGATGACATTGCGAAGGCAAACATCGGTCATAAGTACAATAAGTACGTTCCTTATTTATTGACGATTTTCTTCTTTATTTTTATCAATAACCTACTTGGTTTGGTTCCGTTCCTTCCGGGAGGAGCAAATTTGACAGGTAACATCACTGTGACTTTGTTCTTATCGGTTTGTACTTTGTTGGTGACTTTATTCTCGGCAAATAAAAACTACTGGCTGCACATTTTTGCCATGCCGGGTGTTCCAAAGCCATTGTTGATCATTATGATCCCAATTGAGTTGGTAGGGATTTTGACTAAGCCTTTCGCCTTGATGGTTCGTTTGTTTGCAAACATGACTGCGGGTCACATCATTGTATTGGCATTGATTTCAATCATTTTTATTAATCAGAATGCAGCCTGGGGAGGTTTGTCCGTTCCTATGGCATTGTTCATTTCTGTTTTAGAGTTGTTGGTGGCATTCTTACAAGCATTCTTGTTTGCAATGTTGTCAGCGTTGTTTATCGGTGCAGCTGTTGAAGAAGCGCATCATTAATTAGTAATTTTTTAAATACATATACAGATGGTTTACGGAAGTGTAGCAGCAATCGGAGCAGGTCTTGCAGTTTTAGGTGCAGGATTAGGAATTGGTAAGATCGGTGGTTCAGCAATGGACGCAATCGCTCGCCAGCCTGAGGCTTCTGGAAAAATTCAAACAGCTATGATTATCGCAGCAGCGTTAATCGAAGGTGTTGCGCTTTTCGGTGTAGTAGTAGGTCTACTAGGAAACGCGAAGTAATTAAAGAGAGCTTGTTGTAACGGTTGGTTGCAGCAAGCCTTTTTTATTAAACAATTGAAAAATTAAAACAGAAATAAGATGGGGTTAATTACACCGGATTTAGGATTACTTTTTTGGACGGGCTTAGTGTTCGTTCTGTTGCTTGTTATTTTAACCAAGTTCATTTGGAAGCCGATCTTAGCTTCCGTAAATGCACGTGAGCAAAAGATCTCGGATGCATTGGAACTGGCTGAAAGAACAAAAGCTGAAATGGTTGCTTTGCAGGCATCAAATGAGAACTTGTTGAAAGAAGCCCGTGCTGAACGTGATGCCATTGTTAAAGACGCAAAAGAAACAGCTGTGAAAATGGTTGAAGATGCTAAAAATGCTGCTAAAGCTGAAGCAAATAAAATCGTTGAGTCTGCTCGTGCAACAATCAATACTGAGAAAACAGCTGCAATTGCGGAATTGAAAAATCAGGTTGCTGCAATCTCTTTGGAAATCGCTGAGAAAATCATTCGCGGAGAATTATCTTCCGATGAGAAGCAAAAAGCGTTGGCTGAGAAAATGGCAGGTGATATTAACTTGAACTAATCGATAGCAATGAAGATTTCGAAATCAGCTTCCCGTTATGCACAGGCTTTGTTGGATCTTGCGATCGAACAAAACAAGCTGGATGCAGTTGCGGCGGATATGAAGTACATGGCAACAGTATGTGCTGAGAATCCGGATCTGGAGAATATGCTTCAAAGTCCGGTTGTGAAAGCAGATAAAAAGATAACGGTATTAAATGCAATTTTTGACCAGTTCGATAAATTAACCAACCTGTTTGTGGAGTTAATCGTGAAAAATGGCCGTGAGGCATATTTGTCGCAAATAGCAGCTTCATTTGATGTACTTTTGAAGGCGCATCAGGGAATTGTTCCGGTGACATTGATCAGCGCACAGAAATTGGATGATAAAGTAAAAAAAGAGATCGTATCCAAAGTTCAGGCTTCTATAACAGGAACTGTTGAGCTGACTGAGAAAATTGATACGGACCTGATCGGAGGATTTATCGTTCGTATGGGCGATACTCAAATTGATGCATCCGTTGCATCGCAAATTAATAAGTTGAAACAACGTTTAA
>CAMLDR010000306.1 GCA_946478775.1 uncultured Flavobacteriales bacterium
CCGGAGTTCGTTCATTCCAGTACATGACATTAATGAACGAAACTGCTAATGCACTACCCATACCCTCGAAAAACAATATGGTGGCTGCCTGATCTCTTGTTACATGATCGTTCCAAAAGATCCCTCCGTCAAAATGACTGATGAAGTCAGGTTGAATGAAAGAAGCATATATTACAAAACTGATTACCGTTAGGACAACTGTTATGACATTAGCCAGCATCAGCGAACCAAATGCCTTTAAAAAGTTGTCATCGTTGTCCAGCTGACGATTTCTTTTAGCCAATCTGTTTGTAAAGAAGAACACAATGAATACGTTCAAAAAACGCAGATAACCATTGTTTTCCAGTGAAAATAATTTCATGATCAGAAATAGCGCTGCAATACCTGCAAAACTATAAAGTCCGTAGCGGACATGTTGATATTTCGTATTCATAACTTTGCTATTTGAATGAATTTATAAATTACAACAAACCGGCGCGACATCCAAGTATTTAACATTTTAAAACAATTGATAATTGACAATTGAAAGCTTAAAAGGGAAAAGATTCTCTGCGTTTAAATGATAGATTTAAAAATTCGGAATTAGGAATTCGTAATTGGGAATTCATTACATTAGTAAACTTAATTCAAGACCTATGAAATTCGTCCTTTATTCTTTGGCTTTTAGTGCTTTACTTGGTTCCTGTGGAAACCCGGCTATTCCGGATTCCGAAGTGGGATCAGATGGCAAAATGCTGGTTGATGAAACAAAACCGATCAGCTTAAATGCTGCCGATTTGTTCAACGGGGAAAAAGTACGCCTGTTCCTTTATCAGAACCCCAAAGCAAATGCGGAATCCAATAAATTGTTCTTAAGCGCATTGGATGAGTTCAAGAATAAAAAGAACCTGCAGGCGGCCGGAGAAGGATTTAAAGCTTCCATTGCGGCTTATCCCAGTTCCAAATCTTATTACGAATTGGGGAATGTTTACATGGAAATGAAAAACTATAAAGGAGCACTGGAAGCCTATTCACTCGCTGAAAAGTTAGGTTACGAGCCGTTTTCAAAAGTGATGTTCAACGTGGCCTGTGCTTACTCTCAATTGAAAAACTTCCCGATGAGTGCAGATTACCTGCAGTTTGCCATCCAGGCCGGATATGTGAATATCGATAACATTGAAAAAGACGCCGATCTGGCAAACCTGAGAGAGAAAGAGCCGGAACTGTTCAAGAGGAATATGGAACTGGCTTTAAGCGGTGTTTCAGATTTGGAAAACCTGCATTGGCTTCAGTTCAAGCGCCAGTTTGTTCAGGCTTCCTTTCCTATCAATCTGAACATGGAACAGGAAAAGGTAGTTTACGATGATAAAAACCGGATCTCTTACGACTACGAACGCTTTGTAACTGAAATGCGCAATGAACGCTTCTCGCGCGATGTTAGCAAGGGATTCTACCAGTTTGTGCAGGTGGCTGAAAAGGCCAATTACGTAGCATTGATCTATGTGGTGAAGGAGGAATTTAATGGGGACCAGAGTCCCTTGACCTATTGTTTAGTGACTTTTACAAAAACGGGAAAACTGATCGATAAAAAACAGATTGCCGGCCGGGAAGATTATTCCGAACTGCTAAAAATGTGTACTATCAATAAAGACCTGACATTTACCATTACCAATTACGAAACGACTTTCGAGAAAGATCCGGATTCAGAAGGTTATTACGACAATCCGGTTGTTTCCAAAAAGAAAATAGACCTGGAAAAATACCGCATTGATGCTTCTGGAAAAATCCTTTACCTGGAAGGGAAAACATTTGCTGAAGTAACTGCTTAACGATTCTGAAGTAAGCGTGTTACAAGTCCGCTTTTGATCAGGATTTCCGCAATAACTAAGTTCAGTGTCCAACTCATCCAGGAAAGCAGAATGTACAGGTCAATCGGGTCCATTCTCAGGTGAAACACGTCGAACAAATAGGAGTAGAGTCGCAATGAAACTGCCGAAAGGGTCAGTGCATAACTGCGCACCATCCATTTTCCATGCTTTTCGTAATCTTTTCTGCGGACGTAATAATATGCCAGGAATGTGCTTCCAAGCCAAAGAATACTCAGGATCACAAAGCTGGTCTGTGCCGGGTATCCTCCATTGGCATAAAATGACATCACCAAAGCTGCAGGTCCTGAGATCAATAGGGTAGTTGCCAGATAAATGAACCCGGAAACCCGATGGATTTTGGTGTATTTGCTTAAAATGGTTTTGCTGAACTGGAACAAACCGCTGGTGATGATCAAAATACTGGTGAACACATGAATGTAAAAGCTATATCTCCAGTGTTTGATGTGGTAAATTAATTGCTTGGTTTTTAAGAAGTCAACTCCTCTTCGCATTTCCAGGTAGGGAAGCGACAATAAGAGCAATAAATACGAAGCATAAAGGATTCCGATTGCAAAGAAGATCCAGGCCGTTTTTTTCATGGAAACCAAGTGCCGATCTTAATACATGAACATGTTTATGCTGTTTTTGCCATCCGGCGTTTCGAAATACGGAACATCTTCTTCCTTTTCAATCAGTTTGAATTTCATTTGACGTTCTTTGAACTGATTGTTTTTGGACCAGTCAATAAGGAGTGTTTTAGTATCCTGAAATTTCCAGGAGCCTTTAATAAGTTCCATTTGTTCTTGGTTTTCAGGGTAGTAAGAATATTTCACGATTCCATTTTCCAGGAAGCTGATGTCGCCTGAGTTATCACCGATATAAAGCGTGGCATGAGAAAATGCTTCGCGGAAGTTTTCTTCCGTTACCTTGTCGGTTGAAAAATCGAAGTAATCATCGCCCGCTTTTGTCGAGTTCTCCATGCGCTTTTTCAGGGTAAACTTTTTAGACTTGATTTTGGGATCATTCGCTGTCCAGCTTGCATTCACATGGCCGTCTTTCTTTGAGATCGTCAGCACGAAAATGCCGTCGTATTGATTATCTCCCGGCTCATTCAGGGTCAATTCAAAAGATTCTGCTTTCTGAACAACAGATCCGCTGATATTTCGCTGCAATCCTTTGTGCACATTGTAGCCGATCGCTTTTTTGTCATTCACGTAGGTAAGCACCACATGGATGAAACCATCTCCGAAATCCCCGGTATACAATCCGCGAAGCGTATCAAAATCCGTTTTTGGGAACCATTCTTCCACTTCTACGGAATCAACAGCGGTTTCTTTGGAGGGCGTATTTGCGGTTTTGACTTCCGGGCCTGATGAACAGGAAGTGATTAAAAGTAAGCTGCTTAGTCCGATAAATAGGGCGAAATGTGTTTTCATAAAAGCGAGAATTTCAAGACTAAAATAGTGCTTTTGAGTTAATAAAAAATAATCCGCTGAGATTGCTTGAAATGGATGCGCCTCTTCACTGGATATTTCGATTTAAAACCTTATTTTTGAACTTTCGAAGAAAATTTATGGAATACAACACCACGAGACCGAAGTTATTACTTCCGGAGTATGGTAGAAACGTACAAGAAATGAT
>CAMLDR010000307.1 GCA_946478775.1 uncultured Flavobacteriales bacterium
AGCATTTATTACTGCTCAAAGTTTGGTGTTTATGATCATCGTACTCCCACTGTATTATTATTTTAGAGATACAGAATGGTTTACAATTTTTAGCTACATGGTACAGTTATTCCTGGTTCTATGGACGTTCATGCAATTATTTACTAAATTAAGTAAGTTCAGGATATTTATTCAGTCATTGGCCACTTTACTGCTTTATTCACTTTTTATGGTAGTTTTTGGCGTAATTGCAGTATTAATAACAGGTTTCCTGGCTTTGACTTAAATTTAGAAGAATAGTATCGTACCGATACTTATGACGTTGATCCCTTTAAATATTGAACTTTTAAACTTTAAAAAATGATCAAATTCGCATACACCATTTTATACGTTGCAGATGTCAAGAGAACAGCTGAATTTTATTCCAAAGCCTTTAATTTTGAAGTGCGCTTTATTGCTCCCGGAGATGAGTATGCAGAATTAAATTCGGGTACAACCACTTTGTCTTTTGCTGCGCATTCGTTAGCTAAGTCGAATTTAAAAGACGGTTTTCAGGAGGCAGATCTGAAAACAAAGCCTTTCGGAATGGAAATTGGTTTTACAACAGTGGATGTTCCGGCATTGGTAGATAAGGCCGTTGCGTCTGGTGCTACATTGGTAGAAGAACCAAGAGAGAAACCCTGGGGACAAATGGTTGCTTATATTCGCGATTTGGATGGATTTTTAATAGAGATCTGCACCCCAATGGATTAGATTAATTCAAAATTATTAGATGACCCCATAGGATTTATACGATATGCGGTATCTTAGCACCGAATGAACCGATTAAAGAATACATATAACGCCTTTAGAGAACTTCCTGAGAAATACCTGATCGTTCTTGCTTTTGCAGTGATCTATTCACTTGTTTCACTGGTAAATCACTATTTGTTTCGCACTTATGCGCTTGATTTAGGTCTTTATTCAAATGCTTTGTACGACTATTCCCATTTCCAATGGAATGACAGTACCACTTTTAAAATGGAACCTCAAAATTTACTGGGAGACCATTTTGATCTATACCTCCTCATTTACTCTCCTTTTGTATGGATTTTCGGGTCCTACACTTTACTGATCTTCCAGATCTTAAGTATCCTTTTTGGAGGATTGGGAGTTTATCGTTATTTCAGGGAAAATAGGGCTTTGGCAGCATTGGCTCTAATTTTTTTCTATTCTTTCTTCGGGATATTTACCGCATTATCCTATGATTTCCACGATAGTGTAGTAGTAGCAATGCTGGTTCCCTGGTTGTTTGTTTTTAGCAAAGAGCGAAAAATGAAATGGGCAGCTTTTTTTATCGTACTGCTTTGGATGGGCAAGGAAAGCAGTGTTTTGTGGATTGCCTTCATTTGTTTTGGACTTTCCTTATTGAACTGGAAAGAGAAAAGATGGCGCTACTTTTTCATCATCTCCGGCTTTGCATCACTGATTTATTTTGTGATCGTAATAAAGGTTATCATGTCCGCCTTTCCTCCTGACGGCATTTATCCGCATTTTGATTATACCATTCTGGGAGGCACCATGACAGAGGCGGTTAAGCAGTTGATCTTTCATCCGGTGGATTCTTTTCAGTTGATGGTTTCCAATTTCAGGGATCCACTTGCTGCAGATACGAAAGCGGAATTGATGGTATACCTGCTGCTGTCCGGAATGATCGTGTTACTTTTCAGGCCAGCTTATTTGTTGATGCTGATTCCAATCTTTTTTCAAAAGCTGTTTCACGATTCGATTAATACCTGGGGGGCGGGATATCATTATTGCATCGAATTCGCTCCCATTTTCGCGATCGGGATCTTTGAGGTGATTGCTAAACTGAAAAAAGAATCGGTTAGAAAAGCAGTGGGAACAGTGATTGTTCTTTTGGCAATGGGCACTACCTATAAAAGATTGGGCGATCCTTATTTATATGCACCTGAAGAGAATATCCATTTCCTGTCGAAAGAGCATTACACAAAACTATACGATGTGAAACCGGTTTACAAAGCATTTAAGCTCATTCCAAAAGATGCGGTTGTTTCCTGCCAGTCGAACCTGCTTCCACATCTGGCAAACCGCGATTTTTGTTATATGTATCCCGTTGTAAAGGATGCTGAGTATATCATCCTGGCAAAGAAAGATTCGCCCTTTCCCCTAAGTGATTCGACTTTCCGGGCGGAAATTCAGAATTTCCAAAAGTCCGGAGACTGGATCAAACTGGTGGATAATAATGAAGTTCTTTTGGTGAAAAAACAATAGGGACGCGATGCGTCGCGTCCCTATTGTTTTTTATAGATATTTATCCGTTTCCGGATTAATTCCCTTTAATCTCAAATTCCGTTCGGCGGTTTTGTTGTTTTCCGTCTTCCGAGTTATTGGAAGCAATTGGTTTGGATGAACCGTAACCTTTTGCAACCATTCTGCTTGCAGCAATTCCTTTTTGCGACAGGTAAGCAACAACTGCTTCTGCGCGCTGCTGAGAAAGTGTTTCATTCAGGGTAGCTGAACCGGTGTTATCCGTATGTCCTGAAATCTCGATCTTTAATCCCGGAACATCTTTCATCAGCTGCACCAATCTCTCCATTTCGGCGTTTGATTCCGGACGAAGTGTCGCCTTGTTTACGTCAAAGAAGATGTTGCGCAATGCAATTTTTGATCCGATTGCAATGTTCTTCAGTTCGATGAGTTTATTCACTAAGTTATCATCTGCACCACTTGGAATATCGAAGTTCTCAGAGTGGAAAAGGTATCCCGGTGCTTTCACTGCAATACCGTAGTTTTTCCCGGAATTCAGGGTGATAATGAATTTCCCCGTTGCAGAGTTGGTAGTAAAAGTTTCTATCACTTTTCCTGTTGCATTGTCTGTAATTTCGATTTGAGCTTCTACCGGTTTTCTGGAAATTGCATCAATGGTAACCCCTTTAAATACAGTCAAACTTTTTTTCTTAACCTCAACAGACTTTTCAATATTGTGGTCTTTTACGGGCATCACAATACTTGCAAGCAAATAATCTTCTGTTTCTGAAATCGGTTTTTTCTCAGGTCCCCAAAACGTTACCTTGTAAATATCATATCCTCCTTTTCCTCCGGATCTGTTGGAAGAGATATAAGCAAATTTCCCGTTTGCAGTAGAAGCAAAGAAGAAATCATCGTAAGGACTGTTGATCGGATATCCCATATTAACAGGAGTTGTCCACTGGCCTTGTACTTTCTTGGAAACGAAGATGTCGTATCCGCCCATTCCTTCATGTCCTTCAGATGCGATGTACATACTTTCGCCGTCAATGTGGATGTAAATTGGTCCGTCATTGAATTTGGAGTTTACACCCGTCAACATGGTAGCGATCATGTAATCCTGTTTCATTTTATTCTGCATTCCGGAGAACATGACTTCAGATCCGGTTTCACGCACATCATTGTCACGGCAGAAATAGATTTTCCATCCGTCTTCATTGTAACAGGCATAACGTT
>CAMLDR010000308.1 GCA_946478775.1 uncultured Flavobacteriales bacterium
AGAATGCGCTACAAAACTAATTCAAAACATGTGGAAGTATAAACAAGTCGGACTCGTTGTTTTTTTCCTGTCACTACTTATGACTGCTAAAGCCTCTCCTATCACAGACCAGGATGGCAAGCTGAATGTAACAGATGAAAAAGGAAGAAAGCAGGGCAAGTGGATTTACTATGGTAAAGACCGTCCTGACTCTGGTGTTCCAGCAAACGGTAAAGTAGAGGAAGGAAAATACGTAGATGACCGCAAAGAAGGCATTTGGATTAAGTACCATACCGATGGAACGACTCCATCTCTCAAAGGAAATTACGAAAACAACCGCCCGAAAGGACAATTTACACGTTATTGGGCAAACGGGCAGCCGAAAGAAAAAGGGGTTTTTGAGAAAAACATCTACAAAGATTCTTTGATCCGTTATTATGAAAACGGTCAGCCATCTTACCAGGGAAAATACAATGAAATAGGAAAAGAAAACGGTAAAATCCGCTATTACTATCCGAATGGTCAATTGGAATACGAATACGATTCCAATAACGGTGTAATTTCCGGTAAAGCTGTACGTTACTATGAAAACGGTGACGTAAAAGAAGTCTCTTACTATGACGGCTCCGGTAATCAGACAAAATCTGAAACAAAAGATCCTGTTCATCCAATGGTGAAAGTAAAAGACCCGGGACAATCCAAAGAAAAAGCTCCAACTATTGGCGGAACACCGAAAACACAAGGTGTGAAATGGGCTCCAAACGGTTATAACAAAGTCTATAACAGTGATGGAGAGATTTGGCAAGACGGAGATTTCAAAAATGGTGCACTTTGGGATGGAAAAGTATATGTCTATGACAATGACGGGATCCTGTTAAAAGTGAAAGTCTACAAAGGTGGTGTTTACCATTCTGACGGACAATTGTAAAGCAACCAAAACACAAAATATAGATAGATCCCTTCTACTCCGGTGGAAGGGATTTTTTGATTTATGCAATATGTAGGGACGCGATTAATCGCGTCCCTACTGCGTTTCACCCAAAACCAGTAGGGCGCAAAATTTTGCGCCCTACTGCTAGTAAAAATATTCGAATGTTATTAGGGTTTATCCCAAAACTTAGGTTCTGAAAAGCGGATAATAGAAATGAAATTATTACTCACTTCCCGCATGATAATGGAATATAACAAGCCGGTAAGTCCGCTGTAAATGATCTGATATTCCGTTACAAAAACCCCGTCTTTATAGATCAGTTTTGACTGCAGGTTTCCAAACGTATCATAAGTATAGCGACATTCCGAAGTTGGGACCGGATCTGTATTCCTGTAGACAGAAACATTCTCGATCAAGCCTTTATCCGAATACCGGTAGTTGGTTGTAATCCGATTCCGGGTAATGGTAAACAATTCTTCTTCACGCACCAAATATCCCAAACTATCCAGGTATTTCGTCACTTCCAGGTATTGATTCCCATAACTGTTGAAGACTTTCTTCTTGTATTGCCCTTCATACAATTGGTAAGTCATCGTTTCGGTATTCCAAAGCAAACTCCTTTCAATTGCCGGATTTAAAATACTGTTCATGGTATCAATGTCGCGGTATACTTCTTCCTTCACAATTTGCCCTTCGGAATTGTAGGTATAATACGTTGAAAGGAATCCGCGTTTCTGGCTGATTCTCTTGCGAACAATTCTTCCATCTTGTGTATAATCGTAAAAACGGACGTTGGTATCTGTTGCGGGATCTCCTTTAGAAGTTTGGTAATGTCTGACCAGGTTCCCCAGAGTATCGAAATTAAACACGTACACATAATCCGATTCACGCATGATATCGCCTTGTTTCTTAAAGGTGAACTTTCCGTGAATTTCCTTGATCTTGCTGGCTTTTACAAAATGTGTATTGAAGAAGGGAATATCTGTAAATGCAATCCCTTTCGTATTCTCTAAAAGTTGTGCAGAGGAATGAATGGCAATAAGAAAGGGAACTAAAAAAAAGCTATACTTCAAAAACATAGCACAAAAATGGCGCGAATTTCGAAGCATAGCTAGTATTTTAAGAAAAATTGGAATCTAGTAAAGCAAAGGAAGAATAAAACTGAATCCAAGCATTCCGACCAATGCAACTATCAAAACGGCGATCGTCAAAGGAGATAATCGGATCTTTTCAGCTTCCTGTTCTGCTGGAGAAACGATCGTACCCATTACTTTCAGGTAATAGTAAATACTGATCCCTGAATTGATCAATGCGATGATCACTAACCAGGAAACACTTTTCCATGCTCCGGAAAACAAAATATATTTTGCAAAGAACCCGGATGTTGGCGGAATTCCTGCCAGTGATAATAACGCAACAATTGCAACGACTGCCAAAAAGGGATTTCTTTTACCCAATCCTTTCAGTCCGTCAATGCGATCTTCCGAATCATTTACAGCAATCGCTACCGCAATGATCCCCACAATGGAGAATCCGTAGGAGAACATATAGAACCACAAAGTTTGGGCTCCGTAACTGCTTTCAGACACAAATAACAAAAGGGTATAACCCACATGCGTAATGGAAGAATAAGCCAATAAACGCTTGAATTTCACCTGGCGCAATGCAGATAAATTCCCGACAAAAAGCGTAATGATGATCATTACAACCATAGCGCCTTTCCAGAATTCATATAATTCTCCCTCTCCGAAACAAATAGCGAACATCTTGAGAAATGCATAGAATGCAGCCATTTTCACAACAGATGCCATAAACCCGGTTACTGCCGGCGGCGCTCCATCATAAACGTCGGGACTCCAGAAATGGAACGGTGCAGCACCTACTTTGAAAATAAACGATGCCATGATCAACAAAACACCGATCATCAAAATGGGACTCAAAGTATCCATTTCCTGCACTTTCATGTAAATTTCCTGAAGTTTGAATGTTCCGGTTGCTCCATATACCCAAGCCAATCCGAATAAGAAAATCCCTGTTGCGAATGAACCGGTCAAGAAATACTTCAGAGATGCTTCCGAAGAACGAACATCTGCTTTGTTGCTTCCCGCCATCACGTAGATCGGAATAGAAAGAATTTCCAGACCAAGGAAGAACATGAACATATCCGTATAAGCCGTCATAATCATTGCTCCTGTTGTCGAAAACATCAACAATCCAATGTATTCGCCCGTATGGACCGGATTCTCTTTAAATCGCTCGTATCCGATACCAATGATCAATAAAGCCAACACGCAGATAGCTAAGCTAAACAGCAAAGCATATTGATCAAAAGCCAAACCTTCGTATGTCAGGAAGTCAAAAAATGCCTTTCCTGTTTGAAGTTGTCCGATCATAACGATGATAGCAGCCAACAGACCTGCCATTGCAGAGCCTACAACTAACCAAGGTTTCTTTGCAAAAGCAGCAAATAAGGAAATCAATCCACTGGCAAAAACAATTAATAATGCATCCATATTATAAACCTGAAGGTGTTGA
>CAMLDR010000309.1 GCA_946478775.1 uncultured Flavobacteriales bacterium
AAGCGTTCGCTAAGTTCGGTTCTGATTTGGATGCGGCTACGAAGTCTGTTTTGGATAAAGGTGCCCGTAACTTGGAGATCCTGAAGCAAAAAGAAGGAGATCCTTACCCGGTAGAAAAGCAAATTGCAATTATCTACGTAGGTACAAAAGGATTGATGCAAAACGTTCCGGTGAACAAAGTAAAAGAGTTCGAAAAAGAATATTTGGACTTCCTGGAAGCAAAACATTCAGATGTATTAGTTCGCTTGAAAGCTGGAAAATACGAAGATGCTGATACGGATGTATTAGGAAAGGTTGCGAAAGAGATCGCTGCTAAATATTAATAGAATTATGAATTAAAATAATTATCAATTATCAATTATCCGGAGGGAAACTTCTTGATGATTGGTCCATTGATAATTCATAATTAAAGTTATGCCGAATCTTAAAGAAATACGAAATCGAATTACTTCAGTAGGATCTACTATGCAGATTACTTCTGCAATGAAGATGGTTTCTGCTGCAAAATTAAAGCGTGCACAAGATGCGATTACTCAAATGCGCCCTTATGCTGAAAAATTGCAGGAGATCTTGGGTAATTTGACCGCTTCGTTGGATATTTCGGAAAATGCACTGGCTGCTTCCCGTCCGGTTAACAACGTATTGATTATTGCAATTACTTCCAATCGCGGATTGTGTGGTGGATTCAATAACAATATTATCAAACGTGTGAACCTGGCAATTTCCGAAGAATACGCAAATGCAAATGTGAGCCTTCTTTGTTTGGGAAAGAAAGCAAAGGATGCATTCAAGCGTTCAGACATGTATTTTGATATCGCCGGAACAGGAATTGCCGAAGATATTTTTGCTGACCTGTCTTTTGGAAACGTATCTTTCATTGCAGATTTCGCAATGAAAGCATTCCTTGAAAAGAAGTTCGATAAAGTGGTCGTGATTTACAACAGCTTTATCAATGCGGCTTCCCAGGAGGTGAAAGAAGAACAATTATTGCCGATCGTTCCAACGGAACAGAACGACGATAAACAAGCGGGAGATTACATCTTTGAACCTTCGAAAGAAGAAATTGTCGAAGAGTTGATCCCCAAAACGTTAAAAATCCAGTTGTTTAAAGCATTGTTAGACTCAAATGCATCCGAGCACGGAGCGCGTATGACAGCGATGCATAAAGCAACAGATAATGCCAAGGAGTTACAGCGTAGTTTAAAGTTAAGCTACAACAAAGCCCGTCAGGCTGCCATTACGAACGAGATCCTGGAGATCGTTGGTGGTGCGGAAGCATTGAACGGTTAATAAAAAAAAGAATAAAAGGAAGGCTTTCAGGAAACTGGAAGCCTTTTTTTGTTTTCAGCCTCATCATCCGGGTATACGAAAATCGTTTTTTCTGCGTTATGGCTTCATCGGGAAAACACTTTCAACCGGTGTAAGTAACAGTAACAAAATAATTCAACTTATGAGACAATCCATCTACCTCATTTTCATTCTCATTTCTCTTTCTGGGTTTTCCCAGGACGAGGTGAAAAAAGGAAGCTGTTCTTCAGGATGTCATTTATTTCATGAAAGTGGAGATGCATCTATACAGGATGATCATTTTATGTTAGATGGATTTTATTTGAATAACCCGATTTACTACGGTGATTTTTACATAGACTCAGCGGCAAATTCTTCGGATTCAACGATCTACAGTATTACACTTCCAGTGGGTGACTCGCTGGTATATTCCGCTTATTGGATTTCTGATGGAATGTGTTACTATTTTGGGATGACAAGTGCAGATGAAGTAGATTCGATCTTTTCAATCCTGGATGGAGTTCAGGTTACCGTTATTCATGAAGGAGCTTTCGATATACCAGGTTATTACAACTTATCCCAGAGAGCAGTTATATACAATTCGTGCCTGATCCAAATAAAAAGGAAGGGTTGGGGTTCAACTCCGAATCTGATCCGTGTAAATTTCCAGGATCCGCCGCAACCGGAGATTCCACTGGAAATTTCAACAGTAACGGATGATATCTCTTTGTGGCTGAGCAATGAAAATACACTGACGGTAAAAGCAGATCAACAGGCTGTTTGGAACCTGGATCTCTATTCCCTTGCCGGGCAAGTAATCCGGAAAAGTACTTTGGAAGGTTCACAGGATCTGGATATTTCCAATCTTTCGAGAGGTTGTTACATTGCCCGGATAACCAATGATACCGGAATCGAAAAATCCCTGAAATTCATTAAATAAATAATTTCAATATGAAAAAACTACTGATAATCGCATGTGTTTCCTGTGCACTAACAGGGTTCTCCCAGGAGAAAAAGGGAGCTTGTTCTTCAGGTATTGGTTTGTATCACTATTCGGTAAATGATTCGATATCAGATGATCATCTCAATTTAAATGGTTTTTATATGGGGGGACTTTTATACTATGGATCTTTCCTGAATACCACTACTTCACCTGATTCGGTGACCTATGAAATTACCCTGCCTTTTGGAGATTCGTTATTGTTTTATGCTTCTTGGCATGGAGATGGTCCTTGTTATGCTTTGGATAGCTCCGATGTGAATTCGTTGGTGACCATTTTAGAGGGTGTACCCTTTTCAATTTATCATGGGGGAACCTATTGGAACTGGTCCATATACGACATATCTCAAGAGGCAAAGATTAGAAATTCCTGTTTTTTTAAAATTCAAAGGAAAGATATTCCTCAAAGTTATTTCTTCCGTGTAAAATTCCTGGATCCACCTAAGCCATTAAATCTTCCTGAGATCACGAATGATATTTTCCTTTGGTTAAGTAGTGAAAACACACTTTCAATCAAAGCAGATCAAGATGCTATATGGGAGATGAACCTGTATTCCTTATCCGGACAATTAATCCAAAAAAGCACTTTAGAGGGCTCACAAGATTTAGATATCTCCAGTCTTCCAAAAGGCTGCTACATCGCCCGTATTTCCTCGGAAAATGGATTTAAAAAGCAGCTTAGATTCATCAAATAAATAACAGATTTTTAGTAAAAATTTCCTAAAAATCTTCCGAAATAGTGCAGGTTACATACATTTACTCCGTGAATGTCACATTCGCGATACAGCCCACCGGAATCAGGCCACTTCCCTCAAGCTTCCTATCGGAATAGAAACGTTTCGTCCGCAACGGCGGGCGGTGCGATACTGAAGTGAATCAACAGATAGTAGAAAATAAGTCAAAGCAGTTTGACCAAACGGATCTTTTACCGGCCAGGTAAGTGAGTCGTTCTGTCAACCTGCCGCCAACGGCGCTCCCAAGTCGGAATTCATCGTTTGATGCATGAACTTTTGATGGAGGTTGCGTGCTCGAATAAATTGAGTCCGACTGGGAGTTTTGAACGCAGATTCTTCTAAATTTGACAACCGCAAGTAGCGTGCCACACGTATTAATTAAACAATAGAAATCAA
>CAMLDR010000310.1 GCA_946478775.1 uncultured Flavobacteriales bacterium
CAGATCGTAATAAAAACAACAAAAGAGATTATAAAAGTCCAGCTTCCGCCAAAAGTTGCAACCTTATCTGCTACGCGCTGGCCCAGGGTATCCGGATCGGCCTGGTCTTCCAATTGGTCCGAAAGCAGTTTTTTCTCATTGAGAGAGGCCAGGACTGTTTTGTCCAGGTCGGATAATTCCCCCAATTGGTCCTGCATCATGTCGGAAAGGTATTTTTCCCGGTAGTTGTTCAGTTCGCTGATAGCCAGGTGGCATGTTTCATTGAAGTCAGGATTTTCTTTTTGGATAAGTTCCAATATAGAACCCCGGATGGTCCGAGCTGAAATGCGTTCCGAAAGCGGAAATTCTGTGTTTGAAAGATCGCTGCGAAAAGTACCCATAATTACATCAAATTTTTAGGGGTGAATTTACGCAGAAGAAATCGATTAAACTAAAAATGCCCCAATCCACGGACTGAGGCATTCATTTTATTTGTGAAAGCAATTACTTCATATTTTTCAGGATATATGCGGCAAGCATTTTTGCTGCTTTCGCATACGATTCGGAGATACGTGCACCCGTGTCGTAATCGTATCCGCCGAATTGAGAACCCGGTACATCCGGCTGCTTCAATTTAGCCATGACTTTGGACTCATTATCTGTTTCTACGAAAATGTACTCAAAAGCAACGGCCGCGTTTCTGCGCATAACCCCAATATTGAACCCGGGTTCAATGAATGTTGTTTTTACGATCAGGGTGTACTTTGCTTTCTCATTGTTCTGAGCAATGTGAATCTTTCCTGTCAGACCTTTATCAAACAATTCTTCGAATTTATTGGGGAAACGTTCTTCTTTATCGCGTTCCCACGATTTTTCCCAGGTATCACCTCTTCCGGCTTCCTTTTCGTTGTATTCTTTGATTTTCTTGTTTTTGTATTCGGATTCGCTTGAGAAGCCTCCCACCTGAAAATCAGAGAAATCATACTTGATATTTAACTCGGTTTCTCCTTTCAGAAAGGAAAGATTCCCGGATTCCGTGCGGATCTTTTGAGCCATGGTAGTTAAACTAAACCCGGCAATAAACAAGAACGCTAATTTTAGTTTTTTCATAAGAGATTTTTTAGGACATTAAATTACATTTTTTTCTTTTAAAGCAGATCGTTTGCAAGGTTCGCCAGCTCGGAGCGTTCTCCTTTTTCCAGGCGGACATGCGCAAACAGGTTCTGGCCTTTCAACCGGTCGATGAGGTAAGCCAGGCCGTTACTGTTCTCATCCAGGTACGGCGTGTCGATTTGGTGAACGTCACCTGTGAAGACAATTTTGGTCCCTTCACCGGCACGGGTGATGATGGTTTTCACTTCGTGCGGAGTCAGGTTTTGTGCTTCATCGACAATGAACAGAATATTGGATAAGCTTCTTCCACGTATAAAGGCCAACGGAGTAATTAAAATCCGGCCGCTTTCTTCCATTTCTACAATGTGCTTGTGCCTTTTTTCATTTTCCCCGAATTGGGATTTGATGAATTTCAAATTGTCCCAAAGTGGCTCCATGTACGGACCGATCTTGTCTTTTGCATCACCTGGCAGGAACCCGATTTCTTTATTGGATAAAGGAACCAGCGGACGAGCGAGGATGATCTGTTGAAAAAGTTTATGCTGCTCCAATGCTGCTGCCAATGCCAACAGGGTTTTTCCGGTCCCGGCAACTCCCTGCAGGGCAACCAGCTTGATGTTGTTGTTCATCAATGCATTGATGGCAAAAGCCTGTTCTGCGTTTTTGGGTTTGATCCCGGAAGTGTATTCTTTTTCTACCCGCTGAAGGGTGTCGGTGTGCGGATCAAAATACGCCAGCCCGGAACTTTTCCCGTTTTTGAGGATGTAATATCCATTGGCCACTTTCTGATTGCCCAAAATGCCATCTTCATCGATCGTTCCTTTCAGGAATAGCTGCTTGATGGTTTCGGATTCAATGCCTTCAATGGTGGAACTGGAGGTTTGTTCCAACTCGTTGGAATGCACTTTACCTGTCTCGTAGTCTTCGGCAAGTATCCCGAGTGCTTTGGCTTTGATGCGCAGGTTGATATCCTTTGTGACCAGGATTACGTCTTTCTTGGGTTCCTGTTCCTTGACGGCAAGTGTGGCATTGATGATCTTATGATCGTTCTTTCCTGCGCCGTAAACGGTTTCTGCATCCACTCCCGTGGGTTGTGAATCGAGCAGTACTTTGAATGAACCCATGTTCGGACCCAGGGTGATCCATTGCTGTAAACCGCCGTTTCCCGATATTTTGTCGATAAAACGGATTACTTCACGGGCTGAGAAATTCTTAGTGTCGTTTCCGATCTTGAATTTATCCAATTCTTCCAAAACGGTAATTGGAATTGCGACATCCTGTCTTTCGAAATGCATGATCGCGTCGTGGTCGTGTAATAGTACAGAAGTATCTAATACGAATAGTTTATTCTTTTTAGCCATGCTGAAGTATTTCTATTAAAGTACTTCTTTACCGTATCTGTTACACGGTCCGGGAATCAAACTTATTGACAAAGATTTGTGATTAAAAAAGGGAGCTTTTAACTCCCTTTTAATCTTTTCTTTATCGTTCTATCACAAAGCGCTTCAGTGTTTTAGCGCCTTGCGAGTGCAGTTCGAGGTTGTAGACTCCCATGGCAAGTTTTCCACAGTCTATTTTCGTTTGACCCGGCACCAGCGTGGAAGCAGAAATAATTCTTCCTGTTTGGTCCAGGATACGTGCTTCAATCAATTGACTGGAGCTATTCTCAATAGTTAGGAAATCAGCTGCCGGATTCGGGTAGACAGTTATCACCTGGTTCAGCAATTCAGAGATTGAGTTCGGTTGCCCGGTAGACAAACGGTTATCCCGGTTGGATCTGGTTGTATTGAAATCCTGTGCCATTTTGGTACTTGAGCAAATGCTCGGAGCATCAACCGTTACTACGTAGAACAAACCATCCGTTGTTGTCGGTTGATCGGTATACGTATATAAGTTGTTCGGCATCGTGGCAATGGTTGTCCATCCATCCGCATCCGTATGTCTTTTCAATTTGAAGTTCGCATAGCTGAATCCTTCGTAACTGTCCCAGAATAAGTTGATGTCATTACCCAATCCGTGGCTGATTACCAGGTGGATCGTTTTGTGCGTTAAACTTAATTCGGATTCGTTCCCGCAATCATCCACAGAGGAGATTTTGTATCTCCAGGAACGCACATTCGGAGATGCCACCAGATCGTTGTAAATAGATTCGTCTGTGTAGAGCACGGAACCAACCAATTGGTATAAACCGGCCTGGGAAGTTTCCCGGTAGATATTGAAATGATCAATACCCGTCGTAATCGGCTTTTCCCAAACAACCAGGTTCGTATTGGTCGTGGAATCAACTGTA
>CAMLDR010000311.1 GCA_946478775.1 uncultured Flavobacteriales bacterium
AATTGGACAAGTCGGAAAGTTGAATTCATCGAAATCAATTCAAGTCGGATTCAACTCGAATCTTACTCGGCTATAAAATGTCGTTTTATTCGTCGATTGAGAAGTAAAATTTATAGGGTCGAAAAGTTGAATTAGGCAAGTCGGAAAGTTAGATTGGTCGAAATTATTTCGAGTTAAATTCGAGTCGGTTTCTAGTTGATTTGATAACAAAACAGGTATGCCATAAAATGTGAAAGGAGGGCAACGGGCGTTGTCCTCCTTTCACTAATCAACCTAACCTAACCACCTAAATCAAAACTAAAATAATTCTTTTCGATTTCAATTGCAAAATTTCGATTATTTTGTACAACACTATCATTATCACATGAAAAAGACAATCACTATTCTGCTATTCGCAATTTGCCTACTAAATGTAAGTTGCGGCACGAACAAAAATGGTTTTCACCTGACCACCGATAAAAATGAGCTTACTGTTGAAGTAAAAAAAGAAGTTGCGAAGGAAACGACGTTTCAAGAAAAGGTATACAATTTTGGAAAGGACTATGGAGCAATTTTAATAGCTGTTTTCGGAATAATTCTTGGGGGAAGAATCTTGAAACGCAAGTTATTAGAAAATCATATTTCAACTGCCTTAATCGACATTCAAAACAGTAATAAGGAGATTTCAAAAAAATCAATCATTATACTGGATGAGATTAATACAAAACTTATTCTTGATCGAGAAGAAACGCTTAATAAAGAAACTGACGAAGTAATTAAGGAACAACTGGTAAAAGTCAATGAACTTTACATTATTTCCCAAAATGGTAGCCGTGAGTGTCAATCCTTAATTTTCTATCTAAAAGAAACTTTACAAAACACTTTGAATCTAATGGTTAATTCAGATCAAGTAATTGTAATGTCTAATCAAGATATTTTTAGTTTGGTCAGAAACACACTTACAAATGTCATGCACTTTGCCACACAAGTGGTTCCAGTTCCGAGATCGGGAAAGACAACATCATTAGACACGATTTCTCGAGATTTACATAAATATGTAAATGACCCTAAAACAAAGAAATACAAGTATTTTAATCAAGGGGTAAACTATGACCCATACTCCGCATTGTTTATGCGATTTTACGTAATTCATTTCAACAATAATTCAATCGTTAAAAGAGCAATCTTCCAAATGTTTGAAAATTTACCACCCGTCTTGAATATGATGAATAAATCAAAGATATATGCACCTCCTATTATTGAATGGGAAAATCCAGAAACAGGGGTGCAATTTTATCTTGTTCTAATTGGTTACAAAACTACTCAACCAACATATTTCAATGACGGTAAAATCGAAATCCATACAGATCTCATTTATACCAACTATCAAGACAATCTATCAGTAATTGATCTGCTAGTAACAAGAAACACCCTAATTCACTTTAATGATGCCTTTATTAGGAAATCGGGCTTTAAGTTTAGTGCTGAAGTTCGATTTCTGAGAGATGGTTTCGAAACTATAAAAATCAAAGCTAATACCGAGTATTTATACCAATCTTATCAAGACAATAAGAGAAAAATCAGAAGGAAACTTGTTCCTAAAAAGGATGGAGTTATTCGAAACTATTTCAAAAGACTGTGGTTTAAATTCAGAGAATTTATTAAACCAACTAACAATCAATAAAGCATTTCAGGAATTTTTCAATGTCTGTTACAAAATCTTCTTTTGCAACTGGCATAAGATAATTTTGAAAAAAGACTTTCTTATGTACCCACTTTCCATAGGAAACATATTTACCTGTTTTCACATCTTTACGATCCCACATCATAATCATTTTATCATTTCTAGGGTTAAAATCCAAAAACAGGTAAGTTGCAGTGGTTACAGCCATTTCATGAACCCATTTCCATTTGTGTTTCCATTCGATAATAAGTCTGCCATCCTTAGAAGTCAAATCTTTCAATATTGAAATCCGCTTTTCTTTCCAAGGCTTTTCTACATTTACAATCCAAATTAATCTTGCACCTGTAAGATTAGAATAGAAATTGTTTCGTTCAACAACCGCCCAACCGTCTATCGGACTTCTTTGAATTTCAATAACATATTTGTCTGTTTTAATGTCCGCTCGATGCTCTCTATTATCCCCACAAATCACTTCACAGGCTTCATCCTTTATTGCCGATTTCCACGCCGAATGCCATTCTGTTTCGGGTTCATAACCATTTGGTAATTGTGGCTTTTCACCTAAATACTTCCAATACTGCCGATACTTACCTACATAGGCAACAACTTGATAAGTATTGAACCATAAATCAGTTCCAATTGTTCCTGACTGAACATTTTTTGCGTGCGTTCTAACACCATTAAAATTTGCGTATTTCATTATAAAACAATGGTTATATCGCTAAAATAGAATCTATTTTATAAATACATAAATTTTAACTGCCCACTTAGCCATTTTCTACACCTCCCAATTTATAAGGCATGAACATTTTTCCGCCCACTTTCTACCTGTTTAGTGGGCAGTTACCGATTTAACATTTTTGAAACTCGTGCGTTGGAGGAAGAAAACAAAGTCCTTTAACTAAATTTTTTTCAAAATGGACACACAGAAGTTTACAGGTAAGCAGATGCTTATCATTTTAGGTTTAAACGTTGCAGCGGGTTTAATTGTAGGTTTAGTTATCTACCAATTCACCAAACCCAAAGCAACAGACCAATCAACCACACCTCCCTTAGTGGCAAAACAGGGAACAACGCCTACTGTAACAACGGTAACAACACCCCCCGCAGTAGTCGAAGGCTAAATCACATAACAAACAAGTTATGAAATCAAATCAAAAGCGTACTCCCTTCGCGGAAGTACTTAACCATCTGGATCGCAAATACAGCAATTTTGACGGCACAGGTTATCAGGAACCCTACTATGATTACATCGAGGGCGCACCCGAAGAAAACACAACACGCGTTTTTCAGGCAGACCCTTACCAAATCATCGTAGAAAACCCTGATAAAGTGGCGCACAAAGCAATTCTTTTCGGCAACGACAAGTTTTTGCTTAAAGCAAATTTTGGGAGCGACCCGGAAATCAAAATCACGATGGGGCAACCAGGCGTTGAATACGTTGAGTTGTTGCAATCATCATCCAGTCCTTTTCTAACGCAGTTCATGCGTATCGAATCGGAAAACAAGTTGCAGATTAGCAAGTTTATCACTGTCAATCAGAAAAACGCTAACGGTAACTGGTTTCAACGCCCAATGAATATGCAACAGTTCAAATCGGCGTACCAAAATCAAGAAAATATGCTTGATGCGCCTATCAACGAAGAAATCAAAGGCTCTACCTATTGGGAAATTGAAA
>CAMLDR010000312.1 GCA_946478775.1 uncultured Flavobacteriales bacterium
GAATAAGCCGTTTTACAAAGGAATCGCGCTTGAAATAGAAATATATTGCAACCCCAATTCCTGCACTTAACAAAATAACAACACTCGAAATCAGGATGATACGGCTGGTTTTCATTACTTTGGCGAAGTCAAAAGGTGATTTCAGATTGAAAAGAAGAAGGCGGGAGTTACGAACACGCTCAAAGGGTATCTAGTCCAAACTTGTGCAATGTTCTGTTCCCGCCTTTGCCGTTAGCCATTCCCATTCCTACGTGCGAGGCTAAAAGCTACCTAAAAAGTACTGAATCCGTTTTGTTTGATAACTAACATTTTAGCCAAATGGTACTATCAGTTAGCGTAAAGCAATTATCTATTTTTCGGATTCAATAAGGCGGTCTATTTTCTTTTCAATTCTTTGAAGACTTTCTTTTATCTGCTTGATTTCGGTGTCGTCAACTGCACCCTGTAATTCCAAATTTTGAATTCGTATCAGGGTCTGATTGATTTCCTCTTGCTGAGTAACGTTCGTTTGGCGGTTTTGTTCTGTCATGGCACTGGTCTGAAAATAGAACGGCACAACAGAAAAAACTGCTCCAATGAGGATAAGTACAACGCTTTGTTTTACTCTATCCCATAATTTAGGGTCTATGAAATTAGGTGTTTCCATGTTCTACTCCAATTAGTTGCGCTACGGGCAAAGCATCCATTTTAACGCCTTGCTTGTAGATTGCTATGTACGGTACACTTAATTCATCTACTTGTTTCACATAGAGCAGTAAAAACAACTCCTTTGATTCGATGGTTTGAAATTCTTTCATGGACGTAACGAAGATGTTTTTAATCACGTCCCGCACGTACATTCCGATTATCATTCCTAAACCTTTTCCACCTCCCGCATGAATTATTTCTTTTAGTTCAGCCCGTTTTAGAAACTTCGACTGATTGAATAATGCAAATAAAGGCTTAGAGGTTGGATTTTCGAGGTCAATTCGAACGTTTAATAGTGCTTTTTCGATGTTGTTTTCTTCGGCAAGGGTGGAAATTACTTTCCCACATACTTCAACAAGCATTCCTTGCGCTTCTTTTGGATTAATCATGATTTCTGTGTTTTAATTAAGTTGTTCTGATTCCAGTTCAATCGCTTGGATGATGTCGTATAGTTTCATGACCTTCAATGTCTTTTCGTCCTTGCGGATTCCAATACACGGGCAATTACCTTTATCAGACTGATAGAACACAAGCGAAATCCGCGCAGGGTTTTCGGCTTTGGTTTCCATCATGAAAGCGTTGTGAACCGTTCTAAATAATTTTTCGAGTACAATAGGGCTGAACCGCAGTCCAACCATTTTAGGGGTTAAAATGTCGAGCAGGGGAATTTCAATTTCGGTGATTCCATTTCGACACAGTTGAAAGATTATCTTTCCTTTCTCCAAAATCCGAATGCTCATAGTCATTTGACAAGGCGGGATTTTGTATTTCACGCACAGGGAAAAAAGTGATTCCCGGAACGTGCAGTTTATGTGTTCTTTGCTAAGCCCTTTCATGGCTTTAAGTGTTTAGGGTAAAAACCACCAAAGACGACCGTTGAACCGCACGGGAACGTGTGAGATTCGAAGGAATGAAGTCTTTGCGGATAGTTTGCCTTTGATAAGTACAGGAAGATCCCCGATAGCTGTTGTTGAAGTCTGCGAATACAAGGGAGCAACTTTCGTTTGAATGTCATCCCACGTAAAGCGAACGTCTAAGGGAATAACCGAGGAATTGTCAGCAAGCAAGGTATAGTGAGCCGTTGAAGTAATATCGGAGATTTTGAAACCGCCAACATAAAATTCATACTCCTGATTCCACACCTCTAAATTGATACTTGTTGGGTTGGTAACTAGGAACGAAACCCGAAACGTTACCCCGACATTATCCAATGATTGAACCGCATAACTAAGCACCTCGTAATTGACACTTTTAGAAATTGAAACAACTCCGTAAGTGGCAACGCCCAAAAGACCGACCACGGTAACAATCGCAACAGGAATCCAAACCTTTTTCATCACAATGCGAATAAGAGAAGTCCGAAGCCGATTAAAAGCAATGCCGTGTAACCGAGATACCCAGAATTCGGAGTAGGGATTTCAGGACTGTATTTGATGCTCTCTAGTCGGTTCATCCAACCATTGATAAACATTTTCTTCGGTGAAGCCTGATAGCGATTTGCGCGTGCTTCTTTGAGGGCATAGAACAAATCTTTTTGATTCAATTTATTCATCAGTTCAATTCCTTCAGTGGTAAACACTTTGTAGTAAACCATCGGCTTTTTTAGTCGCGTTAGGGCTTTTTCTGCCAGTAGGCGCATTCCACTAACTCCGTGGTTCACCGCACCATCGTAAAGCATGGTTGCAACGGATTGATTACGGATTTTACCGAAGTTGTTTTTATCCCAAAAGGTGCGTTTTAGAATCAGTTCGGCAGTTGCTTTGGACAGGTTTTTCATTTCTGAAACCGTTGGGGTTCTTCCAAGGAATCCCGCAAAGGTTGGAGCAGCTATGCCCCAATTCGTGCCGATTAGCACACCCATGTACCAGTTTCCGTCGTCTTCGGGGTTGTTTTGATAGCCACCCTCATTAAGACCAACGATTGCTTGAGATTTTTCAAAATTTGCCATGATATTTAAGATTTAATTGGTTACTATTTATTGTTAGATTTCATTAGTGTTTCATTGCTTCCGAATAGAGTTCATCTAGGTTGTGAATGATTCCGATTCGGATTGCTTCGTTATATGCTGTTTTAAATCCAGTTCCAATTTTACCGTCTATTCCTCCTGAATCTCGAATACTTCTCACGATAAGATCGTTGTAAGCAAAAGCACCCATATTCATTAGATAGCCTTGCATTTTTTGTATTTCAGATTTTGAGAAGGTCCGACCACCGAACGTACTGGTTGATGAACCACTTCCCGAAGAGCCTAAACTAGCTTTGGAAGGTTCAGAATCCCCACCATCGGAAATTCTGCTTGCTTCCCTTTCTTCTCTGCCTTTTTGAACTTGTTTGATAATCAAAATCGTTATGACTGAGAGAACCAGGATTATTCCCACCGAAACGGCAATAATCTTTACTACTTTTTTGTTTTCAGGTGTCATTTTGCGTAGGGTACAAATGTTACTGTGTCTGCTCTAACAAATCCTTCCTCAGTTCCCCAAAACCCTACGGGCTTGTTGAGTTTCACTTTAAACCATCGGTAAGGGTGGGAGTTGTAAACTCCTGTCGTTTCGCTGATAACTTTACCGATGGGCGTTCCCGCTCCAATGGTGGTTAACAGGTTGTCAAATGGGTCGTACCAAGCGGATTCGGTATTTAC
>CAMLDR010000313.1 GCA_946478775.1 uncultured Flavobacteriales bacterium
ACTGTATACTCTTCAATAAAACTAGAAAATGAAAAAACTGCCTCTCCATTGCAGTATTTTTCCGTTTTCAACTTTAACCTAACACAGAAAACAACCTGATTCCATTCTCCTTATTTCCTCTTCTAAGATAGCTATGTACTATAAACAGAAAGTGTCGAATGAATAAATGCCGGATTTGAATGAATATTTTGCAGAACTAACTTAACAGGCCTTATAAGCTTTCCAGGATCTGGAAGAAAATATCTCGTTTTGCAGGAGATAAAGGCACCTCCGAACCGTCTTTCATTACAACAGCACCACCATTTCCTTTATCATACCTGTCTACAAAATTCAGGTTGATCAAATGCGATTGCTGTACACGTAAAAAGTTATGTCCTGACAATAAGGTCTCGTAATCTTTCAGTGTTCTGGAAACCAGGATCTTTTTCCCTTCCGTAAGAAAGAATGAAGTGTAATTGCGGTCTGCTTCACAGCGGATAATATGGTCCAGATCAACCACATGAACACTTTCCTGGGTTTTCAAAACCAGGCGACGTTTCTGATTGGGTTGGATATTGTTCTGCAATGCTTCAAATTGTGGTTCCGGCTTGGTGTCTGCTCCTTTCATGGATTCCAAAGCACGTTCCAAAGCTCCTTTCAACTCTTCCGGATCAACGGGTTTTAAAATATAGTCTAACGCTGAGAACTTAATCGCTTTGATGGCAAATTCTTCATGAGCAGTGATGAAAATTACTTCGAAATTCTTTTCAGGAATAGCTTTCAATAAATCGAAACCGGTACCGTCCGGCATTTGGATATCTAAAAACACTAAGTCCGGTTTGATTTCTTGAATGGCAGCTAACCCGGATTGTACGTTTTCCCCAATCGGGAATGTTTGAATATCCAGATTAAACGATTCGATCATTTTAGCAATCAATTCACGGGTTCGTTGCTCATCATCAATGATTAATACTTTTTTCATGGTTTGTTGATGGATTTGTTTCGAAAGATAAACATTAAAACGTATTAAACGATTTGAAGAATGGTTTATTATCAATTCCGAATTACTTGATGTATCATCCATTTCAAGCTTTGACCTTCACCCTTTTAACTAACTATTCACCCATCTGTTCTGTAAGGCAAATAAATGTTCACCAGCGTTCCGGTTTCCTGCTCTTTATCGTAGTCTTCCATTTCCATACGGCCCAGGATCTTGTATTTATAGCTGAGGTTATTGATCCGGTCCTGCGTGATTTTCATCGCCATGCTTTTATGCTCGGCGCTTTTTTTGTTGTTTTTGGAACCTTTTCTCCCGATTCCGTTGTCTTCGATCATGACGTGGAGCATTTCCTCATCCTTGGTAAACCGCACATGAATAAATCCGCCTTCGATGGTATGCAGCTGGCCGTGCTCGATCGCATTCTCGATAAAAGGCTGCGTAATCATCGGTGGAATAACGGTTTCTTCCTGAAGCAGCTGGTCATTGACCGAAACTTCGTACTCAAAACGATCACCGAAACGGAGCTTTTGAGTTTCCAGGTACTTGTTCAAAATATCGATCTCCGTACCGAGCGGAATGAACTCTTTGGAAGAATTCTCCAGGATCAGTCGCATCAGTTTCGAGAAATTGATGAGGAACTTGGTGGAATTCTTGGTGTCGTTCTCGTAAATGTAGCTCTGGATCACCGACATGGCATTGAAAACGAAATGCGGGTTCATTTGTGAGCGCAGCAAAGTCTGGTTCATTTCTGCTTCCCGCTGTAACTGACGGATATTTCGCTGTTTCCAACGGTTGTAAATGATAAAAGCACCCAGCGCCAATAAAACGATAAACCCGATAATAATATAGGTCTGGAAAATATTCCGCAATTCGGTATTCTCCTTCTCTTTTCGCTGCAATTCAATGGAATCTGCCTGGATCGCAATCAAACGTTCCCGTTGTTCGGAGCGGTACAATTCAGATAATTCGGCAATTTTTGCGCTGACTTCTACAATTCGTGCACTGTCCGAATAATCCGAATACATGTCCAGATAACGGTAAGCAAGTCCCATATTCCCGGTCTTTCTATAAACATCCGCGATTTCTTTATAGGAAGGATAAATACCGCCAATATAACCGTATTGCGAACGGATTGCAACGGAACGGTTCAGGTAATTGAGCGCATTCTTATACTTCCCCTGTTCGGCAAAAACGGTTCCCACCAAATGGTAAACAGAAGCAATTTCAGAGCGGTTGGCAGCAGATTCAAAATAGACCAATGCCATGTTGTAATAACGCAGCGCCTCGTCGTATTTTTTTTGCTCGTTAAAAGCATTTCCCAGGTATTTATGCGCCAATCCCAATCCATCCTGGTCGTTATAAGCCTGAAGTGTTCGAACTACCCGTTTCAGGTCTGCAATTGCTTCATCGTACTCTTTCTTGGCCAGCTTCACCAATCCAATGTCTGTATCTGCCAATCCGACCAAACGAAGGTCCTGGATCTTTAAAGCCGTTTCGCGCGACTGCATGAAGAAATTATTGGCGTTGTCGAAATTAAAGATCTGGTATTGTGACTCACCGATTTCCCGCTGGTATTGAGCAATCTGAGGATAATCATTTGCCTGCTTGGCCAATTGGAGCGCGATAAAGTTTTTGGAAACAGACAGTTCCACCTGCCCGAAAAAATTGTAAATCGCCGATTGCATATTGACACATTTCGCCATCAAAGATTTATCCGTTGAGCGGCGCGCATATTGGATGGAGTTCTCAGCAAATTCCAGGGAAGCATCCCGTTTATTCTGCTCCATACTCAGTTTGGCAAACAAGCGGTTCGTTTCAGCAATGAGCGCATAACTTCTTACCCGTTTCGAAAAGCGCAGGGCTTCGGTGAGGTAAATATCTGCCTGCTCAAACTCACGAAAAGCAATGTGGTATTCTGCCAGCAAATGAAAAATATGGACCTGGTTCAGTTTGGAATCCGTGCGCGACAAGTATGGCTGCAACTGAAGGATTTTGGCATAATAGGCTGTTTTGTTCCCGAGAAGCGCTTCAACCCGCAGGTCAAAGATGAGGGCCTGCAATTTGGCAGAATCCGATTCTATGCGGCTGGCATCGATAATCGAATAGCGGATGGAATCCGCCTTTTGAACATTATTGAGCTGGTAAAATTTTCCAAGTGCTACCTGGCGCCAGAATTTTTTGGTGTTGTCTTTCTCCGTGCGGTATGCTCTCCGGTAACTTGATTCATCTCCATTACCTGCAAGTGCCTGATCTGAACTGCCAAAAAAGCAAACAAAACCAATTGAAAAGGAGAGAATGAACCGAAACATGGACTAAAAATAGCTTTTTTCAAATAGAA
>CAMLDR010000314.1 GCA_946478775.1 uncultured Flavobacteriales bacterium
TCTTGCTTTTCTCCAAGTACTTTTATACTGCCAGCATATCGACCTATTTGATTTTCTATGCGGAAGAGCGTTTTAATTTACAGGGAACCCAAGGACAATTGCTATTGGCAGTTTATCTTTTTGCCATTACACTTGGAACTATAATTGGAGGACTGGCCGGCGACAAATACGGTCGTAGAAACATCATTTGGTTTTCGATTCTCGGAGCCGCACCATTTACGCTGCTTTTACCTTACATGGATCTCACCGGAACGATTGTCTGCCTGGCACTGGCAGGTTTCACACTTGCCTCCGCCTTTCCGTCAATCCTTGTTTATGCACAAGAATTATTACCCGGAAGAATTGGAATGATTTCAGGAATGTTTTATGGTTTCGCCTTTGGAATGGGTGGAATTGGCGCCGCATTCCTTGGAAACTTAATTGATCAGCGTGGAATTATTGAAGTATATCACATTTGTTCTTTTCTGCCTTTACTGGGTGTTGCTGCATTATTCCTGCCTTCATTTCGAGAGAAAAAGAAGTAAATCGATCTTTGGTTAAGCGAAGAAAAAACACTGAAATTTTGAAATTTTCAAATTCTTGAATGGCACATTCAACTTATAAATGCAACTTTTGGTTAAACATTTCTATTGGAGATCTAAAGTTATATCTTTTCCGTGGTCTGTGATTGATTTGATTTTCAACAAAAGCGACTTGTTTAGGATCAACGTTATCAAAGTCGGTTCCTTTAGGAAAGTATTGTCTTACAAGTCTGTTTAAGTTTTCATTACTTCCTCTTTGCCAACTTTGATATGGTTTTGCAAAATAAAAATCAATATCCAAGGCTTCTGATATTATTTCGTGTTTAGTAAATTCAGCGCCATTATCGGCAGTTATTGTATGAAGGTAAGGCTTCCAGGGGATCAACAATTCAATGATTTTTGCAGTTACTAAAGCACTCGTTTTTTCTTTTACTCTGGCAACTTTAAGTATTCCCGTAGCTCTGTCATTTATTGTTACCAATGCCATTTTTCGATGTTTTCCAATGATCGTATCCACTTCCAAATCACCAAAACGCACCCTGTTTTCAACAATAGAAGGCCTTTGACTGATATCTAGTTTGTTTGATGATTTTTCCTTGGAATACCTTCCTGTACCATGTCTTTTATATGGTTTACCTTTATTCCTAAGGTTTTTACAGAGCTTACCATTTCGCTTTTTATCCTCCCAAATCAAGTAATAAATCCATTGATGAGAGATACATTCAACTTTATTCCGTTTACTAAAGCCAACGACTTGCTCCGGACTCAATTTCTGATCTAATTTTTCCGTAATATAAGCCCACATTTCAGTTGTCAGTTTGACTTTTTTCTTCTTTTGTTTATGACGGGCTTCACATTTACGGTGAGCCAAATCTGCAATGTACTTTTTTGAGCGACCATCCCGGTTTCGAATGATTTCTCGACTAATAACTGATTTACTGCGACCCAATGCTTCGCTGATGGAAGTTTGGGTGTAACCAGCTTGAAGCATGACACTAATCGTGTATCTTTGCTCATAAGTTAAATGGCTCATAATTGGCAACTTTGGTCGGTAGTCAATTTAAGCTTTTTATCTCTGGGAAAGAGAATCACTTCTCTTTCCCTTGATTTTACTTAACAACTACCTGAGTTGCATTTGTGAGTTGAATCTAAGATTTTAGAATTTTAGAATTTTAGAATTCATAAAGAATAGTCTTTATAAAGATGTGAACAAATTTCAAGTTAAAGCATTAACCGTCAATGATTTAAATTTTTATTTTTTATTAGCTGTAGCCTGGTAAAATTCCTTCAGATAAGCCGGTTCGAAATAAGCCACGTCTTCAAACTCCTTATTTAAAAACTTCTGGTAAGCTACATGGATCTGCCCTTTTGCTGAAGGTTCCAGTTCCAGATCGAAGGTGATGTTGCGGTCTTTCCAGATTTCCTGCATTTTATTCGCTCCATCTCCAAAACAAACAAAGGGTTCAAACTCCGAATACGAATTTTCATCCAGCACATCTGCACTTACAGGTTTCAAAATTTCCGATTCGAAATTGGTAATTAACGAGAACACTTCCATTCTTCGGGCATCGATCATCGGACAAAGAACCGAATCCGGGTATGCAATGCTGGCTACTTCCGCCATGGATTGGAGCGTGCCAACTGAAATCAGCGGAATATTCAGCGCATAGCACAATCCTTTTGCCGTAGAAACCCCGATCCGCAATCCGGTGTAGGAACCAGGTCCCGCGGAAACAGAAACAGCAGACAGGTCATCGGCTTTAAGTTCCTGAAGACCGAGCACTTCCTGAATCAGGACGGTTAACTGCTCTCCATGGGAATATCCTTCGTCTTTAAATTCCCGTATCTGAGCCAATTCTCCGTCTATAGACAAAGCAACAGAGCAAACTTTTGTTGCCGTTTCAATATGTAAAATACGTGTCATGCTTCAGGGCAATACTTCCAGTTTAAAACCTATTCCGTGAATATTGGAAATAGCAATCTTCGCGTCCATTGAAAAATATTTTCTCAGCTTGGTAATAAAGACATCCATACTTCTGCCTGCAAAATAGTCATCCTGTCCCCAAACTGCCGTTAAAATATTCTCTCGGGGCACCACTGCATTCTGGAATTTACACAAAATCTTCAAAACCATTGCTTCTTTTTTGGTCAGTGTTTTTTCAAACTCCGGATGTTTTAGTGTAAAATTCTCCGTATCGAAGGTATAGCTTCCTATCTGAACTATTTTTTGTTCCGGTGCATCCTGGATATTCACCCGTTTCAAAAGTGCTTTTACACGAACAGAAAGTTCGTCAAAGGAAAAGGGTTTTGTCAAATAATCATCTCCACCGGCATTGAACCCGGCTATTTTATCTTCCGTCATTGCTTTTGCAGTCAGGAAAAGGATGGGAACGATCTGATTCATGGTGCGGATCTCACGTGCCAGTGTAAAACCGTCTTTTTTAGGCATCATGACATCAAAAATACACAGGTGGAATTCATCTTCTGAAAAGCGCATATGACCGTCCATTCCGTTTGTACAAAGTACTACCTGATACCCTTCTGATTTCAATTGGTCCGAAATAACAAACCCCAAATTGGCATCATCTTCAACCAATAAAATTTTAGCTCTTGGCTTCATTCTAAACGAATTGTTTTCGTGAAGATACTAAGAAATCGTTTCGGATAAATGATCGCATGAAAATAGGCGGAAGTGCTTAAAAAAAGATAAGAGCTCAAGACGGGCGTCTCAAGCTCTTATCACACTAATCAACCTAACCTACTACTACTGCA
>CAMLDR010000315.1 GCA_946478775.1 uncultured Flavobacteriales bacterium
TCTTTTCAAATCCCAGTTTTTCCGCTTCGCGAATGCGCTGATCGATCCGATTCACCGGACGGATTTCACCGGACAAACCGACTTCGGCGGAACAACAGATTGAACGGTCAATGGCAATGTCAGCATTACTGGATAATACTGCTGCCACCACTGCCAGGTCAATGGCGGGATCGTCCACCCGGATTCCCCCTGCGATGTTCAGAAAGACGTCCTTTGCACCTAATTTAAAGCCGCAGCGTTTTTCCATTACTGCAAGCAGCATGTTTAATCTGCGCAAATCGAATCCTGTAGATGAACGTTGCGGCGTTCCGTAAGCGGCCGTACTTACCAGGGCTTGAACTTCAATCAGTAAAGGCCGTAGTCCTTCCAGGGTTGCAGCAATCGAAACACCGCTCAATTTACTGTCCCCGGCGGAGATTAGAATTTCAGACGGGTTTTCTACCGTCCTTAAGCCGGAACCGTTCATTTCATAGATCCCCAGTTCATTGGTGCTTCCGAAACGATTTTTAATCCCCCGGAGCAAGCGATACACATGATGCTGGTCGCCTTCAAACTGCAATACGGCATCTACCATGTGTTCCAGTACTTTCGGTCCTGCAAGCGACCCTTCTTTGGTGATATGACCGATCAGGAAAACCGGAACTTCTGTCATTTTTGCATAACGCAGCAGTTGAGCGGTACATTCGCGGATCTGGGAAATACTTCCCGGCGCACTTTCGATCTGGGAGCTGAACAAGGTTTGGATGGAATCCACGATCAATAATTCGGGACTGGTTTCTTCCGCTTGTTTGAAAATGTTTTGGATGTTTGTTTCGGTTAAAATAAAACAGGAATCATTCTTTTGACCGATGCGTTCGGCACGCATTTTTATCTGCTGTTCGCTTTCCTCACCTGAAACATACAACACACGCAGGGATGTTTGTACGGCCAGTTGGAGTAACAACGTGGACTTCCCGATTCCCGGCTCACCGCCAAAAAGGATGAGTGATCCCGGGACCAAACCGTCTCCCAATACCCGGTTGATCTCGCTGTCCGGAAGAACAATTCTTCGCTGCCCGTTTGAAACAATTTCCTGTAGAACCTGTGCCTTGGCAGTCCGACCGGAGGAGGTAGAGAAAGCAATGACCTGTGGCAATTGTTTTTCAACCAACTCTTCAACAAAGGTATTCCATTCCCCGCAGGAAGGGCATTTCCCTAACCATTTTGGAGTTTCATACCCACAGTTTTGACAGAAAAAAGCTGATTTGATCTTCGCCATAGTACAAAATTAAAAAAAGCTGCCCACCTAAGCAGACAGCTTTTCATTTATTGCTAAATAGTTTATTTGATGATCAATTGTTTTGTACTGGTACCAAGCGCATTCTTCATTTGTACGAAATAAACACCTGATGACAAACCGGAGATATTCATATTGGAAGAAGTCCCGTAAGTGCTCATCTGCTTGACAATTGCTCCCTGAGCAGTTATCAATGTGATTTCTTTCAGTGAATTATCATTGCTTAGTCCGAACTCAACCAAATCAGTAGCCGGGTTAGGATACAAGCTCCACGATTCCTGCAGATCATGAACTTCCTTCAGCCCGGATGTACCCACGCAAATAATAGAAGTGTGGCTGTTTCCAAATCCGGCATCTGCTGTTGTTAATTCAGCCAGCGTATCGGAACCCGATATCAGTTCGTAATGCCCGGCAGGATTTCCTGACATCCCATCTCCAAAATCGTCCGAAATGATGAAGTGATAGCAACCATCTGCCAGGCACAAAGAAGCGTTATAAGTCGCTCCGGTCCCGCTCGCTAAATCAGTATATGGCCCACCGGTGTAGAATGTTACATTTTCGGCTGTATTTGTCAGTTTCCAGGTTATTTCACTTCCCCAGCGATCCGTAGTCAAAGACAGGTCAACAATGGTTGGATTAATAATCACGGTGAAATTAGATTCTATGGTGTCATTGTTGTTGTTTTCATCTGTTCCGGTATTAGGACCGGAAACGTATGCATTGAACACATGAGCTCCGCCTGCAAGGGTAGCAGAAGGTAAAGCAATGACCTCGCTTTGGTATTGGTTTAATGAACCCGTCCATGCATAAGTTTGACTAAAATCCCCGTCATAACCATAATGAACGGTTGCACTTGTTAGCGCAGTGCTGCCGTTGTTTACCAATGTGAACGATGGAGAAACCGAAGCTGAACAGATTGTTCCCGAAGCTCCCGAAATAGTAGACAATGCAGCATCTAATGCAACTCCCGGACCAGCAGGATCAACACCATCAATGGTTAAGCTGCCTGTATTTGACGGATCCAGCCAAAACTTAAGTTGAGATGCATTTGTACCGCCCCCTAACCAGGAAGTATATAGTTTTCCGTATTCATCGGACAAATCGGATCCTCCGCAAATAGAAGCACCTCCATGCAACTGACCAACCGTTCTGTGATTTTGGTCAAATAAAGGAGAACCTGATGAACCTCCTTCTGTTACTCCATTGTCCCAGCTTGTCACACCCCAATGGCTGTCAGGAAGACCTCCATTAAATGTGGTGGAAATCAAAGGCGTGTTTTCGAAAGATATTTTTTTGATATCGCCGGCAGGGTGGTGAATTCCAACTGCAGCCGTTGCAGGAACGTCCGTAGCATTGAAACCATTGTAATAAACACCCCACGCCGGGTCCGGAGCAGAATTCAGTTCCGTTAAAGTAAAATCGGATGGAGAATAATTTGCTTTTAAGACCCCGCCGTTTACGTTCATGGTTGTCGGACCATCATTCGATGTGTTATTTGTAGTAGCACAAATTGCGGTTGCAGGAGTTCGTTCCCATTTGAATCGGAATACCCAACTTCCGGGTGAAGTACCACAATGGTTTGCAGAAAGGAAATAAGGAATGATTGTTCCTGAAGTATTGTTGATCAAGGATCCTGTACAAAAACCCCCGCCGTTTACCATCATGGCAACGGAATTTCGCTGATTTTCCCATCCTGCTCCAATGGGGCAGTTCACATCGTACTCACAGCTTCCGGAACTGCCCAATGCTTTCACTTCTGATTCCAGGTCAAAGTAACCATGGACTACCGTTCCCAAATGCAATTGGGAAGTCCCTGCTTCATCTGCCGGTTCCTGCAACTCAATGATGACCACGTCGTCATGGATTAATTCTGTTCCAAGCATGTGATTCTCATTGTTGTTCAAACTGGTGTGAGCGCCTATAAATTCTTTCTTTTCGCCATCTGACAAGTACAGACGGGCATTTTTGGAAAGTTGGAATTGATCAAAAATCAAGTTGATCGATAAGGCACCGGC
>CAMLDR010000316.1 GCA_946478775.1 uncultured Flavobacteriales bacterium
CCCTTAAAGAAAAAATCACGTTCAATGGTGTTGGTTTACATACCGGAGAAGCAGTTGTGATGGAAATTCACCCTGCTGCTGAAAATCACGGATATAAATTTCAACGGTTGGATGTAGATGGTCAACCGATTATTAAAGCAGACGCAGATTTAGTGGTTTCTACCGAGCGCGGAACAACGCTGGAATCAAACGGTGCCAAAGTATATACAACGGAACACGTGTTGGCAGCATTGTACGGAATGGAAGTGGATAATGCCCTGATTACACTTACAGGTCCGGAAATTCCGATCATGGATGGGTCCTCTCTTCCTTTTGTGAGAGAAATCCAACGGGTTGGAAGAACGGAGCAAAATGCCGAGCGTTTGTATTTCGAACTGACAGAAAATATTAAGTGGGAAGATGCCGAGAAAGGAATTGAGTTTTTGGCCGTTCCGGATAAAAATTACCGTTTGACGGTAATGGTCGATTACAATTCTCCTGCTTTGGGAACGCAACATGCCCACATGTACCATTTGGGTGAATTCGAAAAAGATATTGCGGCGTGCAGAACATTCTGTTTCCTGGGAGAGTTGGAATTCCTGGCTAAGAATAACCTGATCAAAGGGGGAAGCCTGGATAATGCCATTGTCTTGGTTGAAAGAAACGATGTGAAAGAAGAGGAATTGGACCGCCTGGCGAAATTACTCGGAAAAGATAAGCTGAAAGTGAATTATGACGGAATCGGTGTTTTGAACAGCTTGAAATTGCAGTTCGAAAATGAACCGGCACGTCATAAATTATTGGATATTGTTGGTGATTTGGCTCTGGTAGGCCGTTTTATCAAAGGGCATATTTTGGCGGCACGTCCGGGACATTCCGGGAATACGCGTTTTGCTAAAGTCTTGAAAGAAGAAATTAAAAAACAGGAAAAAGGCAGTAAGAGCTTTGATCTGGAGCGTGAACCGCTATACAACATCAATGATATTGAACGCATGTTGCCTCATCGCTACCCGTTCTTATTGGTCGATAAGATCATGGAGATCACGGAAGATAAAATTATCGGTGTGAAGAATGTGACGATGAACGAACCGATGTTCCAGGGGCATTTTCCCGGAAATCCGATTTTCCCGGGAGTTCTTCAAATTGAAGCAACTGCACAGTGCGGAGGTATTTTTGCATTGAGTAAAGTAGAGGATCCACATTTGTATTCGACATATTTCATGAAGATAGATAATGTGAAATTCAAACAAAAAGTGATACCGGGAGATACCTTAGTATTTGAATTAGCGTTAATTTCACCTATCAGACGTGGGTTGGTTCATATGCAGGGAAATGCGTATGTAAACGGTAAACACGTTATGGAAGCAGAAATGCTTGCACAGGTCATTAAAGATAAAGCAGAAGTATGATTAGTCCACTAGCACAGGTTTCTCCAAATGCAAAATTAGGAGAGGGGGTAACAATAGAAGCATTCAGTACGATTTACGATGATGTTGTCATTGGGGCAGGAACGAAAATCCATCCGAATGTAACCATTTATCCGGGTGCTAGGATCGGGGAAAATTGCGAGATTTACCCGGGTGCCGTTATCGCTGTAATTCCTCAGGATTTAAAATTTGACGGGGAATACACCACCGTAGAGATTGGTGACAGAACCGTAATCAGGGAATGTGTTACGATTCATCGTGGTACGAAAGATATGTGGAAAACAACCGTTGGAAAGGATTGTTTACTGATGACTTACGTGCATATTGCTCACGATTGTCAAATTGGAAATAATGTAATCATGGCAAGTTACTCTGGGCTTTCCGGACATTGTGTAGTGGGTGATTACGCTATTTTGGAAGGTCGTTGCGGATCTCAGCAGTTCATTCACATCGGAGCACATGCATTTGTTGCAGGTGGATCATTGATCCGTAAAAATGTACCTCCTTATGTAAAGTGTGCCCGTGAGCCAATTACGTTTGCAGGAATTAACTCTGTTGGACTGAGAAGAAGAGGATATTCTGATGAACAGGTGCGCGAAATAGAAGACATTTACCGGATCATTTTCGTTCAGAATAATCATGTAACGAAATCATTGGAGATCGTAAAAGAAACCATTCCGGATTCTCCGATCAGGAGAGAGATTTTATCATTTATTGAAGCGTCGGATAAAGGGGTCATTAAAGGGTTGATATAACCTGGATAAACGGTTTGCACTTTTTTCGAATTTAATTGTAAATTAGCCCAATACAGTGTTTGATGTTATCAAAGAAGACGAAATATGCATTACATGCCTTGACCTATTTGGCCAAGAAGGATGCTAATGAGCCAACTTTGATCCTGGAGATTGCAGAGAACAGCCGTATTCCACGAAAGTTTTTAGAATCTATTCTGCTTGACTTGAAAAAGCAGGGGATTTTAAATTCGAAAATGGGAAAGGGTGGAGGTTACTTCTTAAGACAAACACCTTCCGAGATCCAGATATCCACGATCATCCGGCTTTTCAACGGTCCGATTGCATTATTGCCATGCGTTAGTTTGAATTACTACCAGCGCTGCGACGAATGTACGGATGAAAAAACGTGCGGATTGAATAAAGTGTTTATCGATGTGAGAAACGAAACACTGCGTATTTTAGAAAATAAATCAATTCAGGATATTGTCAATCAGGAATTGTAACACCGGTCAACTGCGAGCGGATAGAACAAACAATCAAAGTGGTACATAGAAATCAAGTTATTGAAGTAAAGATCGATGATTTTGCCTTTGGCGGTCAGTGTCTTGCGCGCATGAAATCAGAAGAGGGTGATTTTATTCTCTTTGTGGAAAACACCTTTCCCGGGCAAGTTGTAAGAGCGCGGGTCGACAAGAAAAGAAAGCGTCATGCCGAATGTAAGTTGTTGGAAGTCCTGGAGCGCTCACCTTTGGAAAAAGCATTGCCTTACCAGGAAATTTCAGGTGCGCCTTACTTGTTTGTACCGATTGAAATTCAACAGGAATACAAAAAGAAATCTACCCTGGATGTGTACCGTAAAATCGGTCGGATTCCCGATCCGGGAGCTTTGTTCGATGAATTTATTTCTTCCCCGGAAGTGTTCTTCTACCGCAATAAAATGGAATACAGTTTCTCTTCTATTGAACATGTGCCGGAGACGGGCGAAGAAATTGACGATGCATTTGCACTGGGCTTTAAAAGAAGAGGAACCTGGTGGAAAGTGGAAAACCTGAATAAACCAAGCGGGTTATTTGATGAACAGTGGGAAACCATTCTTCCGGAATTCAGGGATCTATTGAAGTCAT
>CAMLDR010000317.1 GCA_946478775.1 uncultured Flavobacteriales bacterium
TATGGGTTTGTAGTTAGACGGTCTTTTTGCACGGAGAACGCTTACGTCTTAGCTTCAGCTTTGGCGCATTGTGCAGATATAAAAAAAGCCTTCCTGGCGGAAGACTTTATAAATAAGTGAATTCAAATCTACTTAATCACTTTCGGGAGTTTATCCACATCCTTGGAAGGATAGAATTGAATCGAACTGGTATTGACGCAATGACGCGTATCTTTATCCGTAAATCCTTCTCCTGTAAATACGTGTCCAAGATGTCCTTTGCAATTGGCACAGATAATCTCTGTCCGCATTCCATCTCTATCCGGTACACTGATCACAGCTCCTTCAATCTCATCATCAAAACTCGGCCAGCCGCAGTGAGATTCGAATTTATCGTCTGATTTGTAAAGCGGATTGTTGCACTGCTTACAAATGTAAACCCCTTTATCTGTTTTTTGGTAATAATCTCCGGTAAACGCACGGTCGGTGCTCTTTCCGATGATCACACTTTCTTCCTGGGGAGTTAGCTTATTGTATTTTGTATCCTTTTTTGGAGCATCCGGTGTTTTAGGCTGCTCCTGAGAACAGGCGGTCAATCCAACAAACAAGGTGTAAATAATCAAATAGTTCTTCATCTTCAATCGTTTTAATCAGTTACGTTGACTCCATGAATCTGGATTTGAGAACCTCAAAAAAAACAGATTAAAAAAGTCGAAACACCTACTGCCACAGGGCAAATAGACACATGTCTATGCATCTTTTTTAGTTGCGACAAATCGTGATAGAAGAGTCTATTTTTTGTGCTTATCCAATTCCACATGCAATCCAAGCCCTCTCAACGATTCACCTGAAGCTACAATTTTCCCTTCTCCGTCTACCAAAAAGCCACTTGGAATGGTTTGAACATTATAAGCTCTACCAGCTTCGTTTGCTTTGTCCCAAACATGACTTTTCCAAATCAGGCCATCTGCTTTAATTGCTTCTTTCCACTTGGTTTCATCCCGGTCAAGAGAAACAGAGAACACTTCAAATCCTTTGGCATTAGTGAATTTGGCGTTCTTGTATTTTCCGTAAGCTTCCACTACATTGGGATTCTCTTTTCTACAAGGTCCACACCAGGAAGCCCAAAAATCGATTAGTACCATTTTCCCTTTCAGGGAAGAAAGTTTTACCACTTTCCCATCTACACCCGTCAAAGCAATTTCAGGAGCAGTAGAGCCAACACCTGGCATACTTTTAACGTCTTTAAAAGAAGACAAACCAAGCCCTGCGAATAACAAGGCCGATAAAATGATTAGTGAGTTTTTCATCTGTTCTTAGTTTATACGACGAATATCAGCGCCCAGGTTCCGCAAGCGAATATCAATGTCCTGGTAGCCTCTGTCGATTTGTTCAATATTGTGAATAACACTTTTTCCTTCCGCAGATAGTGCAGCGATCAATAAGGAAACTCCTGCACGAATATCAGGAGAAGTCATCTGGATTCCACGTAAATTATGCTGTCTTCCAAGCCCAATAACTGTTGCTCTGTGAGGATCGCACAAAATGATCTGTGCCCCCATATCAATCAGCTTATCGGTAAAGAACAAACGCGATTCAAACATTTTTTGATGGATCAATACACTTCCTTTTGCCTGGGTTGCCACCACCAAAATGATTGATAACAAATCCGGAGTGAATCCCGGCCAGGGAGCATCATAAATGGTTAAGATCGAACCATCGATGAAAGTGTCAATTTCGTAAGATTCCTGGGCAGGAACATAAATGTCGTCTCCTCTTCGTTCCAGTTTGATCCCCAGTCTTCTAAAAGTATTGGGAATAACTCCCAGGTTGTCCCAGCTTACGTCCTTAATGGTGATTTCTGACTTAGTCATAGCCGCCAAACCGATGAAACTTCCGATTTCGATCATATCCGGCAAAATGCGGTGATAACAACCTCCCAATTCTTTAACGCCTTCGATTGTCAGTAAGTTGGAACTGATACCGGAAATCTTTGCTCCCATGGAGTTCAGCATTTTACATAATTGCTGAATGTATGGTTCACAAGCCGCGTTATAGAAAGTGGTTGTCCCTTCTGCCAGAACCGCAGCCATAATGATATTTGCTGTTCCTGTTACAGAAGCTTCATCCAAATGGATGTATGTTCCTTTTAATTTTTTTGCTTCGATGGAGTAAAAATGCTCACCTGCATCGTAATTGAATTTTGCACCCAACAAAGCAAACCCGTCAAAATGCGTATCCAGTCTGCGTCGTCCGATCTTGTCGCCGCCAGGTTTTGGAATGAATCCTTTTCCGAAACGGGCCAATAAAGGACCAACGATCATAATAGAACCTCTGAGCGATCCCGCTCTTTTTTTGAAATCTTCTGTTTCCAGATAAGAAAGATCAATGTCCTTAGCCTGAAAAACGTAGGTACCGCGTTCTACTTTCTCAATCTTCACTCCCATTGTCTGCAGCAGGTCAATCAATTTATTGACGTCCACGATATCGGGAATATTTGAGATAGTAACTTTTTCGGCAGTCAGTAAAGGAGCACATAAAACCTGTAATGCTTCGTTTTTAGCTCCCTGAACAGTCAATTCGCCTTTCAGCTTCTTTCCTCCGTAAATTTCAAAAGATGACATACTTCGTTCTTATTTTCGATTTTGGTTTTGATTCTTGCCTTTAAAATTCTTTTGGTTTTTCTGATTCTTTTTCGGACGCTTGTTAGGCTGGATTCCGAAAGATTTCAAGATCAGGTTTGTATTGATCAATTCATCCGGATTTTCCAGGATCAATTCTCCCTGGGAAAGGTCTCTCAATTGATTTGCGATCACGTGATTTTCCACTGCATCATTATTGTAAGCCAGGTATTGCTTCTTCATGAAATTCGCCATGGTGATTTTCAAATAATCGCGTTCATCAGCTTCTGTGATGTTTTTTGAATCTCTGAGGATTTCCTGCGTGTATTTCCCGTAATGCCCGTACTTGATACGCCCTTTCGGATAATCAACCTTGTCAGGCTTGCTTGTCAGGGTTTCCGGTTTTGGGATCTCATAGGGAGAATCTACTTCCAGTTTGAAGTCGGACATAACGAACAAATGCGTCCATAACTTATGTCTGAAGTCATCCACATCGCGTAAATGCGGATTCAATTGCCCCATCACTTCAATGATTGCCCTGGTTGCTTTATTGCGTTCATCCCGGTCTGCGATTTCCATCGCGTGAGAGATCATTTCTTGTACGTTTCTACCATACTCCGGAAGTAATAACTTCGGTCTCGTGG
>CAMLDR010000318.1 GCA_946478775.1 uncultured Flavobacteriales bacterium
ATGCCAAAAATCGCAGTTTACCCAAAGACCGATTCCAATTGGTTAGTACCAGGAACCTGGAGTCCATTTATAACATTCCGCATTTGCTGAAAGCAATGCAAAAAGTAAGGGACCGCATTCCGAATATTCATGTAAACCTTTTGGGAGCGGGAAGTTTGAAAGAAGAATTGGTCCAAATGACGAAGGACCTGGGCTTAGCCGATCATGTGACCTTTGTAGGAAAGAAAACGCAGCCCGAAATGGTCGGATACCTGAATACAAGTCACGTCTTTGTGAGCCTTTCTTTATCTGACGGTAACAACATCTCCTTAAATGAAGGCATGGCTTGCGGAACATGGAATATTGCTACAGATATTCCTGCAAACAGGCAGTGGATTGAAGACGGAAAAAACGGCTTTTTAATTCCGGTTGATGATGTGGATTTATTGGCAGAGAGATTGATTGAATCCAGGGATCGTTTCGAAGAATTAACAGCACAAGCCGCCCCGATCAATGAAGAATTGCTTCAAAAAAGCGGGATCTGGCAGAATAACATGAAGCAGATGGAAGCTATTTACCATCAATTACTGAAATCATGAGGAAAGTTGTAATCGTTGGGGCAGGAGGTCACGCAAAAGTGATTGCAGAAACAATTGACCTGATCGATGACTTACAATTGGTCGGTTTTATTGACGATCAGCTTGAAAAAGGGACGCTTCTGACAGCAGATGTCCGGGTAATAGGATCTGTAAAGGACATCGAAGCTGTTTCCGGCCAATGCGACACATTCGTCATGGGAATCGGGAATAACGAAATTAGAAAACAAGTAATGGAGCGTCACTCAAACCGGATGAATTTTGAAACCGTCATTCATCCGCGGGCAGTTGTTTCAAAGACAGCTTCTATTCAGGCAGGGACAATCGTTTTGGCAGGAGCTGTGATAAACGCCAATACCAAAATCGGAACATGCTGCATCATTAATTCCAATGTGGTGGTAGATCACGATTGTGCAGTGGGTGATTTCACCCATTTGACTATCGGAACACTGGTAGGAAGCAATTCTGAAATAGGAGATCTGCTAAAAACAGACATCGGACAAGCGATTCCTGCATTTTCTGTTATCGGATGAAACAAAAAATCCAAATAGAACAAGTTTATGAGTATTTACTCGCAGCTGCGTTGGCTTGTTTTTGTTTTGCTCCGAAATCAATCAGTCTTTTTGTCGGTTTATTGATCTTATTTACAATCACACAGGTTGTTCGTAAGAAAATGAAGTTTGTTTTTTCACCGGTCTTACTGACTTTCGTGTTACTTTATTTAGCTTATGCCATAGGAGTTTTTTTTACAGATCACATGGGCGATGCGCTTGGATATTTGGAGAAGAAACTGGTTTTACTACTGTTTCCCATCCTGTTTTCGTTTCGGTTTGAACGACGGCTGGATCTTCGCCCGCTTACCTGGGGATTTGTTGCAGGAATCCTTGTACTGACTATTTTATCCGTTTTTCACGGTATTGATGTTTACTATTTAACTCACGACTTCAACAATAGTTTTGGAAGTACGAGCTATTCGTACATCCATCATCCGACCTATTTTGCAGCGATGGCAACCATTTCTTTAATACTGGTGAGAGAAGGCGCCCGAAATAAATGGAAAGGGTTCAATCATTGGACACTCGGGGCATATTTCCTGCTTACTTGTGCAAATTTGCTGTTCTGTTTTTCATTCGCTTCCCTGCTTTTTTTCTTTTTGTTAGCAGGGGTCATTTTGATTACCTATTTCTATCAAAAATTACCACGAACCTGGTTTTTTGTCATGCTTGTATTCGTGCCGGCAATTCCTGTTGCAGCTTATTATGCAAATATCCATGTTCAGATTGTGATTGACGAAGTGCTGAAAGACACGAAAGCTTTTGTACAAAACCCGAATTCGGTATTTGAAAAGGTGAAGAGTAATCCGTCCGGAAACCAAACGCGTTTATTGATGTGGACTGTTTCTACCCAGGAATTTTTGGAGCATCCTATGGGATCAGGAACTGCGAATTTTGATGATAAACTGGGAAAAAGACTAAGAGACCAGGGATTGGCTGATTATGCTGAATTCAAATACAACCCCCACAACCAGTTCCTCCAGGTTGCCGTTGAAATTGGAGTCATTGGCCTGCTGATCTTTCTTTCGATTTTTGTTTGTTATTTCCGAATGGCCAAAAAATACCGGTATGAGCCCTTATTTTGGCTCACGCTGAACCTGGCTTTCAATTGCTTGTTCGAATCCATGTTCCAGCGGCAAAGCGGAATCGTCTTTTATGTATTCCTTTTGTGCGTTTTTACCGTTTATCTCCAAAACCGGAAATCCCCTTCCCGAAACGAAGCCCTTCCTCCTAATTAGCAGATCATATTTAGGAAGGATACATCCGCTATAATTTGGAATTAGACATTCGTAATTTGGAATTAATTTGATTTATCGCCAAAAAACTGTTCACAACTTCCAATAAAATTGTTGTAGAATTGGTTTTACCTGTTATTTTTGTACAAACGCTTATTGGATGACGTCTGAGTTGAAATCTTTAATTGAACAAATTGGCACGAAGTCTCGTCAGTTACACCAATCATTGGTGACTGAAAGAGAACGTGTTCGTTCTATGACAGATGAGGTCAATCGTTTGAATGCTGAGGTTTCTGAGTTTAAAAATCAGAAAAAGGCAATGGAGGAAGAACTTCAAAGCCTGAAATCAGAATTGGACCAAGCGCGTGAACAAGTTCAGGTACAACCGGTTTCAACCAATGGTGTTGAGATTGATGTACTTGTGAAAGAGATTGATTTCTGCATTCAACAATTAAAAATAGCGAATGAGTAAGGTGTCTTTGAAAGTAGTGGTTGCAGGTCGCACGTACCCTTTAACTGTCCAGGAAACGGAAGTTGAAAAGGTGCAGCGTGCTGCTGATGATATTAATAAAGCAATCAAACAACTACAAGATAATTTTGCTGTACGCGATATGCAAGACTTATTGGCGATGACCGCCTTACAATTGTCTACAAGAGGAGGGAAGGCACCGGCTCCGGCAGCAGGTACCGCTCCACAAGCTGATTTCAGTGAAGCAACTGCTGCATTGAAAGCACTTTCTGATGATTTGGATGCATTGAATTAATTGCTTTATAGCAGGTCTTTTTCTCACTTGTTTACGTAACAGATCCGTAAGCAGTGGGATTTTTTTATTTAAGAAACTATGGTAAATGTAATTATTGGAGC
>CAMLDR010000319.1 GCA_946478775.1 uncultured Flavobacteriales bacterium
TTGTCACAAATCGTGCGAATCAGTCTTCCCTGATAATCGTAAATAGCCAGTGAAACGATGTCTCCGCTTTTTAGCTGATTTGGTTTAATCGATACGCTTTCAGTAAAAGGAACGGGGAATATTTTCCAATCGTCATCTGAAATGAGTTCCTGCATTCCAAGACTCAGCAATGCTTCCAAATCAATCGATTCATCGCCTGGCTGGTATTGCAGAAAATGAAAGTAAACCAAAAACATTTCATCGGTAGTACTTTCGCCGGCGACAACCAGCACAGGAGGACTACTTGGATTATCAGGATTATTTACGGTATTGTCATACGTTGCCTCTCCTTTTAAAACCGATCCCGTAGGAACCTTTTGCAGGTGTTTGAAAAAGTAAAAATCCTGCCAGTGAAAATCCCATTGCGGAATATCGGCGAACTTTACGGTATCATTTGCCGGTGTTACAGCATAAGCCCGAATGGTTTTACCCAATAAATGCATGTGTGGAAAAACACTCAAAATGCTATAGTTCGTTGGAACGCCTCCGGATGCGGGGTATTGTGCGGTGAATGATGAGAGCTGATTGGGAGGAATTGAAAGCGACCAATTTTGCAGCACAGGTGCAGCGTATACATCCCGAATCCCGGTTTCTCCCGGTGGGTAAAAATGAAGAATGACTTTGGTACTGTCATATTCACCGTAACTTCCCTCAGGATAATGCATCGCAAAAACGAGGTTACTATTGGCAGGAATAGACATTCCCAATTTAAATCCCGTTGCCGAAGGGAAAATCAACGGAGATGAGCCCGGAGTATATCCTCCTATGAGTGTGGAACTTTGTGGCGGGCCACCGCAATCTCCACCGATCGTATCTCCCTGATAACTTCCGCTTGGATCAATGTAAATGAGTGCATGATGAACAATCTGTCTATTTCCCGGAACTATTTCCATCGCACGGACATACCTGTTTTGAGTCAATCCGGTGGGAAGGCTGAAACAAACGTAATCATCTTGTCCGCCTTGCGCTTTACTTTGGTAGAGCGGAATTTGAAGCATCAAATCACCGTTTCCTAAGATGCTACCGGAATTGAAAACCGGTGGGGCAGGGGCATTTGCCGGATTTCCTTCGGGTGTTCCGTTGGTAAGCCAGGACATAAGCGTTGCTTTGTCAGTGGAATTCAATGCACGTGAGTGACTATATTGTTGATAGTTTTCATCGGGAGGCCATGGAGGCATTTCGTTGGTAGCGATGGCATCATGAATAGCTGTTGCCATCGGGCTGACTTCCGTATAACTCATTAATGAAAAGGGTGCAATTCCTCCGGGATGATGGCAGGATGAGCATTTGTTGTAAACGATACTTGCTACATCATCACTCCAGGTTTGTGCAAAAACGGAGGGGCTAACAAGGATGAATACAAGAAGTAGTTGTTTCATAGTACTGGTTTTGAATATAAAGCTAGAAGAATATCTATTGATTTCCAATTATTTGGATAAGTTTTACAGACGAAGGTTTAATTGTTCAAAAAGTAGTATTTTCATTCCATCAATCGTAAGACATGAAGTATCTCCAATTAGGTGCTGTAAAAAGAGAAAATCCGAATCTGCAATTCCCACTTTCCGAAGACCAAAAGGAAGCATTCCTGGAAACATTTAAAACCCTTTTTCCGGATGCATCGGAAATGGACGAAGTGCAATTTTTAAGCACTTGCTCGAGTCCTAAAGGAATCATCTTTGCTTCATGGACGGAGGAAAATGCCAGTTTGCTCAATACCCTGAAAACGGGAATTTTTTCAGAGCTGTTCGTTGACACATTAAAACTCCGGGAACATGCACTTTTTGAAGAATACAAAGTCTTTCTCGAATTGTATCTATTCCCGATTTACACTGCTCAGTTTTCTTCCGTTTCCGCAAAGAATATTCATTTTTTCATGAGTTATTCCGCGTTGCTGCCCGATTATCAGCAGAACCTGGTTCAGGACTCGCTTTCGGATTGGATCTTCAAACAAAAGGAAGCCTTGAGCCTGGCAACAAACAAAGCAAGAAAAGATACGGACCTCCATCGTTTGACGGATTCATTCCTAAGTGCAAATATGATTGCCGCATTGAATCTGCTGAATGTGAATCACTACCGTGTAAAAACACAGGTATTGGAATTTTTCATGAGTTTGGCTTATCATCCGAGAAGTTCTACACGCTTCCTGGTATACCTGACCAATAAGCTGATGGAAATCCAGTTTACGGAAGAGCATAAAAAACAGTTAAGCAATTTTGGAACAGATGTAAAAAAGGGAAAAATTGTAGTGGAATCCACACGTGTATCCTGGTTGCGGTTGAGTTTGGTGATAGGGATTTTATTGTTATTTACCACAGGAATTGTTGCACTTTTCTTCGTGGAAGCTGATCCCGAAGAAGATTTGCTCCAGGAGAAAACAGCTTATATGGAATTCAGTAAGGAAGAGCGTTTGAAGCTGGATTCTCTGATTACGGAAATTAAGAGTGAAGAACGCATGATAGATGATGCACAATTGGATTCCAACCTGCCATTTGTTGGAATTGACCTGGTAAAGGAACGTACATGGAATAACGGACTTTTCAATCAGTTGTACCAAGGCTGGCGGAACAATGATTCGGTTCCTTTTACCACATTCTTTACGCAGAGCAGACCCTATGGCAAACCGTATGTAAAAACACGGGATTTGAACAACAAACCCGGAGATATCGCCGTGGAATTGCACAATGAAACGGATCGAATGGTGTTGGTTGTCGTATTTCAAAATAATCCGAAAGAACCTGTTTATACGAAGTACGTGAATGCGCGGGCTCTTGCTGAATGGAAAATCAATATCGGGGAATACCTCTTCGTATTACCGGGAAATAAGGTTCCGTCCGATGCAGAATTCGGAGAACTGCCGTTCAGGGAATTGGACGGGCATTTTTTCGAAAATTTGGGGATCGCTTATCGCGTGGATTATATCAATAGAAAGCGGATCAAACTGGTTTGGGAAAACCTCGGGAACAATGAATCGTACCTGGTCGATTTGTCTGGAGCATTAGTCAAGGAGTAGAAAAAGTTCAAAAGATCTTGAAAGGTAATTATTTAAACTTTTTAAACGATTCAACTCTTTGAATTCCCTCCAGGTATAAAAAAAAGAAGAGAGACCGGAAATAAGTCTCTCTTCACACGCTACCTAACTAAACCTAACTACTACTACTTATACTCTTCTAACGCAGGTATTTT
>CAMLDR010000320.1 GCA_946478775.1 uncultured Flavobacteriales bacterium
AACCAATGAAGGAAGACCTTACAAGTGTGGGCTTTCAACAACTCGTATCAGCATCAGAAGTCGATGCAATAATTCCGGCTAGCAAAGGCGTTGCCCTGGTAGTTGTAAACTCTGTTTGCGGATGTGCAGCAGGAAATTTAAGACCAGGGGTGAAAAAGTCTTTGGAAATCGCTGCAAAAAAACCGGATCATTTACTGACTGTTTTTGCAGGAGTTGATACCGAAGCCACACAACAGGCACGCAAGTATTTTTTACCATTCCCTCCGTCATCGCCATCCGTGGCTTTGTTTAAAGACGGAAAATTGGTCCATTTCTTAGAAAGACACAACATCGAAGGAGTTACTGCAGCTATGATCGCTGAGAACTTAGAAGCAGCCTACGAAGAATTCTGTTAAATCTACGAAGTCACTTCTCCCCTTGAGGGGAGATTGAGAGGGGTGGCATTTACTCAGACTGCCATCCCCCTTCATCCCCCTTCAAAGGGGGAAACAGAAATTTCTCTATCAATGTTTATAGACACTCACACACATCTTTATTCCGAACAATTCAACGAAGACCGAACGGAAATGATTCGCCGTGCTATTGCAGCCGGAGTTGAACGTATGTACATGCCCAATATCGATCTGAATTCGGTGGAAGGAATGCATGCGCTTGAAAATCAGTTTCCGGAAAATTGCTTTGCTATGATGGGGCTCCATCCATGTTCTGTAGATGGGAATTGGGAATTGGTGTTAGCCAAAATGAAGTTTTTGCTGGAGAAAAGACCCTATGTTGCCGTTGGTGAGATCGGAATTGATTTGTATTGGGACAAGACCTTTTTGGAGGAACAAAAAGCAGCCTTCCGAACGCAGATCAACTGGGCAAAAGAACTCCGGATTCCCATTGTGATCCATGCACGGGATTCTTTTCCGGAAATTTATGAAGTGCTGGACCAGGAAAACGACGAACGCCTGAAGGGGATCTTTCACTGTTTTACCGGGAATGAACAAGACGCGAAGAAAATCCTGGATTACAAAGGGTTTTCATTTGGCATCGGGGGAGTCGTAACTTACAAAAAGTCTGACTTGCCGGAAATAGTGAAGCACATTCCGATTGAAAAACTCTTGTTGGAAACAGATGCACCTTACCTGGCGCCCACTCCTTTCCGCGGAAAGCGAAATGAAAGCAGCTATGTGATTCATACAGCTGAAAAGGTGGCGGAAATTCTGAATATACCTTTAGCAGAATTGGGTAAAATTACCACTGGTAATGCATTGCGCATTTTTAACTAGAAGTGATTCAGTTCTTTTAGTTTAGCATAAATCGTTTGCTTTGTTTGTTTTGAAACGCCGCATTCTTCCTGAATCATTTGTCCAACAGGGATCTCCTGATCAGAGAATTTCAGGAAAATGTCTAACTTTTTTGTGTTTTCCATTAATCATCAAATAAGTAACGTTTGCTTTCGAGATCATTAGAGATAAGTAGTTTTTCAAATTCATTCAGCTTCCCAAAAACCTTTACCAGCTTCAACAGAGTCTCTAATGAAACGGCTCCTGTCTGTTCGAATTTTCGAAGTGTCGGGGCAGGAACCCCTGAACGTTGTGCGAGTTCTTCCCTACTCATTTTTCGTTCCTTGCGGAGTTGCTGTAATCTTTGTCCAAGCAAGTAAGTTATCTCATTTGGAGTTTTATTAATTCCGTATCCCATTTTTGATATTATTATATCAAATATAATGATAAAATATAGTTTTTTGATACTATTATATCAAAATTTATCATGATTTAAACCAATCACACCTTTTAACAAAAGTTGAAATGTCCCCATTTTCCAATCAATTCTATGACCCACTTGTAACCAACACCAAAATTGAACAACGGAAAAGCCTCGAAATAAACTTCTTTTCCGAAACTTGCTTTTTCGGTATTTTCAGTGAACTTTGTCGCACTCAAGAGAACAGCATGAAAACAGCACCGCAAGTATTGGTTATTTACACGGGAGGAACCATTGGAATGGTCAATGATCCTTTAACCGGTTCATTAACTGCCTTTGACTTTGGAGATGTTTACAAGCATATTCCCGAATTGGGGCGTTTGAACGTGCAGTTGACCACCCATGCTTTTCCGCATCCGATCGATTCTTCCGAAATGAATCCGGAGTGGTGGAAGGAAATGGCGGAATTGGTCTACCACAAGTACAGCGAATTCGACGGATTTGTCATTCTTCACGGTTCGGACACCATGGCTTTCTCGGCATCTGCGTTGAGTTTTATGCTCCAGGGATTGAAGAAACCGGTCATTTTCACCGGATCACAGCTACCAATCGGGACTATCCGAACGGACGGGAAAGAAAATCTCATTACAGCCATCGAGATTGCTGCAGCTACCAACAAAGAAGGAATTCCGCACATCCGGGAAGTGGCGATCTATTTCGAGTATTCCCTGTACCGTGGAAATCGGACTTCGAAAGTTTCCGCATCTTCTTTTGAAGCGTTCCGTTCACCGAACTTCAGACCTTTGGCCGTTGCAGGAGTGCACATCGATTATACCGGGGAAACCATCGATTCCTCAACCGAACTAGAATTATTCACTGCGTTTGATCCTTCGGTAGCCCTGATCAAATTCTTCCCGGGAATCAGATGGAACATCTACGAATCCCTGTTCGACGTTCAAAAAACAAAAGCGATCATCCTGGAAACCTACGGTTCCGGAAATGCTCCATCCGATCCCAAATTCCACGAATTGCTATTGAATTACCTCCAGTCGGGCGGAATTGTTCTCAACATCACCCAATGTTTCACAGGAAGAGTAGAGCAGGGCAAATACGAAACCAGCTCTTTCTTCGAGAAGAACGGGGTACTTTCCGGTTTTGACTTGACAACAGAAGCAGCAGTCACCAAAACGATGTTTGCTTTGGGAAAAAGCGCCGGGAATGCAGCAGCTGCGAAATCAATTTTGAAACAGGATGTTGCCGGCGAAGCGACGCTCTGACTGGTCAAATAGATGGATGTCTATGCGTATTTTTGGGCTGAAAGTGGCCTGTCAAGAATAAGATTCTTTCGAAGGAAAATAGAAATCACTCAAAGTATCCTGCAAGTGATATGAAGATTCAAAAAAAAGTGTATTTTTGCACTCCACTAAAATAGAGAGGTGTCCGAGTGGTTGAAGGAGCTACCCTGGAAAGGTAGTATACGGGTAACTGTATCGAGAGTTCGAATCTCTTCCTCTCTGC
>CAMLDR010000321.1 GCA_946478775.1 uncultured Flavobacteriales bacterium
TCTGTCGACACGACGTGAATCATGTCTTTCCGTACCGATGATTGCCAAACCTCCGGCTTCTTTTACGCCTTCGCCCAATTTGATATCGGTACCACGACCCGCCATATTCGTTGCGATCGTAACGGCTCCGGCCTTACCGGCGTTTGCTACGATTTCCGCTTCCTTTTGGTGGTATTTCGCATTCAATACCTGGTGAGGAATATTGCGCATTTTCAACATACGGCTCAGTAACTCGGAAATCTCAACGGTTGTTGTACCAACCAATACAGGTCGTCCTGCTTCCACCAATTTGTTTACTTCGTCGATTACAGCAGCATATTTTTCACGAGCAGTTTTGAAGACCAAATCGTGATCATCCTTCCGTGATATCGGACGGTTTGTAGGAACCACAACCACGTCCAGTTTGTAAATATCCCAGAATTCTTTTGCTTCCGTTTCTGCCGTACCCGTCATACCAGCCAATTTGTGGTACATACGGAAGTAATTTTGCAGGGTAACGGTAGCGTATGTTTGTGTAGCAGCTTCCACTGTTACATTTTCTTTTGCTTCAATCGCCTGATGTAATCCGTCAGAATAACGACGGCCTTCCATAATACGGCCTGTTTGCTCATCTACGATCTTAATCTTGTTCTCCATGATCACATATTCCACTTCTTTTTCGAAAAGGGTATATGCCTTCAATAATTGGGAAACAGAGTGAATGCGTTCCGATTTGACCGTGTAATCACGGATCAGGACTTCTTTTTGACTTGCGAATTCCTCTTTGTCCAGGTTCTGTTTTTGCAAACGGGTAATTTCAGTTGAAATATCCGGCATCACAAAGAAATTGCGGTCTTCATTCCCTGAAATAAGGTCGATTCCTTTTTCTGTTAATTCAACCGTGTTTTGTTTTTCGTCAATGACAAAGAATAACTCTACGTCAATCTTCTTCATTTGCTTTCCTTGCTCCGCCATGAACTGATTCTCTACTTTTTGCAAGTGAGATTTAATTCCCGGTTCAGACAGGAATTTATGAAGTGCTTTATTTTTCGGCAAACCTCTGTGGGCGCGCAGCAAAGCAATTCCTCCTTGTTCCAGTGCTGTTTTTTGGTCCATTCCTTCAACAGTTCCGCCATTAATTACGGTTAGTAATTTCTTCGCGTCTGCCAAAGCCTGGTTTACATATTTACGCTGCTCTTCAACGATCAGTTCCACACGCGGCTTCAATTCGTAGAATTCGTGCTGATCTCCTTTTGGTGTTGGACCGGAAATGATCAATGGAGTACGTGCATCATCGATCAAAACCGAATCGACCTCATCGACAATTGCAAAATGATGTTTGCGTTGTACCAGGTCTTCAACAGCACTTGCCATGTTATCACGCAGGTAATCGAAACCAAATTCGTTATTTGTACCGAATGTGATATCGGACATGTAAGCTGTTCTTCTTGCTTCGGAGTTTGGCTGGTGTTTGTCAATACAATCTACCGTTAATCCGTGGAATTGGTACAAAGGCCCCATCCATTCGGAGTCACGTTTGGCAAGGTAGTCATTCACCGTTACTACATGCACTCCTTTTCCTGACAAAGCATTTAAGTAAACCGGAAGCGTTGCAACCAATGTTTTACCTTCACCTGTCTGCATCTCAGCAATGTTTCCTCTGTGCAATACAGCTCCACCCATCAGCTGAACATCGTAATGAACCATGACCCATTCAACTGCTGCTCCGGCAGCCGTCCATTTATTGCTCCAGACAGCCTTGTCACCTTCAATCGTGATCCCGTCTTTTTTGGTAGCAAGTTCCTTATCCAGTTCAGTTGCCGTAACTGTAAGCTGACCGTTTGCTGCCCAGCGTCTTGCAGTTTCTTTCACTACGGCAAATGCTTCAGGCAAAATTTCTTCCAATACTTTTTCAATGATTACATTGACTTCTTTCTCTTTTGCATCGATGCTTTCATAGATAGCCTCTTTTTGATGCAAAGGCATACTGATATCGTTCGCTTTTTTAGTTAAGTCAGCAATTTCTGCTTCCAAACCTGAAATAGCGTCCTGGACTTTTTGTTTAAACTTAGCTGTTCTACCACGTAGTGCGTCGTCAGACTCGTTTTGTAAAGTGTTGAATACTTCTGCAACTTGCTGGATAACAGGTTGGTATTTTTTCTGGTCAGTCGCTGACTTATCGCCTAAGATCTTTTTTAAAATTCCTCCTAACATGGTGTTTCTTATAAATAGAAGTCAAAAATAGTGAAATTCCCGATGCTTCTTTGATTAATGCCTGCTCTCCGTCATAAATTATTCCAAAAGTTTCTGAACAGACAAATTGTCAGTTTGAATGGTTGAATGCCGAATTTTTGTCGGGTTATGCAAAAATTTGGTAGATAATTTGTGAATATCTATTTTCACCGAAATTTAATTACCTAAAATAGTATTATGAAAAAACTAATTTTTCCTATTGCCCTTCTTACATTGACTTTAGTATCCTGTAAAAAAGATTATTCGTGCACTTGTACAGATACCGATACTTATGACGGTGAAACAGATGTAACTACTTATTCTTATAAAGTGGAAGGTGCAACCAAAGTTCAGGCTCAGGCAGCATGCAATGAAGCAACTGTTACTTACATGGACGGTTCGGATTCTTACAAAACCGAATGTGATCTAAGTAAATAATCCATTAAGATTTAAAACGATGAAAAAATCAATCCTTGCCTTAGCTTTAGTGAGCCTGGCCCTGGTATCTTGTAAAAAAGATTATTCATGCACCTGTACTTCTTCAGGAGTCAACTATTATGATTCTAATTTTGATGGTGTGGAAGAAGCACATCCTTTTTCGAATATCAATAATATCAAAATTGAAGGTGCAAACAAAACACAGGCAGTAGCTGCCTGTAATGAAGCAACCATAAAAGAACAGGACGACATGGATACTTACGAAACAAGTTGCGATTTGTCCAAATAATAAAATTCAGGTTTTCGATTCAGTAAATAGAAGATCTTAATTCCACTGTTTTGCTAGTGTTATCTTTTAGACGGCACTAGCATTTTTTTTGTCAAAATCTCCTTTAGAATCTGTTTTCAGGATGCTTCATTTGGCGTAAAATATGTATCTTTGCGCATGCAAGAAATGATCCTTATCCTTGATTTTGGCTCCCAATACACGCAGTTGATTGCGCGCCGAGTACGTGAATTGAATGTTTATTGTGAAATCCATCC
>CAMLDR010000322.1 GCA_946478775.1 uncultured Flavobacteriales bacterium
TTCAATACGTTTCCGCTCGTATCCAGTTCAGCTGCCTGTACCCCAAAAGCGCCTGCATCTGCCAGACGCTGGTCATTTACAAAAGTCATTTTTGAAGCAATCGGAGATAAATACACATTGAAATAATCTACCGGTGCATATTCGATCCCTAAAGAGAAATTCGCATATCCGGGTGCCATGAACCGTGAAATGGGAATGGAATCATTCGGAAAACTGAAACCGTCCAGGAATTGGGTGCGGAATCCGCCGATCGCTGTCAGGAACCAGTGTTTTTTAAATTCATAACCCAATGAAGTAGCCAAATCAATCCGGTCATCCGTTTTCTGCAACCCCTGCACTTTACCAACCGAATCGGTATAATACATACCACCCAAAGCCAGCTTGACATCATTGGACCATTTAATCCGGCGGTGCTGATAAACAGCAGAAAAATCAATAAACCCAAGTACAGCGACATTATTCCGACACCGGCAGCCCAGTTCACAAAAGCTGTTTGAGAACCAGATAATCCAAACAAACTGTTCACTGTCCACTTTTTAGGCATCAATGAATCGTGCAGCGCATCGAGTTTTTTAATGTCTTCGCGCAATTTTTCTGCATCTGTCTGGGAAAACGCAATCGAACCTGTCAATAATGTCACGATGAGAATACTGGTTTTCATAAGCAATTCGGTTTTTTTATGCTACAAATTTAGTTAAATCATAAATTAAATTCACAAACTTGATCCGGAATGCATCTAAGCGCTTCATAAAAGAAGAAAAATAAGTAAATTTGGGTTCGAAATTTAAAATTGCTATGTCGAAAGAAGTATACATTATTGCTGCGGTTCGCACCCCGATGGGAGCGTTTATGGGTGGATTATCTTCCATTTCTGCTACCCAGTTAGGATCGGTTGCTATTAAAGGAGCATTGGACAGATCAGGATTGAAGCCTGAATTGGTTGATGAAGTTTTCATGGGAAATGTATTGCAAGCCGGCGTCGGACAAGCTCCTGCCCGCCAGGCAGCTTTGGGAGCAGGTTTACCGAATACGGTCCCTTGTACTACTGTAAACAAAGTTTGTGCTTCCGGAATGAAAGCAATTATGTTGGGCGCCCAAACAATTCTTGCCGGTGATAACGAGATCGTTGTAGTCGGTGGAATGGAAAATATGAGCCAGGCACCTCATTACCTGGACGGACGAAACGGTGTTAAATTCGGAAACATCCAAATGCTGGACGGAATTACCAAAGACGGATTATTGGATGTATACAGCAAAGTTCCGATGGGAACCTGCGCTGAAAAAACAGCTCAAAAATATTCCTTCACGCGGGAAGATCAGGATAATTTCGCGATTACTTCTTACAAACGCGCAGCAGCAGCATGGGAAGCAGGAAAATTCAATGATGAGATCGTTGGGGTTTCTGTTCCTCAGCGAAAAGGAGACCCGATCATGCTGGTAGAAGATGAAGAGTACAAAAACGTATTCCTGGATAAAATCCCTTCATTGAAGCCAGCTTTCGATAAAGAAGGAACGATTACGGCTGCAAATGCTTCAACACTAAATGACGGAGCTTCTGCATTGATCATTGCTTCCAAAGAAGCGGTTGAAAAACACGGATTGAAACCGATTGCAAAAATTGTGAGTTATGCAGATGCAGCTCATGAGCCTGAGTTCTTTACAACTGCTCCTTCCAAAGCCGTTCCGAAAGCATTGGCAAAAGCTGGTTTGACAACTGAGCAGGTTGATTTCTGGGAATTGAACCAGGCATTCGCTGTGGTAGGATTGGCAAATACGAAAATTTTAGGATTGGATCCGGCGAAAGTGGATGTAAACGGCGGAGCTGTTGCATTGGGTCACCCGCTTGGAAACTCAGGTTCCCGTGTTATTGTAACATTGATCCACGTATTGAAACAAAACGGTGGAAAGATCGGTGGTGCAGGAATCTGTAACGGAGGCGGTGGTGCTTCTGCAATGATTATTGAGAATATCTAAGAACGATTTCATACAAAAAAACAGTAAGGGGCGCGATTAATCGCGCCCCCTACTGTTTTTTAAGCAATTTTTGATTGGCATCCTTTTTGGTTTAAACTTTCTCGCATTTTGATAATCTTATACAAAGCACAACATACTAAATTCAAAATTATGAAAGCAAAACACATCTTATTAAGCACATTTCTTTACGGAGCGTTGTCATTAAGCATGCTATCGATTGAAACACCGGAAACAAATCTTACAACCAATTCTGCGACTGAATTATTCTCAAACAGATCATCCGGTGAATGTTATGCTCAGGCAGTTCCGGGAGAAAGACGAAGAGTTAGAAGACGTACGCGCAGAAGAACCAAAAGACGCGCAGAGCGCAGACAGAATGCAACTACCTTCTCTATAAATTTCACCAAGACATACATTGCATAAAAATGCACTTGATATAAACACGTAGGGGCGCGATTAATCGCGCCCCTACGTGTTATTAATTTAATAAATTAAGCCTGTACCCCTAAATTTTCGGCAACTGCTGTAGAAATCGCTGATTTTTCAAAACGCAACTTAGTCCCTTCTGAATTAATCAACACTGTTGTATCTGTGATCTCCAGGATCTTTCCGTGGATCCCACCGATAGTAACCACTTTATCACCTTGCTTCAAATTCTCACGGAATGATTTAAGCTCTTTTTGTTTTTTTTGTTGCGGACGAATTAAAAAGAAATAAAACACCACCAACATCAATACGAGCATTATAATTTGCATAACTCTATTTTTTATTTAACTATTACTAATTGAAGGTCCAAAGAGTTCAAAAGTTGAAAAAGTTCAATGGATTTGAACTCTTAAACATGTTGAACGTTTGAACGTTTTTTTTACTTGATAATCGTTGCCTCAACTACCACTTTGGTGTTTGGAGGCGTTGTATTCGACAAAATAGTTACACTTCTTGTCACAGGGCCTTCCGAAAAGGATTCTGTTTTTACGTCTGCTTTCACAAATCCTTTTTCTCCCGGAGGAATCGGCTCCTTACTCCAATCTGCTACCGTACAGGAACAAGATCCCGAAACATCAGACAAGACCAATGGCTGGTCACCGGTATTCTCTACCACAAAGTTAGCGTGAATTATTTCACCTCTTGCAATTTTTCCTGCATTAAAAACACTTGCAACTTTCATCGTCGTCTTGTATCCAACAAT
>CAMLDR010000323.1 GCA_946478775.1 uncultured Flavobacteriales bacterium
TTTTTTCGTTTATTAGCGTTTCAAATATACACAATTCACTGTAGAAACTTTCTTGAACAAAGGGAAAGAATAAGCGATTTCTAAATTACTTTTGTTGGATGCAAGATACTTACAAGCACAAAGGAATGAGAAAGCAGTTGATTGATCAATTGCGCCAAAAAGGAATTACGGATGAACGTGTGCTTACGGCATTTGATGCGATTCCGCGTCATTTCTTCCTGGATCTGGTATTTGAACAGCAGGCTTATTCCAATGTGGCTTTTCAGATCGGTGCAGGTCAAACAATTTCTCACCCGTATACGGTTGCTTTTCAAACCTCGATCCTGGAATTGAAAAAAGGGGAGAAGGTACTTGAAATTGGCACCGGTTCCGGTTTTCAGACTTGTATCCTGTGTTCGATGGGCATGAAAGTGTTCTCTATTGAGCGTCAGAAAGAACTGCATATCAAAGCAAAGAAGTTCATTGACCATTTTCGCTTTACCCCCAAATTGTTTTTTGGTGACGGATACGAAGGAAAAGAAACGTTTGCACCTTTTGATAAGATTTTAGTGACTTGCGGAGCCCCTTTTATACCCGAAAAACTGGTTCAGCAATTGAAGCCAGGAGGAATGATGGTGATTCCTGTAGGAGATTTGGATTCACAGGAAATGCACCGGATTACCAAAATTTCGGATTCGGAATACAAAGAAGAGGTTTTTGGGAACTTTAGTTTCGTGCCGATGCTGGAGAAAACAGTGAGGTAATTCAAAATGCGCCTTCGACTCCGCTGCGCCTATGCTAGAGCTAGAGCGGAAGCATTCAGTCACCTTTTGTTATAGACTATCGGACACTGAGCGTAGTCGAAGTGTCAATTAATCAGGTTTTCATAAGCACTTTGGATTTCCACAAATCGTTCGGCGGCCATTTTTTGCTGTGATTCGGTCCCGGCAGCAAATTTATCGGGATGGTGCATTTTGACCAGTTTTCGGTACGCTTTTTTGATTTCTTCCCGGGATGCGCCTTTTGGAACTCCCAGGATTTCATACGCGTACTTTTTCGATTGAGGTTCAGCCGGTTTTTTCGCTTCTTTTTGGTTTCGGTGCTCGCTGTAGGCCGCGTAAACGGCAATGATCTTGGTGAGGTTCTCCGGATTTAATCCCAAATCTGCATTGATCTTTTTCAGGAAATTCAACTCCGAAGAATGCATATTTCCATTCAGTAAAGCCAACCCGGTAAGAAAATAGATAATCTGTGAACGTTCTCCTTCGTCTTTTAAATGCAGTTTCATCCAATCGGTAATGGTTTCCGTGCGGATGGGATATTGCAGAGAAAACAGCAGGGAATCGCCGAAATTGTAGGTCGCAGCCGGAAAATACCTGTTAAAATACTGATTGATGAATAGGATCTTTTCTTTGGATTCCTGGTAATTGATCAGCATCAGTTTGGCTCCTAATGCCAGGTAAGCTTCCAGGAAATTATCTTCTGTCGGCTTGAGGGTTTGGGGGAAAATACCTTTCCGCCAGGAACGGGCGTGACGTGTTTTAAAAGCATAAAGACTCAAGCCTCCAACAAAAGGAACGCCAAATAAGAGAATTACCAGCCAATTCGGTAATTCATTGATGGGTTCAAAATTGAGCGGAAGGAATAGCATCATAAAAGAACAGGTTCTATCAGTTTAATCCTTAAAACTTCCAAAGTAACAAATATTGAGGAATGAAATAGCGTGGAAGTTTTACTTTTGTGTATCCTGAAATACGAAGATATGCAGAACCTAAAACGAATCACCACGATTAATATTATCCTTTATGCTGTTTTTATTGCGCTAAATCTAATTGAGCTTATTTGGTATTCGGATCAGCTTTCTTATTATTACAATAAAATAGTTGTACACAAGAAAATTAGTAGTACAGAGGCTCTAATGCAGATGGAAGTAGTTTTTCATAGTGTATTGAACCTTGTTTCATATGGATTGATGATTGTTCAACTCTTTTTCTTCAATCACTATGTCAAACGAAATAACCTTGGAAAATCTTATCATTGGTTATTGCTTGTTTTAGCTTTCATTCCAGTTATACATTATTTCTTGTGCTATTTCATTTGGCTGAAGTTAAACAAGTTGATATTGGATTCTGTTGGAAAAAAAGCCAAAAACTCGGAGAGAAAGATTATTCTGATGTGGGTGTTTGTTTTGATGGTTAGCACACTCTCCTTGGTTTATCCCTATTGGTCAGAATATGTTCATGTGACTGAAGGAGTCTTTGCTCTTTCCAAGCTTGCAATGATATATACTATTTTCAATATCGTAGTTTTATTGATTGTTTCAGTAATTGAGTTACTGTATTTGATGGAGTTTCGAAATGAGCTAAAGAATGCAGATGAGGAATTGTCTGAAGAGCAATTGTTGGATAGTTAGTTGTGATTATTTAATAATTTGAAAGTCAAGTTTTTAAGATTTATTTTGCAAAGTTTAGTACAATCTTTTACACTTTCTTTAAATTAATTTGCATTTCCGTGTCACTTTTCCGGAAGTCCTTACACTAACTTTATCAAGAGACCAATTTAGCAGGATGGCGGCCACGAAGAAAAAGCGTTTTATGGAACTTTATGAACCTATACATGTGAGGTTTGAAAGGTTTTGTAAGGCAAGAGCATACGGAAATTTCAATTTTAAGGATTTGATGCACGATTCATTGGTGGTCGCTTATGAACGTTTCGATTCCCTGAAAAATGAAGGAGCATTCTTACATTTTCTCTTCGGAATTGCGATTCGCCTGCTTGCAAATGAAAATCGCAGGATTTCTACCGAACGTTTGGCAGATCACGCTCAGGTCTACAATTATTCGGTAGAAAGTGACCGGACGGACAGGCAGCTGGAGATTAATGGCTTGTATGAAGCCATTTCCAAATTGCCGGATTTGCAAAGAGAGAGCATCATTCTTTTTGAGATTTCCGGGTTTTCAATCAAAGAAGTGGCTGAATTGCAGGAATCTTCCGAAGATGCTGTGAAGCAGCGCCTGGTTAGAAGCAGAAAAAAACTGGTCGAATTGATGACAGAGAAAAAAGAAGAAGCATTAAAACATTTGAGTTATGACAGAGGATAAACTTTCCGGTTTGTTTGATGAGATTCGGAATGAATCGGCTCAAACTTCTATTTCTGAGGTG
>CAMLDR010000324.1 GCA_946478775.1 uncultured Flavobacteriales bacterium
TTTCGCAGCACTGCGTTGGTCTTTGGTTACTTCATCCAGTTCCACATGGAATACTTTAGCAGCTGTTGCACGGTGAATATCCACTTTGTCCTTAAACGCCTGGATCATGTTCGCATCATTTGCCAAAGCAGCGATGATCCGCAATTCGATCTGGGAATAATCGGCCGACATCAATTGGTAATCTTCCGAGCGAGCAATGAATGCTTTCCGGATTTCTTTTCCGCGTTCACTGCGGATCGGAATGTTTTGCAAGTTCGGATTGTTGGAGCTCAAACGCCCCGTTGCCGTAACGGTTTGCATGTAACTTGTATGGACTCTGCCGTCAACCGGATCTTTCATCGTCGGAAGCGGATCTACATAAGTCGATTTCAACTTCTTCATTTGACGGTAATCCAGGATGCACGGGATAATCTCGTGATCGTTCTTATGCTGCTGTAAAATATCTTCGGAGGTTGCGTATTGACCCGTCTTGGTTTTCTTCGCTTTCGAAGAGATCCTCATGTGCTCGAACAATACATCCCCCAATTGCTTGGGAGAATCCACATTAAAATCTATTCCGGCAAGTTCTTTGATCTTAATTTCAAGGGCTGCTGTTTCATCAGCCAATTGTTTGGAATACGCTTCCAGGTGAGGAATGTCAATTGCCACCCCTTCTTCTTCCATCTTGGCCAGGACGGAAACCAACGGCATTTCCATTTCATAGAACAATTTTTTCAAATGATCCTTCTCAATCTGTGGGGCAAACAATTGCTTTAGCTGGAAAGTTATATCGGCATCCTCACACGCGTAATCACTGATTGCTTCCGGGGGTAAATCACCCATATTTCCCTGACCTTTTCCTTTCTTACCGATCAATGCCTCAATACTGATCGGAGTATAATTCAGGTAATATTCTGCCAGGAAATCCATTCCCTGCTTGGATTCGGGCTGGATCAGGTAGTGAGCGATCATCGTGTCGAACAGAGGGCCGGCAAACTCAACTCCGTAACGATGCAATACCTGGATGTCGTACTTCATATTGTGTGCGATCTTCTCGATCGTTTCGCTTTCGAAGAAAGGTTTAAACTCATTTACAATAGACTGAGCTTCGTGTGGATCTTTCGGAACAGCGACATAATATGCTTCACGTGCTTTAAACGAAAAAGACATTCCGACCAGGTTGGCATGCAGGGCATTGATGTCGGTTGTCTCCGTATCAAAACACACTGATTTTTCGTTGAGTAATTTTGTTAGTAAAGCTTTACGTTCTTCTGGTAAAGTCACTAAATGATAAGAAGGTTTTTCGGTTGCAATGGTTTTGACTCCGCTTGTTGGCTGAGCTTGCTGCACTTCTACCAAACTTTGCGTTCCGAACAGGTCGAGTTGTCCGTTTTCATCTACTCCTGCTGAGGTAACCACAATTTCTTCTCCCGTAACCCGTTTTGCCAGGTTGCGGAATTCCAGCTCTGTAAAAATATCGAGGATCAGGTCTTTATCCGGTTCCTGGTGCTTCAACTCTTCCGGGTTGAATTCTACCGGTGAATCGAGAATGATCGTTGCAAGCAATTTGGAAATAATTCCCTGTTCCCTGAAATTGATCATGTTCTCTTTCATTTTTCCTTTCAAGGATTCTACATTCTCAAAAACCCCTTCCATGGAACCGTAATCGGCAATGAGTTTCTTGGCTGTTTTTTCACCGACTCCCGGAATTCCTGGAATGTTATCGGCAGCATCACCCCATAGTCCAAGAATATCGATAACCTGGAGCGGGCTTTCAACTTCAAACTTCTCACACACTTCTTTCACTCCCATAACCGTTGCCGGATCTCCGCCACGTCCCGGTTTGTAAATGAAAATATTCTCGCTTACCAATTGCCCGAAATCCTTATCAGGGGTCATCATGTAGGTCAGGAACCCTTCTTTTTCCGCTTTTTTAGCCAGTGTCCCAATCAAATCATCGGCTTCATATCCTTCTACCACATACATCGGAATGCGAAACGCTTCAATGATACGTTTGATCGGTTCGATCATGTTACGGATATCTTCCGGCATCTCTTCCCGGTGTGCTTTGTAATCCGCAAAATCCACGTTCCGGTTGGTTGCACCTCCAGGTGGATCAAAAACGACTGCGATATGAGTAGGTTTTTCTTTATTGAGGATATCAATCAATACATTGGTAAAACCAAAGGCTGCGGAAGTGTTTTGTCCTTTTGAATTGACTCTTGGATTTTTTGCGAAAGCGAAATACGCTCTGTAAATCAATGCAAATGCATCTAAAAGAAACAATTTTTTATCTGACTCCGGAGTAAGCATACTATTTTAGAATTGTGAGTTACAAGTTTAAGGCAAATTCGGGAAATACTTTCTGGTTTTTCAGAGGAAATAACAGCAAAGAATGAAAGAGCGCAAAGAATAGTTCTGAACTTAGCGTTCTCTGGGTCTTTGCCGTTAAAACTATTAACAGCTTGAGTTGCATAACTCTTCAGATTCTTATGCTTTTAAGAGCTGTAATTCCCCGAACTTTGCAAGGTGATTAGAGCATTCAAATTATTCGTTGTTTATGGAATTGTCTTTTTGCTGGGTTACCTGGGAACCGGGATTACCCTGCATTATGTCAAACCCGAAGTGCGGATATTGCCTGAATTTGTAGAGAATATCCTGGATGGAGGCGCAACCTGGAAAGTTCAGTACCCCGAGCAATCGGATATATCCATGTTTGATCAGCGAAGCTACAATCCGGAAGCACACGATCCGGAAGAAGCAATTTTGTTTACAGACGATTATAATTCGGAGAACGGAATTTTTTGTTTCCGTGGAAATGCGCAGCGCAATGCACCTACAAGGGGTTTGCTGAAAGGAAGACCGAAAAATGTGCGTTTGGACTGGGAATTTATCACCGGTTACGACGGAAGAACAACTGAATACGGTTCCTGGGGAGGTGGTTCGGGCTGGACAGGTCAGCCACTGGTTATTAAATGGCCAAAGAATATTGCCAAGCGACTTCATGGAATCGAAGCTGTTTACCTGGATCAGGCCAATTTTCGCGAAGTGATCGTAGGAAGTCTGTGCGGCGATATTTATTTCATCGATTGGAAAACCGGCAAAGCAACGCGTCCTCATGTGACAATCGAAAACCCGATCAAG
>CAMLDR010000325.1 GCA_946478775.1 uncultured Flavobacteriales bacterium
CCTCTTCAAAAGGAGCTTTGCTTTCATGTAATTCCTTGTAAAGCAGCTGACATTCAACCGGTCTTGGCCCCCAGGTTGCCTGATCCTCACCGGCAGCATTTTTAATTACCAGTTTCGGAATTGCTTTGGAACCGTTTGTAAGGTACTGCTCAATACGATGTGGTTCGGAATCACGCAACTCATACTTCACATTAATCAATGGATTCAGTTCCGCCATTTTATGAATAAACGGCACAATGTGAGATGCATCACCACACCAAGGTTCCGTAATTACAATCCATTCCTGTTTTTCAGAAATTCCCCGAAGCTTTTCTTTTACATGTGGGAGTATTTCTCCTTTTTTCAGCCAACGGTTCATACGCGACCAATTCAGCTTGGTGTAATTGAAATAGTCTTCGTTGTCGTAAGGAGTTTGCCGGTTTGAAGCGTTTAAGATCTGTTCGAATTGTTCGAGGTAAGTTTGAAAGTCCATGTCTGTAAATTTGATAGTTCAAAGTTAGTGTCAATTCGGTTGAAGCTGACACAAAAAATGATAAATTAACGGAGCACTTTAACAAATAGCGTTTCAAGATAAATACCACACAGGTGTACTATTTCAAAATTACGCAACACTTGTATTTGTTGAGAGATGACTGATTTTATTCCAACACTCATCCTATTTAGAACTTCAAGAATAACGCATCACTGTTCGCAATTTAGCGAACAAGCGAATTTTCGAATTTTCGAATTCTGAAAATTAACTCCCTAAATCCTGCTTTACATCGTAAATGAGTTCTGAAATATTCTCCTCTTTGAAATATGTCTGTGCTATTTCATGCAACTCATCGCTAGTAAGTTTATCAATACCTGTATACATTTCCCCGATCGTGTCAATCTGGTTGAACAACAGCAATGATTTACCCAATCCTTGCATCAGTCCGAGGTTCGAATCCAACGACAAAGCAATATGCCCTTTGAGTTGTTCTTTGGCCTGTTGCAATTGTTTTGCCGTCAATGGGATTTCACGCAGTTTCTTTAATTCGGCATAAATGATCTTCATCGTTTTTGCCAGGTATTTCGGATCGGTTCCAAAATAAATAGACCAATATCCCAAATCCGGATACGGAGAGTATTGTGCTTCTATATTGTAGGTATATCCGTACTTCTCACGCACTGAGAGAATCAGGCGGGAATTCATGGCAGGACCACCGAGCACATTCGTCAGTAAGGTCATTCCTCTCCGATGTTCGCTGTTGTATCCCGGAGCTATTCCGCCAATGATGGCATGCGCCTGATAATTTCCTTCTTCTACCCGTTTCTTTACAGGTATATAACTGTCAAACCCTCTCGGGATCGCTTTCATTTTTCCGGAAGGCATGGAATGAAAATACTTTTCCAAACATTTCACCAGTGTGTTCAAGGGAATATCTCCTACAAATGAGATCACTGTATTTTCGGTAAAAAAGAACTTATCCACGTAATTTTTGAGCGAATCTCTACCGAAAGATTGTACAGATTCAGGGGTACCCAAAATATTATTCCCCAAAGGGTGATTGGGAAAGATCAGTGCCTCGTAATCATCGAAAATCTTATCGCTCGGGTTGTCCAGGTATGAATTCAGTTCGTCCAATACGATCTCTTTTTCCTTCTGGATCTCCTTTTCAGGGAAATTACTGTTGATTGCAATGTCTGATAAGAGCTCTGCAGCACGATTCAAGTGGGTTTTGACAAACGACGCGTAGAGACAAATCTCTTCCTTGGTAGTATATGCATTCAGTTCTCCACCCACAGAATCCAACCGGGAGAGAATATGGAACGCTTTGCGTTTTTGAGTTCCTTTGAAAATACTGTGCTCCAGGAAATGCGCTAGTCCCACTTCGTGGTCTTCTTCAAACCTGGAACCGGCCAAAACAGTCACTCCCAAATGAGCAACCGGTGAACCTGTATGCAGATAAACCAATCTCAGCCCGTTTGAAAGGGTATATATATGGGGTAATAATTCAATCATTCATTAAGGATTCTTGCGATATAATTCCCAAGAATTGTCCGGTTTCAAATTAAACACAATCCGGTCATGTAAGCGCGACGGTCTTCCCTGCCAGAACTCTACATTGATGGGGCGAATCAAATAACCTCCCCAATGCTCGGGTCTTGGAATAAAATCCGGGAATTTATCCGCATATTCCGCCACTCGTTTCTCCAGTTCGTCTCTTGAGTCCAGGAATTCACTTTGGTGGGACGCCCAAGCTCCCAATTTGCTACCTCTCGGACGTGATTCGAAATAAGCATCACTCATTTCAGCCGGAACTTTTTCTGCAAACCCGGTAATGCTGATTTGGCGTTCCAATTCCGGCCAGTACAATAACGCGTGTACTTGCGGGTTCGCCTCAATTGCTTTCCCTTTATCGCTGGAATAATTCGTATAAAAAACAATTCCTTCCTCCAGTAACTCTTTCCAGTAAACCACACGAGACCTGGGGAAACCATTCAAGCCCAAAGTTGAAACGATCATAGCGTTGGGTTCCATAGCAGGTTTTTCAATCGCTTCCCGAAGCCATTTGGCTAACAGGGCAAAAGGTTCGTCTCCAAAGTGATCTTCCAGTTTCCCTTTGTCAAATTGGTGATGGTCGTTTCGAATTACATCGAGGAAATCATCCATTTTTATTCTTCTTCTCCGAATTGGTCATCAATCACTGAATCTTCGTCATCCCCTTCGAATTCATCCACATCCGATCCAGGAGCTGAAAACACCGTTTTTGTTCCCATTGCGTGCTCAGCAACTTCTGCTTTCACCTGCTTTTCGAAATCAACAGCTACACGATCTTCGGCTTCATCACCAAAAGGGAAAACATCCACGATAGGAGAAATCGTAATGGAAGGAATCACATAATCGATCATCATTCCACCCAGGCTCTCTTTCAATCGCTCATATGCATCCTTAACAGAATGAGCCGTTACAATGAAATTTTGAGATACTTTTTTGGCTTTCGCTCCTTCTTCACCGCCATCGCCACCTGCTTCATAAGTGATTTTGCATTTGTACCAAACATCTGCATCCTCATAGTGGAAAATATCATGGAAATCAGTACGTGTAA
>CAMLDR010000326.1 GCA_946478775.1 uncultured Flavobacteriales bacterium
GACGTGATTTGGCGCAGCTCAACAAAGAACATATCGTGAACTCCGAGTCAAATTATTGTTTTGGAGAAGGTGGTGCAGGAACTTATTCCGATGGAAAATTGTATACCCGTTCTAAAAAGCGCGGTGACGTGATGCGCGCCCTGAAGTGGTTTGTTCATTTTGGTGCACACGAAGATATCATTGTGGATGCTCATCCGCATATCGGGACCAATAAACTGCCTCAGATAATCGTTTCCATGCGTGATTGTATCCGGGAATTCGGCGGAGAAGTCCATTTTGATTCGAAACTAACAGACCTGGAAATAGCTGACGGCGCCATTCAGGCAATTGAAATCAACGGACAGGATAAAATTTCCTGCAAAGCGTTGGTTCTGGCAACCGGACATTCTGCAAGAGATATTTTTCACCTCCTGAAGGAAAAACAAGTGGCCATCCAGGCAAAAGCATTTGCATTGGGAGTGAGAGTAGAGCACACCCAGGCTGTTATCGATGAAATTCAATACCATGGCCGGCACAACGATGAATTTCTTCCACCTGCATCTTATGCTTTGGTGACACAGGTTGCGGATCAGGGAGTGTATTCTTTCTGTATGTGCCCGGGAGGTATTATTGCGCCTTGCGCAACGGAAAGCGGGGAAGTAGTCACCAATGGTTGGTCTCCTTCCAAACGAAATAATCCAACAGCCAACTCAGGAATTGTGGTAAGTGTGGAACCGAGTGAACTGCCGGGGTATTCCCCCCAAAATCCGCTGGCAAGCCTGGAATTTCAACAGCAGGTAGAACAAGCTTGCTGGAAAGCAGCCGGAAGTACACAAGCCGTTCCTGCTCAGCGTTTGAAAGATTTTGTAGAAGGGAAGAAATCGAAAGACTTTCCGCGAACTTCGTATCAACCGGGAATAGTTTCCGTGGATCTCAACACCGTACTCCCCGATTTTATAACGAAAAGATTGCGACAGGCCTTTATAGACTTCGACCGCAAAATGCGCGGATTTTTAACCAATGATGCCGTTCTGCACGCACCTGAATCGCGCACTTCCAGCCCGGTTTCTGTTCCAAGAGACAATGAAACCTGCATGAGTATCAATACCAAAGGATTATTCCCGTGCGGAGAAGGTGCCGGCTATGCCGGTGGAATTATTTCCGCAGCCATTGATGGAATGAAATGCGTGGACGCAGTGAAATTGTTTTATGACGGTGAAAACAAATTAGGTTCATAAGGAATGATTTCCTTTTTTGAAGATGAAATCGTACGCTAAAACTGGATTACTTTTCCACTTTCCATTGTCCATTTTCAATTTCTTTAGCAAGTTTCACATCCTGCTCCATGAGCTTCTGGTCTCCAAGTCCTTCATAGATCTTTGCCCGCATATAGAACAGGCTGGCTGTAGGTTCTGTCAATCCTAAAAGCAGGTTAATATCCCCAAGGGCATTACTGAATTGTTTTAATTCGATATACGCAAGAGCTCGGTTGTTCAACGAAGTCGTTAAAAAAGGATTGTAACTCAGGCCTTTACTCAGATCTTCTATAGCACCTTTGAAATCTCCGGTAATCAGTTTAATATTCCCGCGTTTATCGTATCCTTCCGGGTAACGCGGATCAATTTGAAGTGCTTTGTTGATGTATTTGAGCGCTTTGACATTGTCGCCCAGGTTGCTGTAACAATAACCCAGGTTGTTGTAAGCTTCTTTCATCAGGGAATCTTTTTCCAGGATATCATTGAAATGTTCAATGGCTTTGGAATAGTTTTTTTGTTTTGTTTCACAGTATCCCAAATAAAGGATCAGTGACAGATCATTCGGATTGCGTTTCAGTAAGGTATTTATATCCGCTTTGCAGGCTTCATAATTTCCCGCTTTGTAGTAAAGCGTGGAACGGTCCTGGATCGCATCAACCATCGTTGAATCGAGCGCTATTGCTTTCGACATGTCGGTAATAGCCTCTGGAATAGCTCCTTTATTGAAATTGACTTTTGCCCGTGATTTGTAAAGGGTTGCACTTGGGGGCATCAGAGAAATGCATTTATCAATGTCACTCAGCGCACCGTCAAAATCAGTGAGCAGGTTCCGGTAATAGCCTCTTTGTATGTAAGCGTCCGCATTGTTTGGATCAGCGTTGATGCGGTTGTTGGCAATGCGGATGGACAAACGATAAGAAGCATATTTGCTGGTATCCACTTGTTGCATTTCCGCGAATTGAGAAAAAACCGAAAGTGAGGTGGTTAAAAATAGGAAGGAGATTAAAAATCGCATAGTTATTGAATGATTTCAGCCAGCAAAATAGCAGTTGCGGTGGCTACATTGAGTGATTCTGCTTCTCCGAAACGCGGAATGGTTACCGGGAAATCGATCAGTGCTTCTATCTCCGGCCGAACGCCCTTTCCTTCATTTCCCATGATCAGGATCGCATCGGTTGGATAAACGGTTTCTTTGTAGTTCTTTCCATTCAGCATGGCACCGAATTTTGGCTGCTTCGTGTTCTTTAAATAATCAGCCAAATCCAAATAGTGAACGGGAATGCGGTAAATGGCACCCATCGAAGATTGGATCACTTTCGCATTGTAGCAATCTACCGTGTCTTTGGAACAAACCAGCTGTTTTACTCCAAACCAGTCTGCCAGCCGAAGAATGGTCCCCATATTTCCAGGGTCCTGGATTCCGTCTAAAACAATCGTAAAAGTATTCTCCAGTAATGGCCGATTCGGACGTTTAAAAATCGCAATGCACTTATTTGGAGTCTTTAATTCGGAAATTTGCTCTAATTCCTTAGTTGTAACAAGAAAAGAGTTTGAATGGAATTGGCTCGGAATTTGCAAAGAAAAGGTGTCAAGTGAAATCAGCATTTCTAAGTGCGAAGCGAAAACTGAAAGTCCTTCAAGTACTGATTTCTCGCCTTCTACAACGAAAAGCGCTTCCTGGTCCCGGTTTTTTTTTAACTGCAGGGAACGGATCCATTTTTGTTTAGCTTTAGAAAGAGCCTCCACTTTTTTTTGTCAAACTTAGCAAATTCGCTTCTTTTAAATGAATTTTTGTTTTGGTTTCTTATTTTTGTCTATATGTTGAGGGGATTGGAACA
>CAMLDR010000327.1 GCA_946478775.1 uncultured Flavobacteriales bacterium
TTTTCCATTGGTTCCTACACACTGGATTTGCCCGTCGGCAATAAAGGAAATATAATCCTTTCCGTTCCAATAATATGCAAACAGGTTACTCGTAACTTCGTTGCACGAAATGGGGAAGCCTGCCAGGTTGTTACCGGACCTGTCAAAACCGTGGACCCCGTTTTTGGTGCTCAGGAAAATTCCATTACCGATGAAAACAGGATTTCCGGTAGGTTCCGAATCTAAATTCTTACTCCAAAGAATTTGTTTGTTTCCAACTAAATAAAGGGTGTTGGATTGCGTAATTGCCAGCAGGTTGTTGGAACCCGGAATCGGGTTTAAACTGTGCAGATTGTCGTCCAGACGCAAGGGACTCAATTTGGGAAGCTCTTTCGAATCGGATTCCGAAGAGGAGGATTCTCCGTTTAAGAGCTGAACGGTCGTGTGATTTGTTCCCGTCAGGCGACTTAATGTGACTTGCTGATCCCGGTCAAAATGACGATACGATACTTTCTGCGGACTATCATTGAACAATTTGAATTTTAAAGTAGTGGATTGCTCCAGGGTTGCCCCGGCTTCATACGTACCGATTATTCGGTTGATGCTTTGCTGCGAATTGGAGATAAGCACACTGTTATTGAAAATTTCCAGGTAGACTTTTTTATTGGCTTGAAGAAAAGGAAAAGCATATCCTTTCAGAGTAGCCTGTTTTTGTTTGTCGGATAAATCCACACGATCCAATTCACTCAGAATGGCAAGCGGATCCTGTCCTGGTTTGTAATCCGTAATCAAACAACTGTCTTTCTGATTGACAACCAGCGCCAAACCGAAATCCATCCATTCATAAAGAACAGACTTGGCGGGAAACTTGGTAAGCAGGTAATTTTTTTCGTAGAAGGTATAAGAGTCGAAATCTGCAGGAATAAGTTCCTGGAATAATTCCTGGTCGTTGACTAATGGAAGCGGATTGCTTCCGGTATGTGTAATGTACTTCACCTGGTGACTCGAAATGAAGTAAGAATCTTCTATTTCATAGGTATTGTCTGTTGTTTTGTAAACCAATGACAAACTGCTTTTCCGGTCCAGGTATTTCCAGGAAGTAATGCTTTTTAATGCAGGTTCCCAATCTCCGTGATACAGTACAAGGAATTTTCCATGGAACTCACCTTTCCAGTCATTGGATAGCGAGAGGTGTTTATGGGTTGAAATAGTCGAAGACAGGGAAAGTTGTTCGGCATAACTTTTTATAATTTCACTCGTCCATGGCTTACTTCGCTCCAATAGCACCAGGTCCCGGTTCGTGGAAAAGTAAAAATGCTGAATGCGTTCCGGTTGGTTTAATAAAATAGAGTAGAAGGGGATTTTTTGAAGAGAGGAAACAATAGCGCTGTTGTAATCTATTTCCAGGGGTTTATGTACCACGATAATGGTATCATCTTCCTGAGAAAACGTATTTTCGGGAGTCGGTGGTGCACTGGAACCTTCAACAAGTGTGAAACCAACATAACTAATCCAGCCCAGCGAGCAGATTACCAGAAAAATAATGAGTGAACGATTGAGCATAATTTCTGACTATTCATCAAAAATAATGCTTCATTCAGCGCGTTTTGCATCTTTCTTGTGAAGTAGTTAACAGCAAAGTGTTTACTCCAGGAACAGAGATAATTGTCCTTTTCCGAGCAAGTTAAAACCCAGGCGATGATGTATGCAGGCTCCATGCAGTTCAATCGCTTCCCGATGAACTTTAGTCGGGTATCCTTTGTTTACATTCCAGTGGTAGTGTGGGAAGTCTTCATGAAGTTGCTCCATGTATTCATCCCGGTACGTTTTTGCGAGAATGGAGGCTGCTGCAATGTTCTTGTATTTTCCATCCCCTTTTATAATCGCTACAGATGGGATTTCATTTGAAAGTAAGGTCTTGTTTCCGTCAATGAGCAGAAGTTCAGGTCTCACTTTCAGGTCCATAGCGGCGCGATGCATGCCGGTCAGAGAAGCTTTTAAAATGTTTAATTCGGCAATTTCATCCGGTTGTAAAAACTGCACGGAGAATGCAAGTGCTTCTTTTTCAATGATCGGGCGTAATAAATTTCTGCTTTTTTCGGAAATTTGTTTAGAATCATTCAACAAATGGTGTGAAAACCCTTTTGGAAGTATCACGGAAGCACAAACTACAGGACCGGCCAGACAGCCTCTTCCGGCTTCATCACAACCTGCTTCCAGCTTCGTTTCGTCAAAATGGTCTAATAATTGCATACAGCAAATGTTATCAAAATAATTGTATATTTATCACAAAACAACCTTTAGGTTTTTTATTACGTCTACTTATAAACTGTTATAGAATTATGAAAAAGTTAGTAATCATGTTCGTTTTGTCTTTGGCAAGTTCTTTTGCCTTTAGTCAAAATTCCGCTTCAATTAGTGAATCTCAATTGAAAACAGGAAAATCAAACGGAGTATATGAATTTTCAGTTCCTGAATCCATTACCGCTGAAAAAGTGGATGCTGTAAAAGGCTATTACAAAGACTATTTCACGGTTGCTTTTAATGAATCGACTGATGTTCTGAAGGTAACCTTGCTGAAGAATGAAGATTCGAATCTGAATGTGGTGAATCGTCTACTGGTAGCTTTGGATTTGCGCACCATTTCTGTCGGTGGGGAGAATATGACTTTCCAGGACATGAAAGACCGGTATTTGAAATAAAAGCAAGCACTGCTTGCGATAGATAGCACACGTTAGTACAGCGATTAATCACTCTTGCGATAAATAACAAACGTCAGCACGTTTTTAGAAGATATGGTCAATTGATAAATTGAATCCCCTCAGCTTAGCCGAGGGGATTTTTTGATGGTATAAAAACTGCTTTCCATCAATGGATGAGGTGATAAATCGCAGTTCCCGATAAACAAATAAAAAACCCGGACAATTATCTTCCGGGCTTTTTTATATTCAATATTTTGATACTTACTTGATCAGCTGAACTTTAAAAATTTGTTCACCGGTCGTTATTATCAGCTGGTAATGACCTTTTGCCAATTGACTCGTTTCAAGGGTTCCGATGGTGTTATTTA
>CAMLDR010000328.1 GCA_946478775.1 uncultured Flavobacteriales bacterium
ATATTAAGTAGAAACTAATAATCTACTATTCCTATTCGATTTTGAAAAACTGGAAGTCTATAAAAAAGCCAAAGCATTTAATAAAGACGTTTTAGCGTTGATGAAAAACGTTAAATCGATTGATGTTGTTACCAAGAACCAGCTCAGAAGAGCCTCGTTAAGCATTGTCTTAAATATTGCGGAAGGAACAGGCCGTTTTAGTAAAGCCGACAAAAGACACTTTTACATTATGTCAAGAGGTTCAGCGTTTGAATGCGTTGCTATTTTCGATGTGATGAAAGACGAAACGATCCTGACCGAAGAAGAATTCAACCAATTTTATGGAAAGGCAGATGAGTTGTCGCGGATGTTATTTCGGATGATTGGGAATTTGGCGTGATAACTGAAGTTATTTCCCTTTTTCATTCTATCAAACAAGACCAGAAGTTGAGATATATTTATGACTTCGTTAACGTTTGACAATTCGTTGCACTGCTGTTCCGTTTGGAGTCTCCAGCATTAAAAGATACATACCTGACTTCAGATCATGAAGGAAGATTACAGAACCGCTTGTTACCTGGGCTGACTGAATTTCCTTTCCTTTCAAATCCATAATGGTTAAATGCGCTTCCTGCGAGTTAAATGTTATCAGTACTTGTCCGTTTGTAGGATTGGGAATTATTTTAAAATCAGCACCTTCCTGATCAAAAATCCCAAGGTAATCAATCGCTATACAAGCCGTGGTATCCGAACAATCGTCCATACTTACGATTGCTGAATACAATCCATTATGTTCAGGGGCAAAAGTGGCGTTGGTTTCATTTGGAATTACTAAACCACTGGAACAATCTATCCATGTATATGTTGATCCACCCATGACACTGATTGTTCCATCTCCATTATCGATGATCGTTGCCATGATTGGATCAATAGTAAGGTTTAAAGTGATGACAGAATCACATCCGGCGGAGTTTTCGATGGTATAAGTTGCTGTTGTATTATTAGCAAAATATGTTACGCCATCGATCCATGTATATGGACCACACGAAGTAATAATTGCTGTTGATGAAGAAGGGTGTAAAATTGTAAGGTTTAGAGTAATTACGGAATCACACCCGGCTGCATTTTCGATGGTATGTGTTGCTGTAGTATTGTTAGCAGTATACGTTATTCCATCAATCCATGTATAAGATCCGCATGACGCAATGGTTTCCGTTGAAGATGAAGGTTCTGTAATTATTAAGTTTAAGGTAATAACAGAATCGCATCCTGCGACATTCTGTAAAGTGTAAGTTGCTGAATTGTTGTTTGCGTAATAAGTCACACCATTCATCCAGGTATAGGATTCACAGGATTCTTTAATGTCAATTCCTGTTGAAGAATTTTTGACTGTAAGATTTACTGTTAATATACTATCACAACCTAACGTTGTATGCAATGTGTCTGAATATATCCCGGAAGTAAACCAGGTATTGTTCCCACTTGGTGATACCAGAGAATCACATACCGAATAAGATACGGTGTTATATGTCGGACTACATGGCACTATTCCGCAGTCTTGTGGATTCAATGAAACACAAACATCGTCGATATAGTAATAAATAATTCCGGATCCGGAACCGCTGGTTGTTGTATGAGCATCGTCGAAAAAATTACTGATTCCGGCAAATGTATATGCGCTATCAGCAACAAATGAACCTTGTACATGGACCCAATCTTCTGTTTCATTAATGATAGCATCCGTATATACATGGGCGTAATTGGGAAGTACATAGGGTAATGGTACAACAGCAGCATAATTCTCCGGATAAGTTGAAAATCTCAGGCCAATTCGATTACAGGCGGATGACACGAAACCGGAATAATTTAACTTAAACGAGCAATAGTAAGTAGCACCTATTTGCATGGTATCCAATAATTCTGTTTGCATACCCTCCCGTCCATTCGGGTATCCATAAGCCATAAATCCGGCAAATGCCTGACCTGAATATGGCATCTGATATCCAAGCATACAATTAGGAACGGCTGCTCCAAAGCTTCCGCAAGTATGGTAATAATCTGGTGTGGGGTAGAGAGATTCCCATCCTGTAGCATAATTCATGTACGAGGTGGTTCCGGGACCAAGATTCGGAGGACATAGGCTGTGCGTTTCAAAATCAAAGTTTCCAATCAGGTTTTGTCCGATTGAAAAATGATACGTAAAAATTGTCACTGTAACTAAAATGATTGATTTTAAATGGGTGATATTGGTTCTAAAGTTGATCATTTGGTTGTGTAATTCTATTGAAACTTGAGACTGAACTCCGCATTAATTTGTCGGAGGTCAAAAGTAGCGTTTCTGTTTAATATCTAGTTCTGTAACAGCGATATTTTTAAATCTGATTTGGTTCTAGTTCCGGACCGAATTGCGCACAAAAAAATAAGAGCATTACGCGAGTGGTGCTCTTATTTTTTTGTGCGCATCCCTCCATACTCACACTGTCTATCGAAGCTCTTATTTTTTTGCAGTGATGAGCGTGAGTTTTGAGTGTGGGAATCCTCGTCTTCTGTTTGAACTCTTCTTCGAGATGCTTATATTCAAGTAACTTAAACCCTATTTAACATGTTTGATTTTGAGAAATTGGAAGTCTATAAAAAAGCCAAAGCATTTAATAAAGACGTTTTAGCGCTGATGAGAAATACTAAAATGATGGACACTGTTACTAGAAACCAATTACGAAGAGCATCCCTGAGCATTGTGTTAAACATTGCGGAAGGAACAAGCCGTTTTAGTAAAGCCGATAAAAGACACTTTTATATTATGTCAAGAGGATCAGCCTTCGAATGCGTTGCTATTTTCGATGTGATGAAAGACGAACCGATCCTGACCGAAGAAGAATTCACTCAATTTTATGGAAAGGCAGATGAATTGTCACGGATGTTGTTTAAAATGATTGGGAATTTGAGTAATAATTGAATTAGTCAATAAGTCCAGTCATGCGCACCAATTCATTTTTTGAATAAACGCCAGCTATTTAGCGGGCATTTATCGTTTTTAAGTTCGTTTTGATTCAACGAACTCTTGATAA
>CAMLDR010000329.1 GCA_946478775.1 uncultured Flavobacteriales bacterium
CTGAACCGAACTGGTTGATTTGTTTGCCCACATCTCACCGTCTGCGTTGGCTGGTATCGGAGTTGTGCTTCCTGCCGGGGTACTCACCGGTGTCGGGGCCGGTTCTTCCGGGAGGATATCTTCCTTTTTACATGAGGATACAGACAAACTCAATGAACAGAGCAAAACAAACAGGGTCGCTTTTGATTTTTTCATAAGGTATTATTTATTGGTTACTGCAAACTTATCCCGACTAAAGCAATCATTCAATACATCATATGCCGTATTTTCCGGGAAAATGAAGTTTCAATTTATGCATTCGGGACATGCCGGGTTAAACGGGAATATGGGATAGCATGAGGATTAAGATTAAATTCTCGTAACTTTGCAGGCAAATACAGAAACAATGATTATCAAGGAAGCCAAATTCGTTATCAGCAATACAGACATTAAACTTTGTCCGACAGACGGAAAGCCGGAATATGCCTTTATCGGTCGATCGAATGTGGGAAAATCTTCCTTGATCAACATGCTGGTAGACAAAAAGGATCTCGCCAAAACTTCCGGAAAACCTGGAAAGACACAATTGATCAATCACTTTTTGATCAACGACGAATGGTACCTGGTTGATTTACCGGGCTATGGATATGCCAAAGCATCCAAATCGAGCAGACACCAGTGGGAAAAGTTCATTTCGGAATTCCTGACGAAACGGGAAATGCTGATCAATATTTTTGTGCTGATTGATTCGCGCTTGGAACCTCAAAAGATTGACCTGGAATTCATGACCTGGTGCGCTGAAGAACAACTTCCATTCTCCATGGTATTCACGAAGATTGATAAACTTTCCAGTTCGGCATTGCAGAAAAATCTCGCTGCTTACAAAAAGGAAATGCTGAAATATTGGGAAACACTTCCGCCGGTATTTACTACTTCAAGTGAATCACAATTCGGACGTGAGAAAATCCTGAATTACATTGAACAAATCAACTCTGATTTGCTTAACAGCAAATCATGATTCAACATGCATAAACCAGAACTCTTTTGAATTTTGAATTCTAAAGATCTGTTCTTCCTTTAATCGTGACGGCGATTGTTTCTTCTATGGGAGTAAACTTGAAATCCGGGAAATCACGCAGCAATTTCTCATTTGAAAATTGAGAGCTGCTTTGAGAACTCCGTGCGCTCTCTTTGGTGATAGTAGGTCGTTTTCCCCGAATCCGGCCAAGAATCCCGGATAATCTCCAGGCCAAACCGGTTAAGAAAGGCCCTGCTAATTTGGAGGGGGCTTTTACATGCAGCTGTTCACAAACCCGGTCAAATAATTCTTTGAATTTCAGGTTGGAACCTGTCACCAAATAACGCTCCCCGGTTTTTTCCGTCTCAATGAGCCTTAAAATCAACGCTGTCACATCCCTGACATCTACAAAAGCATTCGCCCCTTTTGTGTAATATTTCAATCCTTTGTGAAGTGTTCTGAATATTTTGAGCGAACTTTCTTCCCAGGAACCGGGACCAAACATCACGCTTGGATTCACAATAGAAACCCGCAATCCTTCCTCACTTGCTCTCCATACTTCTTTTTCAGCACTGAATTTGGATAATGAATACCCACTTACTTCATCGTTCGGATTCCATAAATTACTTTCCCGTTTCAGTCCGTCCGCAGCTTGAGAATCACTTCCTATCGCAGCGGTCGATGAAACATGGATGAATTGATTCACATCAGAATGCAATGCAAAATTGACCAGGTTAGCTGTTCCGCGCCGATTCACCCTGAAAAGCACATTGAAATCTCTCCTGTGAAAAGAAACAAGCGCAGCACAATGCACTACTTTCGAAACTCCGACAAGGGAATCCTCCACATCTGCCAGGTCCAAAATATCTCCTTGAAACCAAGTCAATTTTTGAAGGAGTACTTCCTTTTCTTCCGGGTAATAAAAATCGATGAGGCGGTAAACAACCTGTTTTCTTTTCTGATCACGAAACAGGGCACGCACTTCATAACCTTTACGAAGTAATTCAACCACTACATGTGATCCGAGGAGTCCTGTTGAACCGGTTACCAAAATCATGTTTCACAAATGTAAGCAGGATTCTCGAGTGTCAAATAGAATGCTCCGATTATTAATTTGAATATTCTATCAGAAAAAATGAATATTTAACGCTTTTGAGAAAACAACCGATTTTTTTAATTGATTGGTTTCTGTGTACCTTTGACACATGAAATGGAAAAATCTACTACAAGTCCTTTCAATTCTTGCGTTTTTGAGTTCATGTCAGTCGGAATATGAACGCCAGATTGATCATGCGAAAAAACTAGTTGAAAAAGAGCGTGGCTTATTAAATCAACTAAGTGAATTGGAAACTGTCTCTTACAGTTATACCACCCTGGAAGCAATCCAAAAAGAACTTTCATTCCGTGCGCACCTTTCTGGCAACGAGGAACTTTTCAACGAGGAGGTTGCGGATTACCGCACAGATTGTGAAATCAAAGCCGGTGACAGTCAAAAATTGATTTCCAAATTTCCTTAATCAATCTGTAATTCAGTCATTGGATCCCAAAAGATCTCCTTCCAATTGACAATCTGATCATTTTTTACCTCAATTCCATCCAATTGAAGTAATTCTTCCATTTTGGCAGGCGTATCGAAATGCATTTTACCGGTCAACTGCCCGTTTCTGTTTACCACGCGTTGCGCGGGAATTTCACGAATATTATGGGCCGCATTCATCGCCCATCCTACCATCCTGCTTCCGCTTTTTGCACCCAGGTACTTCGCAATTGCTCCATAAGAAGTGGCTCTTCCTTTCGGGATTAAACGCACAACCTGGTACACCCGATCAAAAAAATCGGCATTGGCTTCTGAAAGTTTGATTGGTTTTACCATACTTTAAAAGTAGAAAATGTTCAAAAAGGTTCAAAAGGTTTAAGACAAAATACTTTTAAAGGGTTATTTGAACTTTTGAACTTTTGAACTTCTTTATCAAAATAATGTAACATTCAAAATTTTCGGGAATTATAAGGTTAAATCCAAAATACCATGAAAACCTTAGTTTTATTA
>CAMLDR010000330.1 GCA_946478775.1 uncultured Flavobacteriales bacterium
CAGGAAGTACAACGGTAGAACCTGATGGAAAAAAAGCGTTGGTTGATCTGGCAAAAGTACTGGAAAACGAAAAAGACCTGGAAATCATTGTTGAAGGACATACGGATACTGATAAACTGGCAAGCTCTGCCCATCCCAAAAACAACTGGGAATTGAGTGTCCTTCGTTCAACGGCTGTTGTTGAGATTATGATCGGGAACAGCAAAATGAATCCGATGCAACTGATGGCTGCAGGAAGAGGAGAATACCATCCGGTAGATCCGAAAGACAAAGCAAAGAACCGACGTATTGAAGTGATCATTTCACCGAACTTAAACGAACTTTATCAAATCCTGTAAGGAAAATAATTCCCGGATGGACTTTCAATAAAGACACTCTTTTGGGTGTCTTTTTTTATGAAATAATTCGTAATTTAAAGTATCTATAAAATAAGGTCATTCACATGGAACAAACATTGGTCATCGGAGCAACAACAAAGGAGGATCGTTACGCAAACAGGGCGATTCGTGCATTGCGCAGTCATAAATACCCGGTAGTTGCCTTCGGGCAGAAAGCTGGAAAAGTAGAGGACGTAGAAATTGAAACGGAATGGAATCCGAATTGGGACATTGAAACCGTTACTTTGTATTTAGGCCCTCAAAACCAGGAGGAATATATTGATAAAATCATCGCATTAAAACCAAACCGGGTCATTTTCAATCCTGGAACTGAGAACCCGGCATTTATTCAAAAACTGAGAGCTGCCGGCATTCACCCTGAAATAGCATGTACTCTCGTCATGTTATCGATTGGAACTTACTAAAAACAAAAAATCTTGCTCTTCTGTAGCAAGGTTTTTTTATGTATCTAACCTAACCGCAAAGCGCAATGTGTTCCTTTAATGCATGAATCACCGTTTCTGCTATCAGTGTATAGAATGCATGCTTATTATCTTTAGAAGCTGTTTCCAATGCGTTGTAATAACGAAGCCGGTTCTCCAGCTCCCCTTTGATATTTGCGATCGGATAACCATGCTGCATCAAAATGAGGTTCATAATTAATCTGCACGTTCTGCCATTGCCATCAATAAACGGGTGTATGCGAACAATACGCTCATGCATTTCTGCTGCGAGAATAACCGGATGGAGTATTGATTTGTTTTCCTTGTAATACACAAATACCTCTTCCATAAGTGAATTGAGCAGGTATGGCTCAGGGGGCAGATGAGCACTTCCTGAAATCCGAACACCAATTGCACGATAAACACCGGCATTTTCACGATCTATTCCTTTTAGAATTAAGTGGTGAATTTCTTTCAGGATGCGCTCCGAAAATACGGTTTTATTCTGAATAATTTCTCCCAAGTAAGTGATCGCTTCGGCATGATTGATCGCTTCTAAATGTTCCCGGACAGATTTCCCGCCAACAGTAATTCCATCATTAACTACCAGATAAGTCTCCTGTAAAGTCAATGTATTTCCTTCGATTCGATTACTTTCATACGTATAATTCAAATTGAAATACTCTTCCATTTTCTTCAGCTGTAACTGATTCAAAGGACGCTTAGACGACCATATACTTAATAGCTCAGAACATTCTTGCAGCAATTCGTTCAATTCAGAAGAAATGGATTTCTCATGTCTTGTCTTGCTCTTGCGATTATAGGCAATGCGCTTCTCAGCAACTTGCATGGCCTTTTCAAACAAACGACTGTCATCATCAAATAAGGCATATATCCGCTCACCTATCCAGCTTGCTTTGGTGTCATCTTCGTTAAGCTCCAAATGTAAAATAAGTAATTGAAGGTGTTTTTCAGAAGGCTGCCTTTCCCCTTTTTCATACTTGTTCAGTAAAGACGTATCTATTCCTGAAAGACTTGAAAGCTCTTTCAAGGTATAGTTGAACCGCATGCGTGCCTCTTTAAAAACAGATCCTAAACTCATTTTGACTAAATTCATTTAGACAAATTTAGTCAATTTTTTTGATAAAAAAATCCCCGAAAAAATTTTTCGGGGAACTTCTTACAGTATTAACATCGCATCTCCGTACGAATAGAACTTATATTTTTCTTTAATAGCTTCGTGATATGCTTCCATCATTAAATCGTGACCACAGAAAGCGGAGATCATCATCAATAAAGTAGAAAGTGGTGTGTGGAAATTCGTTACCAAACTATCTGCAATACTGAAATCATACGGAGGGAAAATGAATTTATTTGTCCAGCCGTCGAACGCTTTCAACATATTGTCTGTAGACACTGAGGTTTCAACCGCACGCATGGAAGTCGTTCCGATCGCACAAACGCGTTTCTTATTTCTTTTTGCTTCGTTTACAATATTTGCAGCCTTCTCTGTAATGATTACCTGCTCGGAATCCATTTTATGCTTGGTCAGATCTTCTACCTCAACAGAACGGAAAGTACCCAAACCAACGTGCAGAGTTACTTCGGCAAAATTTACGCCTTTCAACTCCAAACGCTTCAGCAATTCCCGCGAAAAATGCAATCCCGCAGTTGGTGCTGCAACAGCTCCTTCTTCTTTTGCGTAAATGGTCTGGTATCGTTCTTCATCTGCTTCTTCCACCTCACGCTTGATGTATTTCGGAAGCGGTGTTTCTCCAAGCTCTGTAATTTTTGCTTTAAATTCTTCGTAAGGTCCGTCAAACAAGAATCTGAGGGTTCTTCCGCGGGAAGTGGTGTTGTCAATTACTTCTGCAACCAATGAATCATCATCACCGAAATACAATTTATTTCCAATTCGGATTTTACGCGCCGGATCAACCAAAACGTCCCACAAAAGGCTTTCTCGGTTCAATTCCCGTAACAGGAACACTTCGATCTTCGCACCCGTTTTTTCTTTGTTTCCGTACATCCGCGCAGGGAATACACGTGTGTTGTTCATAATCATCACATCACCTTCTCCGAAGTAATTGATAATATCCTTAAACAAGCGGTGCTCGATTTTTCCGGTATCCCGGTGGACTACCATTAATCGTGCTTCATCACGGTTTTCACTTGGGTATTCGGCAATCAGTTCATCCGGAAGGTCAAA
>CAMLDR010000331.1 GCA_946478775.1 uncultured Flavobacteriales bacterium
TTGAAAAAGCCGATAAGGTATTGTTTTTATGCTCCTGGATAAATTGAATTTCCGGAGGAAGATCATCCACGGTCAATGTATTCGATTCTGCTAAAATAACAGCGCGTTCTACGATGTTTTTCAATTCCCGAATATTCCCGGGCCAGGAATACAAGCTCAATTTCTCCAGGAAACCCTCGTCAATTCCCAAAGTTTTGCGATTGGATTTTGCCGAGAATTGTTCCACAAAGTGTTTGGTTAATGGTTTGATGTCTTTTGCACGACTGTTTAACGACGGCAGTTCAACCTGGAAAACATTCAACCTGAAATACAAATCTGAGCGGAATCGTTGTTCTTCGGATTCTTTCTTCAAATCTCTGTTTGTTGCAGCAATCAACCTGAAATTCGAATGACTTGGTTTGGTATCACCGATCTTCAGGTATTCGGAAGTTTCCAAAAGGCGTAAAAGTTTTGCCTGCAGTTCCAGAGGCATTTCACCGATTTCATCCAGGAAAAGAGTTCCTCCGTTTGCTTCTTCGATCAATCCTTTTTGGTCCTTCGTTGCTCCGGTAAATGCCCCCTGCTTGTGGCCAAACAACTCACTTTCCAGAATCTCTTTGCTAAATGTGCTGCAATTGAGTGCTACAAAACTATTATTTGAGCGGCTACTGGCAAAGTGGATGGCTTCCGCGAATACTTCCTTTCCGGTTCCCGTTTCTCCGGTGAGCAATACCGTAGCGTCTGTAGCAGAAACTTTTCGTGCCAGTTCGATTGCTTTCGAAATAGCCGGCGAATTACCAATAATGGAATCGAATGTGTATTTTTTGCCCACGCGTTTTTCCAGATCACGCACCCGTTTTCTGAGCTCTACTTTTTCAAATGCACGTGAAAGCAAAGGAATGATTTTATCGTTGTCATTTCCTTTGACAATGTAATCGAATGCTCCATCTTTCATGGCTTGCACACTATCGGAAATATTTCCGAAGGCAGTGAGCAAAATGATTTCCACATCCGGAAAGCGTTCTTTGATTTTCGGCACCAGGTCAATGCCGTTTCCGTCCGGCAATTTGACATCACACAGAATCACATCGATTGCCTTTTGAGCCAATTTCTTGAGTCCCGATTCACAATCACCGGCTTCAAATACTTCATAGCCTTCGGATCGAATAATCCTGGCCAGTAATGAACGGTGTTTTTCTTCGTCGTCTATAATCAGAAGCTGTTTCAAAGGGATGTTTTTTGTGGCGTAAAGCTACAATGATTTTGTGAATAATTCGATTATCCGCTTGGAGCGTAACAGATCATACAAAAACCAAAAGCTTCTGTAGGCATAGCACTGGAAAGGCTTTTGGTATTGAAAGGGGAAGAGCTCCAATCTCCCCGATCGTTATTAAAATGTTAATTCAAACAATCAAATATGTTTTAAGAGTAAATTTAATCTTCAATGAAACAGCTGTTTACACTCATCGTATTTTTTATTTCCATTTTTTCTACCGGTCAAATAGAACCGACCCCGGTTTTCACTTTGAAAACGAGTAAAATAAAATGGCTTCCCCCCTGCGGAGAGCATTTCAATGAAAAAGGACAATTATACTCCAAATGCGATTGTGTGGGGGAAACCATCCACGGTAAATACACGTTTTGGAATAATCATGGAATAAAATCGCAGGAGCAGACTTATGAAATGGGCACGCTTAAAAAAATGGTGGAATGGTATCCGTATGGTAGAATCAAAAGTGTCCATCATTATTATGACGAGGATCATTGCTATAAAGCAGCGAGCTGGTCGCCTGAAGGCCATAAAACAGAAGTGATACATTTCGACTGGAAAGGTGAATATCACGGTATTTACTATGTGTATTTTGAAAATGGCGAACTACAGGAACTGCGAAATTACGCACATGGGAAGCCAGTGGGTTTACACAAAGTTTATAGCCGGGACCGGCGCGAACTGGTCATTGAGAACATTCACGATGGCCGACTTCACGGAAAATTCAAAAAATGGTATAATGGCTGGCTGGTAGAGGACGGACAGTACGTGGAAGGGAAAAAAAACGGCAACTGGATAATTACTGATCCTAAAAAACCGGAACTGTTATCGAAGATCCACTACAATTCCGGGAAGATTAGTTCAGAAACCAAATTTGTGAAAGGAAAAGTCGTCAGTTCGATGGATTACCAATCCGGCAAGTACTTTGAATTTGATCCGAATGGAAGAATGCTTAAGGAATGGTCCATGAAAGAAGGTCAGCGTTTTGGTCTCCAGCGCGAATGGGATAAGCAGGGAAAGCTTGTGGCAAATTACCATCTGGTATATGGAAGGTACTGTGACTCATCCGTATTCTACAATCCGGACGGTACTTTCCGCATTATCGACTGGATTCCTTTTGAGGGTGCAAAGAACGGTCAATTTGATACAACAAGCGTATTTGTTGCTGAGTACCTTCTGAGTGCGAATGGGGACAGCCTGGAGCAGCACATTATTCTCAATTCCGTTGATAAGCGCAAGGTCATGTCCTCAAATAGTTATGTGAATAACCAGAAATCGGGTCTTTGGGCAATTGCTGACCTACAAAGCGGGATAATCACGAAGGAATTGACGTATGTGAACGGAGTGTTGGAAGGACCATTCCGGTTCATTAAACCGGGAACGATAAAACATTTCGGCAACAAATCTGTCCCCCAAAAAACGGTGTATTATGTTAAGGGTACATATCGCAGTAACCAACTGGAAGGCGAATGGATACATAGCTATATGGAAGAGTCGAAAGAAATCCTCCTGGAATTAGCTCATTATAAAAACGGATTACACCACGGATCGAGAACCCTTTTTACCATGGGTAACCCCACGGAGTATTCCACTTACGAAAATGGAGAACTCCACGGCCCGTACAAAAGCCAATGGCCCGGCGGTAGGGAAATAATAGAAACTGGTGATTACCAGCATGGCAAAAAGCATGGCTTTTGGAAACGGCACCGGGACACAATGATGATCGATCACGGCTGGAATG
>CAMLDR010000332.1 GCA_946478775.1 uncultured Flavobacteriales bacterium
AATTACGAATTACGAATTACGAATTACGAATTACGAATTACGAATTACGAATTACACTTCCTTAAGTTTCGGTTTGGGTTCTATTGGGAACTCGTTATTATCTCATTAGGAATCGAAATTGGTAAACCTAAACCAAATTTAAAATTTAAAATTCGGCATTAGGAATTTGTAATTATTCAGATTTTTTGCACCCTTAAAGAAGGCTTTTCGCTGTAGATCTGGTATTTTCCGTTATTGAAATAAGCCTGTACCCGTTCCTTTTCTCCTGAAACGATGACTTTTTTATCCTTTCCAACAAATTCCTTCGGAACCTGAAATGCATTTTTATCCAGTCTGACGATGAAATAGTTGGGACAATTTTTGGGATTCAAAGACTGCTTAAGTATCAGGGAATAAGTGATTTTGGTAGTGGATCTTTTAGTGATTTTAGCTCTTTCAACAGGAAGTCTGACAATAAAATTCGATTCGAGTTGCCGGGTAATTTTTTTGGATAGTGGGAAAGCTGCTTCTGCAGTAGCCTTGATTTTTTTTGAACAATAGGAAATCAACGGTTTGTTCTTTCTGACATAATCATCCGTGTGGGCATACACTTTGGTGATATAGCCATCTTCCGGACTCAATTGGAAATAATTCTGCAGTGCTGCTTCCTTCTTCAGGATTTCCAGGTGCTTTTCTTCGATTTTCGCTTCGGCAATTAATCCGGCTTCCTCTTTGTATTCAAGCGTTGGAAAAGCAGGCATCATTTTGTCTGGAGTCAGTTTATTTGCAAAATCACGCCATTTCTTTTCAATAGGCCGCAGGGATTGCGGAAATGCATTAATCAGATTGGTGAGATCTTCTTTCAAGGCTTCTTTCTCTCCGCTTAATTCAACGAATGCGTCGTAATCATCAAACTGAACAAGCAAGCTGTTTTTTTTGAGTTCCGGGTTTTCAATGAGGCGCTCCAGTTTTCCGGTACGTTGGGCACGAATGGTTTTTTCCGGGATGCTGAAAGTTAAGAATACGGTATCCCGCTGCTGTGTTGCTGAAAGTGTAATCGTTTTTTGGGATGTGTCATTCAAACTTTTTTCGTTTTCATCGGAACATGAAAAGAGAACGAATAGGATTGGCAAAAAGACAACAAAGGGGATTACTTTCATACTGCGCTTTTCATAAATGTACAACCAAAAATGGAAAACGTTGAAAGATTGTGAAAACTTGGGGAAATTATGTTAATAACTTAGTTAACATTTAAATAACATGGCTTAAAAAATAACACGAGTTCCCACCTAAATTTGTAAGTAACGAATAATACAGGCCTATGCTAGGGACACTATTAAAAAAAAGATTGTCGGACACACAGTTAGCGAATGTTTTCCTGAATGGGATTTTCGAAATTGTGGACAATGGTTTCGTTGAGGTTGTGGATCTAATCAATGAAGATTTAGCTTTTGTAACTTCTCCTTCTATTCCTGTAGAGCGCAACGGACAATTCACGATGATTGTGGTGGTTGCAAACATTTCATCCTTGGAAACCACGTTTGAAACTGTTCAGGCAAACAGGATTGAGAAGATCATTTTCGAACAAATGGGTTCGTTGATGGGAGTATCTGCAGTTGATGCAGAAGCAAAAGTGAGGGAATACCAGAAATTTATGCAGCGGATCAACCATCCTTCTAAGAATATGGTTTATGCGATGTCTAAGACTGTGTTCCAAAAATACGATCTGAATGACTTTCAGGATGAGTATTTTAAACGCCTGCAATCTCCTAATCCTTTGTTCCTGAAACGAATGGATCAGATTATGATCAATTTCCTTTGGGATTGGGATTCGTTCTTTAAGAAGTACAAGATTGATGAATAAACTATTGAAGCCCCCGACAGCAATGTTGGGGGTTTTGTTTTTGCGGTATGCTGTCTTGAAGGACTCAGGGATTAAAAGTCATTTTGCTAAAATGATATAGCTTTACAAAAAAAGTATATTTCATATTATTCCTTTAATTCATTGAGTTTTTTTTCGAATAGAATTTTAAGTTTTGAATTCTGCATTTTTAGTTTCGATTGAATTCCCTGTTAAATAAGGTAAAATATATAGTGACCAATTATCTATGTCTCTTTTTGAAAGCTCTTTCCTTTTTCGTCTCTTAGCCTCACTATCCTGGTTATTAACGAAAATTCGAAAGAGAAATGAAACATCTACTACTTTTTGGAGCTATTGCACTTTTCATGAGTCCCGTTTTCGGACAAGGATTTCCCGGTTATGAAGGTGGGTTGAAAATGAAACTGAATGAAGACGGATCAAGGTACATCCGTTTTATCACCTGGCATCAAATCTGGCTCAAGTACAATCAGAATAATAGCGGAAGTACCCTTGCGGGAAAACCCATTAATGAATCATACGATATTTCTCTCAGAAGATCACGCTTTCTGACCTTTTCCCAGATTAGCGACCGGTTTTTGATTTTGACCCATTTCGGGATTAATAACCAAAGTACCTTTAGCGGCGGTGTTGCCAGTACAAATGGAAAAAAACCGCAATTGTTCCTGCACGAAGCTTATGTCGATTACACGGTTTTCAAACGGTTTTTGAACATTGGAGCGGGGCTGCATTACTGGAATGGTGTATCGCGTATGACCAATGCAAGTACGCTGAATTTTATGGCTCAGGATGCACCGATTTTCAACTGGTACAATATTGATAAGAGTGACCAGTTTGCCCGGTATTTAGGAGTTTTTGCGAAGGGAAAGATTGGGAAGCTGGATTACCGTTTAGCTGCAAATGATCCGTTCCAGGCCAATGAAGCCAAAGCCATTACGACGAATGTTTCCGATTACAATCCTTACAACCGTTCATGGAGCACTGCCGGATATATTCATTATGAGTTTCTGGATGAAGAAAGCAACTTACTTCCGTTTATGGTTGGAACCTATTTGGGGTCGAAAAAAGTATTCAATATCGGAGT
>CAMLDR010000333.1 GCA_946478775.1 uncultured Flavobacteriales bacterium
GATCGGCGAATTGGTAAATCACGCTAATTAAGACAAGATGAGCACGATGTCACTTCAACAAATCAAGCAGCGATTCGGGATCATTGGAAATGCTCCGCAATTGAACCGCGCCTTAGAAGTTGCTATGCAGGTGGCTCCTACAGATATTTCGGTTTTGGTGACCGGGGAAAGCGGGACAGGTAAAGAAATCATTCCGCAGGTCATTCACCAGTTGAGCGCCCGCAAACACAATGAATACATTGCCGTAAACTGTGGAGCAATCCCGGAAGGTACAATCGATTCGGAATTATTCGGACACGAAAAAGGATCTTTTACCGGGGCAACCGGAAGCCGGCAAGGGTATTTTGAAGTGGCAGACGGTGGTACTATTTTTCTCGATGAAGTTGCCGAATTACCGATGCAAACACAAGTTCGTTTGCTGCGTGTTTTGGAAACGGGAGAATTTATCCGGGTCGGTTCTTCGAAAGTGATCAAGACCAATGTACGTGTCGTTGCAGCTACAAATGAAAATATGCAGCGGGCGATCCAATCCGGGAAATTTCGCGAGGATTTATTGTACCGATTGAGCACTGTTCCGATCCCACTGCCTCCTTTACGTCAGCGACAAGAAGATATTTATTTGCTTTTCAGGAAATTCGCAAGTGATTTTGCGGAGAAATACCGCATGCCGGCAGTGAAACTGACAGGAGATGCCGTTGAACTGCTGAACGCTTACCATTGGCCGGGAAATATCCGCCAGTTGAAAAACCTGGTGGAACAAATTTCCGTGATCGAACAGGAACGTGATATTGACGGACCGCGTTTGCAATCTTATTTGCCGCATGCTGAGGAGTTTTTTCCCGCAGTAGTAAATGCCCAGGAAACCAAGATCGACGAACGGGAATTGATGTACAAGTTCCTTTTCGATATGAAAAACGACCTGAATGAATTGAAAAAACTGGTGGTCGAATTATTGAATCACCAGGGTGATTTCAGTTTATCCAATGACCAGGCAGCCGTCGTCAACCGATTATATCACGATATCAACCTGGGAGAAAAACGCATTCTGCCTCCAACACCGATCAAAACCGAAACGGTAAAACCGGTGGTTTTCGATTCCGACAATTACCGGGATCCGGATACGGAAGATTACGAGATTCATGAGGAGGTGCAGGAGTCCTTATCCCTGGAAGACCGTGAAAGGGAACTGATTCAAAAAGCATTGGACAAACACCGCGGAAGAAGAAAGTACGCTGCGGAAGAATTGGGAATTTCGGAACGAACTTTGTATCGCAAGATCAAAGAATACGATATCCAGGGATGAAAAAACTAGCACTCGCACTTATTTTACTGGCAGGTTTAAGCAGCTGCTGGCCGAAAACCTTCTTAAGTCCTTTTGACACTTCAATGCCTGAGGATTGGGAAGAATTTTACGTTACCCCGCTGGAATTGACTGCTGCCACAGCGCCATCTAATTATCCGGCAAATTTATCGGAGGCCATGCGAAGCGGTATCCAAAACAACACCCGTCTGAAACTTGCTTCCACACTGGAAGATGCCCAAATAAAAATCAGCGGAACAATTTCTGGCTACAACACCTCTCCTATTGCAATCCAGCAAGGGGATCTGGCCGCAAAGAACCGTTTAACGGTTTCAGTTAATTTCACTATACTTACACCTACAAAAGGTTTGGAAAAAATGGAGTTTACCAGTTCACGTTTCGCCGATTATGAATCCAATGAGCAATTGGTTGATGTGGAAACCCGTTTATTGGAATCCATTAATCAACAGGTTGTTCAGGACGTTGTAAATAAATTATTATCCAACTGGTAATGCTGAATACAGAACAAATAGCCGAATTTATCCTGCGTCCGGAACTGATGCGTTCCGAGGATGTGGAAGTACTGCGCGAATTATCTGAAAAGCATCCGTACTCATCGGTTTATTCACTTTTGTACCTTCAGGGAGTTTCCCGTTTCCAATCGGTTCATTTGGACGAAGTACTTCCGAAACAAGCTTATAAATTATCTGATCGCACCCGGTTATTTCATTTGCTGCATGGCGCATTTGAGTCCTTATCAGGACAGAATGAGAATCCAAAGCAGATTTCCAATCGCTTCGGATTAAATGAGAGTGAGTCAGTAGCAGATTTTACAATCGCTCCGGTTCAGGAGAATGAACCTGTAGCTGATCAGTCGCAACTGACCGCTACTGCAATCACAGAAACAGCAGAAATTTCTGAAATCGATACCGAACCGGAAGTTATTGAACCGATAGCGGAAGAAATTCCCGAGCCGATCAATCAGACGGAAGAGACGAAAGAAAAAGAACCTGAGACAGCATTACAATCGCCACAGGCAAACGACATTTTCGATTTTGATACGGTTGCAGCTACCTTGTCACAAGACTACATTGCTCAGAATGAGAGCGAGAATCCAAAGCAGATTTCCAATCGCTTCGAATTAAATGAGAATGAAGCAGATTTACAGTCTCCGCAGACTACAGAAGAAATAGAAGAACCGTACATTGAACCGCATCAACAGGAGCAGAATGAGAGCGAGAACACTACTTCGTTCTCTGAACTTCGTAGTGTAAACGATAATGAGAAAAACGTCTCTATACCTCGCGCTTCAACTGACAGCAAGCGTTCCTTCACAAGCTGGCTGAAAGCAGGAGATCATTCAGAAGAAGAGAAAGCGATGCTTTCGAAGACTGAAGTTTCATATGGCAAAGACGAAAAGCTGCAGGAAAAAACTACGCAACAGGAAATCATAGACAAGTTCATTGAAACCAATCCGAGTATGCCCAGAACGAAGACCGAATTTTATTCTCCTTCGAAAAAAGCAAAAGAAAGTTTGGACGATGAGCGCATTCCTGTTTCAGAGACTTTGGCAAAAATATATGCCGCACAGGGGAATTTTCCAAAAGCAATTCATGTTTATC
>CAMLDR010000334.1 GCA_946478775.1 uncultured Flavobacteriales bacterium
AAATAGCATTTAGTTTGCCTAAATACACGCTATTTGTTGAGATTTGGTATAAGAACCCTTTTGTTTTACGCTTATCTTCTTTGATCGCATTGATGGAATTCGCAAGTTCTGAATCACTTGTGATGATATTCAGGGTTCCATCGCGTTTCATCATCGCATAATCAAATAAGTAATCCGGTCCGCCCGGAACCTGCATCATCATGGTGAAATGGTCTCCGTTCTGAGAATAGATCTGCTCAAATGCAGCACGGAATACCACTTGTCTCATCACCGGTTTTCCATAAATATTAACGATAGCAGCACCTTCCAGGCTCGACATCAAACCACGGATATCTTTAGTCATCGGAATGTTTTTCAGACGAACTCCGGTAATCACGATGGATTTTTCCAATCCCTCCGGTAAGCGTTTCACTTTCTTGTCTTCGGAAAGGGTGTAATCGGATTTGATCTTATCGGCTGTTTTGCGGTCTCCCCACATCAACAATGCCTGTTCGATGTTGGTAGTTTCAAACGACAATGGTTTTGAACCTTCATAATCCACGATTCGCTGACCCACACTTTCCCAAACACCTTTATCCATCGGGAAGTTCAGTCTCAGGGTTGCATTCACATCTGTTTGTCCGCTTTCCTGGTTGTAAGTAACCGTTCCGACAGCATCTACCGTCACATCTCCGTAATCCATTCCCATATTGATATTTCCTTCAGCGCTCATGGAACAACTTTCCGTATGAAGTGAAATGAAGTTACCCGGCTCATTGCGGTTCAGTAATTTCTCTTTTGGTCCGATCTGGAATTCTTTTGAAGAGAAATCATATTGCAGCACGCCGGTTGCCGTAATGAAAACCGGATCATTCGGATCTTCTAAGGAAGAAAGGAATGTAGGGTACAAACGGATGGAATCTTTTTGACGGGAATCCCTCCATACAATACCAGCTGCAATGGCCTGCCCGTCCAATGTTTTCATGTTCGGTGTAACCGGGATTTGAATGTTCTTCGGATCGATCTCAGCCGTAAAGGACATCCAGCTTTTCGAAAACTTCTCACAGTTGTGATTAATTCGGGTTGCACCGGTGAAGCTGATCAATGGATTAGCAGCTTTAATTTTCATTGGCCCGTAATAATCAAAGTACTTATTGAGTTTGAAACCGGCCTCGCTTTTAACCGTTCCGGTTGCAACAGTCTGTGATGTGGAATCAACTCCAATTTTATCCATGTGAATCAATGTTCTCGTCGAATCTGCATCGTAGTATGGATAATCTCCTTCCGAAGTATATTTTCTCCGCGCTGCTATCGTGGTGTTCGCATTTAAGAACGTATGGTATTTGGTTACGTAATTGGCTACGATCTTTGAATTTAAGAGCGGGTCCATTACTGCGTTCTTGTGAATGGTCACTTTAGCGCTATCCGGGTAAATCCGTGCATCCGCTACATCTATAAAGGTTGTGTTCGAACAATACAACACTTTTTTCTTCATGGAAAACTTCACTTTCGGAGCCGCAAATTGCAGGGAATCCTGGTCCGGATGAATGGAGAACATATTTGGCTGTGCCAGGTTCAGGTCTGTATTGATATTGATGTCTCCGGAACTGTTTCCACCTCCTTTTTTAGACAATTCCATTTCATCCTGATCCATTAACCAGGTAAAAAGATCCACTTTTGCTGCGTACTTAATGACCGGGAAAATCTTCAATTCTTCGCCGTCGTTGGACTTAAAGTCCCCTTTTCTATCCTTGAATGAAATGTGTGCGTTCACGTTATTCGAAGCAAATGCCAATGGACTTTCTCCTTCTTCCGGGTAAGGGTTCTTCAAGTTAAAGACGGAAGTGTCCGAATCGATATCGTAGCGTTTAAATTTGAAGTTATCTGATCCCAGACTGGCTTTCTGCATGGAAATAATTCCGTATCCGGTCATTCCTGTAGGCTGAACAATTGCTGTTCCTTTCATCTTCGCTTCTCCGTTGAAGAAAGTCAATTCGTTTTCCTGTGTAGAAGATGCTTTCAATACATTTTGTCTTGGAACATACGTAATGAAGGCATCCGGAGATTTTACATCCGGGAATTGAACTCCTGCTTCTATCGGTTTGTTCTCAAACTTGGCATAACCAAGCGTTGAATCCGGCAGGAAGGTAAATGCTTTGGAATCGGAAATAGAATGGATGAAGTTGATGACTCCTGCTCCCTGCAATCCGTTATTGGAAAGCACAATTTTGTTTTTGTACATTGCTTTTGTACCGTAGAAAACATGTCCTTCCGGTGGAGCCACCGTACTGAACCCAAGGGAATAATCCGGCATGATCTTCAAATCTTCCTTAATGACCGGGAAAATTCCTGCAGAAACCAATTCTCCTTTCAAACGGAAGGATTTCTCCGAGAAGTTATCCAAACTATCCATTTCGAATGGAAGACAGGTATAATAGAATCGTGCGGAATCGTAAGCTCCTTTAAACAAATTGTCCTGGTTGTAATAAACTTTGGAAGGTTTCGTCGATTTCAGGATCGGGTATTTCGTAATTTCTTTCTTCATTCCGGCACGATTCGTTGGATCGTCCACAAGAATTTCTCCAACAATTCCATTCACGGCAGAACCTAATGCAATGGATCTGTTTCCATCTGCCTGCGAAAGTGGTTTCGCACGGAAATAACTCTTATCGGTTTTGATCAGGTTGATCTTATTCGCTTCGTAAGCATAATTCGCTTCCAATGTGTGGATCTCGAATTTACCGGAAGAAGCCCATCCCGTGAATTTAAAATCCCTGTTCTTGCTGATCTTGACTTGCGCTCTGTCAGGCAATACAAACGCTCCCTGTGCATCTGAGATCGTTACACGGTCCACTGCTTCCAGCGCAATTTCCATTGTTCCCAGGTTCATTGCACAAAAATTCGGCA
>CAMLDR010000335.1 GCA_946478775.1 uncultured Flavobacteriales bacterium
TTGAAGCTTTTGCTTTCTCCATGCGCTGTTTTTGTTCCCCCGTCATAACGGAGGAACCGTTTTGTAATTCTCCGGTACCTGCAACAATGTGATCCGACGGAACCGTAATCGACACTTCGTAATCCCCGAACGGGAGCGTGAATTCTCCTCTTCCCAAAAATTGTTTGTTCTGCCAACCTTCCACATCATTGTATACACACATTCTCGGGAAGAACTGTGCAATTGTGTAGAGATAGTTGTCGTCTTTTTCGAAGTACTCGTAACCTGATCGTCCGCCGAATTTCATCCGGTCATTGATATTGTACCACCATTTGATCCGGAATGAAATACTTTGCTTTGGTCCCAAAGGTTTTGCCGGATCAATGCGCATCATGGTTTTATTGATAGCATAATGCATTTTCTCCCCGTTTACTGTTGCCACCATTTCGATGTTAAACCCACCTTCAAAAGTCATCAATTTCCGTTCTACATCTCTGATCGACTGGAAATCTTCCATTTTCTCCACTGCAATCAGTTTGCTGTCGGAATCCGGTTTAAAAATATTCTGATCGAGCTGCAGCCACAAATATTCCAGTACATCCGGAGAATTATTGGTGTATGTAATGACTTCTTCTCCGCGAATCACCTGTTTGGAATCATCCAGTGTCAAGTTCATTTTATAATCCGCTTTTTGCTGGTAATATCCATGTCCGGGTGCTCCGGCCGCCGTGCGGTATTCATTCGGAGTCGGAAGCTCCACGTCCAATTGAGCAAATTTCGTTTGTGCCGAAACATTCAGCGCTGCAAGGACAAGTGAGAAAGAGAGTGTTTTCTTCATAATTACAGGGTTATGACTTCTGTAGGTTTAGCGGGCAAAAATACAGCTGTTTGTTTTTCGTTATTTCGAATAAAAGTGATTTTGTTTTGTTGGTTCGGGAAGGCTTCCATCAGCAGATTGAAACAGAAGGTCAATTTGGTCTCCAATTCCAACGGAGCGCTTTCCATGTAAGCATAGAGCATTCCATTGGGCGAAACATCGAACCCGATCAAAGTCAATGAAAGTGCCAGGTCGCCATTGCTTATTTTAAATCCCTGGGCCAGGTAAGTTTCCAAACGTTTTTTAAAAGCCGGGTTCTTTACCTGGTCCTCGATGTGTTTGTCCAGTTCTATTCCGGATCGCTTCATATCGAATTCCACATCGTGAGCGCTCATTTCCAACGTAATCTCCAGCTTTTTGGTTGACGCATTGTATTCCACTTCGCCGAAAGCAAAATAATACTCGTGCGCATTTGCTGAAAGCAAAACAGAAAAAAAAGCAACGACTGCAATGAGTTTCTTCATAAAGTACAATGTTAGCACAAAAATAACAGAATGGTCATAGAACACAACCGATTTTGGACTAAAGGAAAAATATTCGGGTTGAAAGATGGGAATAGGTGGATGAATGATCAAATTACAAGTAGCGAATTCATCGAAATAAAACAGCAGGCACGCGACGCATCGTATGCCTGCTGTTCAATAATTATCATTTATTTCCTTTTGCGTGGTCGGCCAGGAATTGTGCCAACCCGTTATCTGTTAAAGGATGTTTGGCTAATGCCAAAATAGCGCTTAACGGTCCTGTCATAACGTCCGAACCGATTTCTGCACATTGAATGATATGCATCGGGTGACGGATCGAAGCAGCGAGGATTTCCGTTTCAAATCCGTAATTGTCATAAATGACGCGTATTTGCTGGATCAGATCCAACCCGTTTGTAGATACATCGTCCAAACGACCTACAAAAGGAGAAACATAGCTCGCACCTGCTTTTGCAGCAAGCAAAGCCTGTCCGGCACTGAAGATCAGGGTACAATTCGTTTTAATTCCTTTGGAAGAAAAGTATTTGATCGCTTTAATCCCTTCCGGGATCATGGGAATTTTCACCACAATATGCTTGTGCAATTCAGCCAGGGTTTCTCCTTCGCGAATCATTCCTTCCAAATCCGTAGCGATCACTTCCGCGCTTACCGGACCATCTACAATTTTGCAGATATCCACGTAATGTTTTAAAATATTGTTTTGACCTGTAATGCCTTCTTTGGCCATTAAAGACGGATTGGTTGTAACACCATCCAAGATTCCTAAATCATTTGCCTCACGAATGTCGTTCAGGTTTGCTGTATCAATGAAAAATTTCATGTTTTATCTATTTGGGGAACAAAGATAAACCCATTTAGTATGAGAATCATGGGAAACAAATGGAAGTTTTACACAAGATATTGCAGTCACGTGATGCTATCATCGGGGCTCAACGGATGTAATTCCGCAATATTACGACAGGATTAAACTATCACTTTAAGTAAAATTAGTTTATCACTTAAAAATTAAAACTTTATATAATAAATAGTGCGTAAGAAACACCAAACTGAAGAGCAAAAAAAGAGGGGTAAGCTACTCTTATCGCACCGCTACAACCTCTTACCTTTGCTACGTTCCCGTCCTGGAGGAATTAGAGGGAGCTGGTCGTAAAAGACTTACCCCGCCGCAAAAGTAGTCATTTATTGGAGAATGAGGATAGAAAAATTATTTTTTTCGAAATATCGGTTTTTACAAAACCATAACCACCTCTTTTTCAATGAGATTTTGTTGGCATGAGTAATTTAGTAAAATGGCTTACAATTCCCGGCGATAAACAAACTTCAGATATGCTCCTTCCATTTCATTTTCCGGTAAAAAGCCATTTCGCTTCAGCACAGCTATTGATTTTTCATTATCTGGTTTTGTAAATGCAGTAACCTGTTTGAGTTGCATTTGGTTCAGACCAAATTGGGTAGCAAGCACAAGGGAAGGAGACATGAATCCCTGCCCCCGAAATGCGGCTTTCAAAATAAATCCC
>CAMLDR010000336.1 GCA_946478775.1 uncultured Flavobacteriales bacterium
ACCGTTGGCAAACCACCAGCATTTTCCCGTAAAACTTCTTGAATAATTGTTCCTGAGCCCTCCTGTCGGATGACTTACAGCCTTCAATTATATCTTCTAATTCCCAATTCTGTTTCACTGTCTCTTTTCAATAACGAAGGATTGAATGCATGGTTGCCTTTTTTAAGGAATTCAAAATGCAAAATTCAAAATGCAGAAGTAAAATCATCTGTCCACGAGGGAATCAGAATCCCTGTTTTTTGAATTTTTAATTCATCATTTTGAATTTTTAATATCCTGTTTACAAATAACGTTATTTCTACATAAAATTTAAGGCAGGAGCAAAGTTTTATTCTTAAATTCGTTGCGATTTATAGAAAATTAATCATCATTTTAATTAGATAACAATGAAAGTAACGGTAGTAGGTGCAGGAGCTGTAGGAGCAAGCTGTGCAGAGTATATCGCAATGAAAAACTTCTGTTCGGAAGTAGTATTGGTAGACATTAAAGAAGGATTTGCCGAAGGTAAAGCAATGGACTTAATGCAAACGGCGTCTCTTAACGGATTCGACACGAAAATTACCGGAACAACAGGAGATTACAGCAAAACAGCAGGTTCTCATGTAGCAGTTATCACTTCAGGTATTCCAAGAAAACCGGGAATGACAAGAGAAGAATTGATCGGGATCAATGCAGGTATTGTTAAAGAAGTTACTGCAAACCTGGTAAAAAACTCTCCGGAAGTGATCATTATCGTGGTTTCCAACCCGATGGATACCATGGCTTACTTGGTTCACAAAACTTCAGGTCTTCCGAAGCACAAAATTATCGGAATGGGTGGGGCATTGGATTCTGCACGTTTCAAATACAGATTAGCAGAGGCTTTAAATAGCCCGATCTCTGATGTAGATGGAATGGTAATTGCTGCGCACAGTGATACGGGAATGCTTCCTTTATTAAGCAAAGCAACAAGAAATGGTGTTCCTGTAACGGAATTCCTTTCTGCTGATAAGCAAAACTACGTAGTTGAAGAAACGAAAGTAGGAGGGGCTACATTGACCAAATTATTGGGAACTTCTGCTTGGTACGCACCGGGTGCAGCAGTTTCTGTAATGGTTCAGGCAATTGCTTGTGACCAGAAAAAAATGATTCCTTGTTCTTTGATGCTGGACGGTGAGTACGGACAAAGCGACATTTGTTTGGGTGTTCCTGCAATTATCGGGAAAAACGGAGTGGAGCAGATTGTAACGATCACACTAACGGAAGACGAGAAAGCGAAGTTTGCCGAAGCAGCAAATGCAGTAAGAGAGATCAACGGAGATTTGAAGTACTAAATAAAATCTAATATAAAAAGTAGGGGCGGAAAATTTTCCGCCCCTACTTTTTTTGTTTTTATAATGTTGAATTAATTATCGTAAGCCCCGATATCAGGAGCAGCCATGTTTCTTGGAGCGCCTGTAATATCAAATGGTACTGCATAAGCTGGATTACCACTATTGTTCAAGCTGGATGCACCGTAGAATTCAAAATCATCGCCACTTGGATTGATAAATAAGGGATCGGCGGCCGTGCAATTCTCAAACATCGAATTGCCCAGGTCACTCTTTAAGATCACGCATTTTCTGAACTTGAAATTCAAGGTTAATCCACCGGGTTGAATGGTGTCAATAGCCAAATGCTCCCCACTGCTTCCGTAAATCACGCAATTGTTGAAAATCGCATTCGGGATTTGGGCTACAAAAGTTCCCTGTGAGTTAGTGTAGTGATTAGAGATCCCCACTGCTGGTGTAGCGCCTTCTCCGGCACCATACCCCAGGAAATCACAATGATTGAAGGTGAAGTCCGCTCCCTGGATTACTAATAAAGAATGAACACCCGTGCTGTGAACCAATACATTTTCTCCGTAGACTTTCGGACCGTCAAATAAAAACAAGCCGTAACTGGAAGCATTCTTAATCTCCGTATTGGAAATCGTCAGCGTATTTTGTGTGTAAGCTGCATCTTTTGAATCTACATGGATTCCGGCAGTGGCGTTTTTAATGACGCAATTATCAATAATAGAAGGTCTGGCTTCCTGGAAATAAATCCCGTAATACTGCCCCGGAGTGTTTTGATAAAATCCTTCCAGGCGATCTCCCTGGACAAGGACTTTGTTATTGTAATCTCCGTCAATATTCAAAGTTCCTTTGTAATTCCAAAGGATCGAGTTTTTATGCAAGTATATTTTTGTTCCTCCGATGATATTCAGCGTCTTAGCCGAATCCACAAAAGCTGAACCATAAATAACGTGTGGTTTATCATTCGGCCAGGTTCCTTCGTTCAGGTCAAAAACTCCCATTCCGGTGTTGGAGTAGTGGTAGTACATATCTTGTCCCCAGGCAACCAATTTCACATACTGATCTTCTCCGTTGGTTGTGAATCGTACCGAATCTTCCACAATCACAGGCAGGTTTTGACCGTTTACGCTGAGTTTTACTTCTACAAAGCAAAACAAACTGTCGCCGGAAGGAATTTCCAAATCGGAAAAGCTGGTTCCCTGTGTTCCATCCAGGTTCAATTTGAATTTGGAAGCCGAACCGCCCATTAATTGAACGTTACTTATTTTTAGTGCTTTATTCTGAGGGTTGTAGATCTTGAAATACTTGGTTGTGGACCCGATTGTAGTGAATACCGTATCGAAGACCAGAGTGTCGTTTGAAAAGCTCAGATTGCCGTCTCCAAACAGGTTTTTCTTTTTACAAGAAGAATTGCTCAGGGAAAGAGCTGCCAAAATTGCGATTCCGAAAAAGAGTTTAAGTAATTTCATCATGACAAAAGTAACGAAATGTAATCCATTTTATTTTTTTTGTTGTGAATTAAAAAGTTTGATTAT
>CAMLDR010000337.1 GCA_946478775.1 uncultured Flavobacteriales bacterium
TACGGTAACTGTAAACGATCTGCCTACACCTGTAATTTCCGGGAATTTAACCTATTGTGCCGGAAGTCAGGCTACATTGAATGCAGGAGGACCGTATACTGCTTATTCCTGGAGTACAGGGCCAACAACACAAATCATCAACACTACTGCACAGAACGGGATTACCGTTACAGTAACAGATAATAATGGCTGCCAGGGAACAAGCCCTTCTGTGAATGTTACTTCGGTTGCACAAATTGTAACCAATTCTACTGTTGCGATTTGCCAGGGACAGAGTGCTGTTATCCACGGTATTTCCCAATCAACAGCAGGTGTTTACAGTCAAACCTTCCAATCTTCTGCGGGATGTGACAGTATTTCCAACGTAACCCTAATTGTTAACCCGAATCCGAATCCGGTAATTACAGGAAATCTGTGGTATTGTCAGGGAAATCAAGCTACACTTGATGCAGGAGGCCCGTATGCAAGTTACCTTTGGAGTATTGGCGGGAACCAACAAACGATCCAAACAATCAGTTCGGCTCCTATTACAGTTACTGTAACTGATGCAAATGGTTGTTCAGCGACCAGCGCGGCGGTGAATCTGATCGCTCCTCCGCTTGCAGTTGTTGGTGCGACTCCTTCAACAGGAACTGCACCATTGGCAGTAAACTTAACGAACGGGAGTCAGAATGCAACTGTCTATCATTGGGATTTTGGAAATGGTATTGATTTAAACACCGCGAATACCAATAGCCAGTCCCAAACCTATGACAGTACCGGACAGTACACGGTCATACTGGTCGCTTCATCCCAATTTGGTTGTTCTGACACCGCTTATGTCACCATTGTGGTGGTGGAACCGAACCAACCGATGATTATTGATTTCCCGAATATTTTCACACCGAACGGTGATCACAACAACGATTTCTTTGAATTTGCAAGTTCTAATGTAGCTTCGCTAGAAGTGGTTGTAACCAATCGTTGGGGGAATTTAATGTTCAAATCTACAGATATCCATTTTAAATGGGACGGAACTATGCCGAATGGAGAACAAGCTTCCGAAGGAGTTTATTTCTATCAGTATAAAGTTACCGGACTTTTGGGTGAGTATTTGGAAGGACAAAAATTTCTTCACCTGATCAAGTAGGTAATCGAATTAAAAAGTATAAAAGCAGGTGGAGAACATGTTCTCCACCTGCTTTTTGTTTGATCCGAAAAACACCTTTTGATTAAAATATAATCAAAAAATTACCACATTAAAACCCTTTAAAAACTGGATAAAATAAATAAAAGATTAATTTTTAATCAAAATTTATTCAAAAAAATTTGGCAGATCGAAATAAGTTTCTTATCTTTGTAAGGTAGCAAGTTCAGAAAAGGACTTATTGCACGAACAACCTTAATTATTAACCATTATAAATCGAATCGTGAAACGAATTATCATCCTTTCCGTTGGTACGGCGACTCCAAAAGTGATCAAAGCAATTTCCGAAGCTTTTGAGATCAATCAGGAGTTATTATTCAAAATTCTTTACAATGCGCCTGCTGTCTTTTTGGACAATGCAGATGAAGCGCTGGCAGAAAAAGCATCCACTATTTTAACAGAACTCGGGCTGGAAGTTTTGATACAAAGTACGGATGAAAAAGTACCCCTGCCTACAGAATCCCTTGATATTTCCGTACACATCAATGATCCGGTGAAATTAAGCACCGTTAACAAACAGCTGTCTGAATTTCTGGGCTGCAATGAAAGTGAATCTCTGCAACTTTTGCTCAACGAACCAAGTGTGGTTCTGGGCGGAGTATCTATGGCCACCGCAGAGAGCTTGCAAAAACGCGTAGATGCTGAAGTGATTGCAAGTAACCCGAAAATGGATTTGTACACCATTGAATTCACTGCAGAATCAGAGAGCGACCGCTTAAAGTTAATTAACCTCATCGCAAACCGGGAAATCACCATTCCTAAAGGAGAAACAAAATGGGTTCGCAACTTAACCTACGAACAAATGAACCAGTTTCTCACACGCCACCGATCAAAGCATGAGGTTAAGATCTACAATCAGAGTTACGCCAGGTTTCGTATTCTCCTGGAAAATTTTGACCTGACGAGCACTTCCCAAACCAACTTTTTGGTAAATGAAATCGGCATGCCGGAGGAAGTACTCGCAGAAATCCACGCCAATCTACCTGTTCTGTTGGATGAATCTGTTAACTACGGAATACTTCAGGAAAAACTGGACCTGTACAAACAAACCGGTCTAACCTGCTCTGAAGAACAGATTCCATTCGGAAGGTATGTCATCTCAGTAAGTAACATTACCGATTCTGAAAAAGCACGGGAAATCCTGAGCAAATTTTACAAAGATGTCAATTTAGACAAACTCACAGATGTCTGGAAAGCCCCTATGCCACTCGGTGGTACAGTGAGCAGACTGCTTGAAAAACAGCTGGAAATTATCGGGTGTGAAATTGAATACGAATACTAACCACTATGAACGAAAACAAACCTACCCTCCATCTCCAAATCGCTGAAAACGGAAAAGTACTCGCTTTAAGAGGAGATCACAAAGAAGCATTACGCCATTACAAAGAGGCTATGCGCATGTGTCAAACGGCCGATAACTCAGAAGTTTTCCTGCAGCACTACAGTTTGTGTGCCATGGAATCCCTGGAAATGATGGAGGCACACGAAGAAATCATCACTTTTTGCGAAAAGAGCATCGATTTCCTGACACCTAAAAAGGCCGAACGAACAGACGATTGGTTCAGGAAAAACCTCGCATCCCTCTGGGAACGGAAAGGAATCCAGTGCATCTACCTGGATGATAAAGAAGAGGCGATAGA
>CAMLDR010000338.1 GCA_946478775.1 uncultured Flavobacteriales bacterium
ATGTATGGTACTACTCTTCAACTAACAGCGGGCCAAATTTATGAAGTTTCTTTCTGGGTAAGGAAGGATTATCCCACGGAAGTAAACAAATCAATCGGTTTAGTGATTTCGGAAACAGCCCCAACCTCTTCCATTGTTTCTGCAACCCCATTTATGCTGGTTACTCCTGAAAGTACCCAATGTAAAAAATTCAAAGCTTGTTTTACCGCTCAAAACAGCGTGGTACATTATTTGACTTTTGGCCCTTACTACGGTTTTGGTGAAGATGCAGTATATATCATAGACAGCGTAAGCGTTATGACTATTCCTCCGGGCACTCCGCTTGCTCAGGCAAGTCTAAGCGTTTCCCAACCGATTTATTGCATTGGAGACCAGGTTTTATTGGATGGCTCAGGCTCCGCTAATGAAACCTCTTATGAATGGAAACTTTTTGTAAATGGTACCCAGGAAATCTATAGCTCAGGAGTCATTAACGGAACAGCAGGCCCCTTTGATGCTACTAATCATTTAGTTTGGGTGCAGCCTGGAACATGCTACCGGGCGGAATTGACTGTTTACGGCGTCTGCAAAGACGTTTCCAATGTCACTTTCTGCTTTGCCAACCCCGACATTGATTTCATCTTTGACGGAAACCCGGTTTGTGAGAACACTCCCGTGGACCTGCAGGTGACTGGCGATAACGGCTGGATCTATACTTGGAAACAAGGGAATGACAGCTTAAGTTCAGGACTTGGATTGAAGGCTCTCACGGTTATTCCAACCATGGGTAACGGAGTTTTTACTGTAACAGTGACTACCCCGGAAGGCTGTACCCACACCGAAACCATTCATTTAAATGTGAATTCCCACGATAATCTGCCGCCCTGGATGGATGGAATTAACGGCACAGGAGAGTATACTTATTATGTGAGCCAGGGCGATGCGGTGTTTTTTAATTCGGTGTTGTCAAATGATTATTCGAATGAAGAAATATTATACTCAAATTATAATACCATTCCCAATGGTTTTACATTTAACTATCCTCCACAATATGGAGGGCTTTTTTCTCTTAGTTGGGTAACTTCATTTAACACTCCAACTGGAGAGTATCATTATTTCCTTACTGCTAATGATCAAAATGCTTGTGGTGTTGGAATTGATACTTTCGATTTCCGAATTATTGTAGTTTGTGATCAGTGTCCTGTTTGTGTAAGTTATGAGAACAGAACACCAAGCGGAACGCCACTTCCGGCAGAAACAAAAGCCGGGAAATGTATTCGGTCAGGTTTTACTCAAGTAGTTTCTACGGGAGATGAGGATGTAACCTTTATTGCAGGTCAAAGTCTTGACTATGGTGATTTTTGGGATGCTGGTCCTGGTTATGAAGGGATCATTGAACCGACTACCTGTGTAACTGATTGTGAGGATTGTTGCACCGATTGGGCTGGATTTTCGTATGACGAATTACCGAATCCGTTTTTCATGAATTTTGGTGATGATGATCCCACAAATGACTTCATTCAGGTAACAGATACTTATCATCCGTTTTGTGCCTTTAATGCAAAAGGGTATAGTTTTGAAATCGTGGATAATCACCAAAACTTAATGAATAATATTGTACCTACGGGACAAACAACAAGTGCTTGTTGTTCTTTCACTTCACCTGCACCGGAAAATCCGATTCCACATTCTTCTATTTGGTGGGATGGTTACACTGAAAATATGTGGGGTAACAATGTGAGACCAAATTCAGGAGTTTATACCTATGTTCTTACGCTATATGGCTGTAACGGTCAGGAGGTTACTATGCATGGTTTCATTGAGGTATTTGGTAGCAATGGAATGGTGCAGGCACCGGGAGGAACACAGCAAGCAGAGGCAACTTTAGCCGAGTCACCATTAGGACCTGAACAGCAAAGACAGTTGAATGAAGCTATTGCAGAGCATGAGCGTTTTGATAGAGAACTGGGTTTATCTCCCAATCCGACAACAGATTTAGTACAGATTTCGGGTGTTGATTCAGATGAGGTATATTATCAAATATTCGACGATAAAGGCATTATGATCTCGCGGAAGGAGAAAGCGGAAAACCTAAGCTTCTCTTTAACAAATTATTCCAAGGGAACGTATTATATTCGTATATATTCCGGAACAACTTACGCAGTTCGGAAAGTTGTAAAAATGTAACGATGGGTTTCATTCAAAAATACCAATTACTAATCCCGGCATTCATTGTCGGGATTAGTCTTATGTTTTTTGCCTGTACCAAGAAAAAGACACCAATAATTCCCAATGTTCCAGAACCAACCCTATGGGAGAAGGTAAATGGTCAATACAAGGTCTACGATACTACAGGTATTTATTTGTATGACATGAATATTGTTCATATTCATGTAAGTGGCCAAGTTGATTCATTACGTTTTGAAAATTTTGATGGAAAGTTCACTTTTACTGTCAAACAATCCAGTCCTAACCCGAATAATTATCCCAATTTAGTCAGTATTGGATTTCATAATCCAATTTTTGACAATAACTCAAAAAGATGGCAATTAGGAGGTGGAGCAGACAGCTATTATAATAGCTTCAATAACGATACAATTCCACTCAAATTTCAAATGACAAATATCAATTATTATATCTCAGATTTAACTCCTTATTATGCTTGTAATTGCAAGCAGATTGCGGTGAAACAGCATTGATTTTTAATGAAACTATTCAAAAAATATCAAATACTTATCCCGGCACTTGTTGCCGGGATAAGTATCTTGTTTTCCTGTACAAAGGAAAAGACACCAACGCCGGTTACACCGGAACTGACTAAGTGGGAAAAAATTGC
>CAMLDR010000339.1 GCA_946478775.1 uncultured Flavobacteriales bacterium
GCAACCAAACAATTTTTCATATTCACAATTTTGCCCAAATATACCAATACCCTGCCAAAACAGGTTGTTCAATTCAACCCTTTTTTGCATTTTTGCTTTGTGGAATTTATCAGTTTAATTTTTAGACTGGGAGTCATTTTAGCGATTTTCAGTTTCATTTGGGGAATTTTGAAATTCGGAGTTGTATTGCTTCGCGGCGGGATTCCGATGTCTTATCCCTTAGGACTTGCTTTCAAGACGGTTCAGTATTTACTGATTGCAGACGTAGCGATTATTTTTTGCACGAATAATCCCAACGGAAATTTGGCTACATCGATCACCACCGGATTGATCCTTTTGATGTATTTTATAGGGAAAGTCCAGAATATGCAATTGAAGGCTATGATGTCGATCCAAATCCAGGGAAGCCGATTAACGGAAGGCCCACAGCCAAAAATGGGACTCGAATTTGGGATTGTTGCTTTGGCAATGGCCGTTTTCGGTTTTTTACTTTGGAAACCTGAATTTGCAGAAAATGCTATTTCGAGCTGGTTTTACAAGAGCATTATCGATATTGAAAGCACTCCTGTTTTCGGGTTTATTTTCCAGATAGTCGGGTTCTTTTTCACCATCGGAATGCTGCTTAGAATGGTTAATGCCTTAAGCATGATCTTTTCAGGACGGGCATTCGGGAGAAACCAAGATAACAATAATCAAAACCAGGACCGCAATAATCAGCGCCGGGATAATCATTTCGACGATTACGAAGAGGTGGAGTAGGATCACTCAAAATTAATGACCACAACGCTTACCTTGCTCCACCGTCTGCGTACCGCTGAAGCTTTAGCAGAGGCGCAAATGGTTACGCGAAGGTGAAGAGCTTCAGTGAAGGCGCAAAGAGCACAAAGAACACCAGGAGAATCGGTGCTATTCAATCTCCACCTTCGATGTAGCTCTTTTTTGGATGAACCACAAAGAAAAAAGAGAAAGAGAGCAAAGGATATGAATAAAACTTTGCGTCCTTCTTTCTTTGCGGTTAAAGTAAAAACGGAAGTAATTTTATACTCTTTTTAGGAGATCCAGGATCTGCGGAACCAGCAAGTGATTTCCGTCATTTTGGATGTGCAGGTCGGTTAATTTCATTTTTTCTTCTTCGGGCATTTGCGCATTGAATCGGGATTGTACCTGTTCATCCGTCAATTGATCGCGTTCTTTTACCCGTTTCATCCGGATTTCTTTTGGCGCACTCACCAGGATCACTGCATCAAAAGATTTATAATTCCCGGTTTCAAATAACAAAGCGGATTCCTGGAAAAGAAGGGGTGATTTCTGCTGCTTTACCCAATTTTGGAAATCTGTTCTTACAGCCGGATGTACCAGGTTGTTCATCGCTGTTCTTTTGAATTCATCGCGGAAAATTTGTGCCGCAATGTAGGGACGATTCAGGCTGGAGTCCAGATAGGCTTCTTCACCAAACAATTCTTTTAACGCGACGATCAAGGCCTGGTCTTCCTGCATGATCTCTTTGGCGCGTTCATCGGATGAATAGACAGGATACCCCATCAACAGCAGTACTTTTGATACGGTCGATTTTCCGGATCCTATTCCACCGGTTATTCCGATTGTTTTTGACATAAGCAAAAATCCCCTCGGCTAAGCCAAGGGGATCCGAATTAAATTTCTTCTACTTCAATGATATTGAACGGCAGACTGATTATTGCCTGGTAATCCTGTCCGGCCTCCTCCATATCTTCATCGTCTTCTTCAAAGAACCAGTTCACCACGACTTTTGTTTTAGAACCGGAAATGGCTTCCAGTTTTTTAAACAAGTCCAAAATGCACTTGGATGAAGAGGTGTTAAAGTATTCCAGTTTCACATCAACAGATGTTTCTGCAATCGGCTCTTTTCCATAAGCATCGATCCAATCGTTCAAGGGTTTGTAAAATTCCACGGAGTTTTCAGGAATAGAACGACCTTTCAACTCAAGTTTTCCAGTAGCGGCATCAAAATGGATCGAAGGTGTTTTTGCTGATCCTTCTAGGTGTAAATTTTCCATATTCTTAATTAATCAATTTTTATATTCAAGCAGAAAAAACTATTTACGTCGTTTATCGGTAAAAACTGGTAATCTAGTTTGTTTCCTGATTTTCTTGCAATATCAATCATACCAAGACCTGCCGTTCCCTTATCAGATAAGGTTCCGTTGCTAAGCACTTCCTGGTAATATTTCTTCAATTCTTCTTTGTCCATTCCATTGATCGTATCCAAACGCTTTTCCAAATCTACAGCGCTTTCTTTATCAATGTAATTTCCTGTTCTAATAACAAAATGGTCATCCTTCTTCGCAATCATAAACAAGGCCGATTTCACCTCGATACGCGTAAAATTACGATCCGGTTCTTCAGCTGAATCGATGTGGTGATACAAATTCTGAAGACATTCTACTAAAACATTGAAAACCTTTTTCTTCAATTTCGGAGATTCGTCCATGTAATCCATTTTGGACTCCATAATTGAAAGAACAGATGATAATAATTCCGAAGTTACTACACCTTTAAATGATAACAGAATATTTTCCCGTTCCATTGTTTGGTATAATTCGTAGATATCGTTTTTTATCATTGTAGTTTTCGAAGTGCAACAAATATAATAATCCTATCGAACTAATAGTGCTATTCGCCGAAAAAAATGAGCAGATGGTAGAATTTTCAATTGGAATTCATTAACTGGGTACTTACCCAACTTTCAGGTGTAAAACCGATGCAGTTTCGTTCAAGTTTTTGTACTTTTGCAACAATGATGCATTTAGACAAGCAAAAAGAATGGTTCTC
>CAMLDR010000340.1 GCA_946478775.1 uncultured Flavobacteriales bacterium
GATTGGAACTGCTGCGTATTCCGTTGAATTTGCTTATTCGATTTTCCTGCCAAAGCAACCGGAAGGCTTACCAATGAATCGCGGTAACGGAAGCTTAAGCGGTAATTGTCATGAGCCGGATCAGCCTCAATAGTCAAACGGTTCATTAAGCGCGGAATGAATTTTTTGGAATCACGGTTTTTGAATTTTTTATGATGCCATCCTTTTGTTTCTTTCTTCATGATTTTAAGGTGTTGCTTCATTTCCTTGCTGACAATGGTATCGATCACCCATTTTTGTTTGGTCATCCATTTTCCAAGCGCATTGCTCTTACTTTGCGTAATAGCCAGAGTATTGGACGGGGCAGGAATGTATTGAGAAAACAGAGAGAGTTCAGTTTTATCGAAGCGTGAAAACTTCGGATAAAGAGAAAAAATACGGTCGTTGTAAACCCGCGGAATCAGCTTGCTCAGGTCCAGGCGATTTATGGAATCAATAGCTCTTTGAAGCTGTGCAGCAAGATTATTGATATTGACAGTAGGAGAGATGGTGTTCCATTGGGCTGTTTGTGAATTGAAAGAATACAATCCACCCGGATTTTGCGGCTGTAAATTTCCCACTGATGCCTGGATCAGGTTGTCGGGATTTGGTTGCAAAATTTCACTGTTTTCACCTTTCGCTTCAAATTTTAGCATACCGTTGGAAGCAAAAAGTTCCTCCTGACCGTTTTCTGTAAATGTCATGGGAATTCCAGCTAAAGCTGTTTGGATCGGATCGTCATAAACAGTTAAAGCGATAGTTACTTTTCCTTTGTAAACATTACCGGATTCGTCCAGGAATGCATTTTCCGGAATCGCCAGGGATACATTCTTTTCCGCAATCACACTCGCAGCATCTGATGGTAGTGTGACATACTTTGCAGGAATTTGAATGAGCGGTTCAACTTTATTGGCGATCATTTGCTCGCTTACATCATCCGTTGCAGTGATGATTTGCGTAGTCGGCAATTCCAGTTTGAGTTTTGCAATCTGATCTTTGGTGAAAGGGGGAGCTGAAACATCCAGGACATTTAGTTTTTTTAAAGGATAAAGCATCGGGATTTGTGCCTCATCTATATTTTTTAACACCAAAACGCTTAAGGATTTCAGTTTTTCCAATCCCGGGCTGATTGACGAGTTCGTTAGTTCAATTTTACCCACCCGATCGAATTGCTTCAGGGTTTCAGGCGAGAGCCAGTTCGGTGAATGGGTAAGAGCGACTTCTTTGATGGTAGAAAACCTCGTGAAATCAACCGAAGTTGGTTTTTGTACATGGTGAAGTTCCAGACGTTCTAAATTCATACCATAAAGCCGCTGAATACTATTGGTAGTCAGTTCATTTCCGTCAATTGCCAGGTCTTTTAATTGCTTGTTTTCCGCAATACTCAGGATCAGGTTGCCGGTGCTTAAACCCGGGTTATCGGAAATAGCTAGTTTTTCCAAAGACCAAAGTGCTCCAAGTTCACTCCCCTGAAGCTGAATCTCGTTTTTCGAAAGGTCCAATTCTTTCAGGTTTGATAAATACATGATCTCCACCGGAATGGTGATCAAGTGATTGCCGGAAACATCCAGCCGGATAAGGTTTTGCAGGCTTTGTAGTCCTGCCCAGATAAACGACAGCTGGTTGCTGCCCAGATCCAGCTCCTCTAGATTTGGAAAAGCTTTTCCGATTGCACCCATTTTCCAGGGATTGTAAGAAGCGTTAGAAAGGTTCAGTTCTTTCAATGAAGGGATCGAAACTTTGTCTGCAACTTCCATGATCGGGTTATAAGACAGGTTCAAAACCCGCAGAGATGTAAATTGATTGAAAGTAGTATCAATAACAGTAAACGGTGAATTCGTCAGGTGAAGTTCTTCCACTTGGCGGGGTGATTTTTTGGCTTCTTCCAGGGAATAACAAACTTTACACTGAGCAGTTGCAGGATTTCCAAGAATTAAAACGATGATGCCGGTGATTAACTGTTTCATGATAGACCTTTTATGGGGTTAACAGAAACAGATGTCGAAATAGTGGAAGGGTAAACACCTTTTTTCAGAGAAAAGAACAAACTTCGATTCTTAGTGAATATTAAAGAATACGGAATGAAAATTCCTTTTCAATTCGCATTAGGAATTAGGAATTAGGAATTAGGAATTAGGAATTAGGAATTAGGAATTAGGAATTCTTCTTAATCGCTTCCCATGTTTGGTACATTTTCTCCTGGCTTGGTCGGTTTGCTTCCATTTCTTCCAAAGGCTCACAGGGGATCAAGGTTTCATAGCATTCTTTCGGGAGGGCTTGGTACAAAGCCGTTCCTTTGGTTTTCCATGCTATCATTTCATCCGAAACTTCTTTGATCACTTTTGCCGGGTTTCCAACCACCAAACTTCTTTTTGGAATAACGGTATTAGCTGGAACAAAGCACAAAGCACCGATGATGCATTCGTCCTCAATCACCACATCGTCCATGATCACGGAATTCATTCCGATCAGACAGTTCTCACCGATCGTTCCGCCATGTACAATGGCCCCGTGACCAATATGGGCGCCTTTTTTCAAGCGGACAGTAGTTCCCGGAAACATGTGGATCGTACAGTTTTCCTGTACGTTACAGCCATCTTCAATAATAATCTGTCCCCAGTCACCCCGGATTGCAGCTCCCGGCCCGATGTAAACATTTTCGCCAATAATCACATTGCCTGTTACCGCAGCTTGTGGATGAATGAAACTGGATTTTTTAACAACCGGAACGAAACCATTGAATGAATATACCGCCATGA
>CAMLDR010000341.1 GCA_946478775.1 uncultured Flavobacteriales bacterium
GTAGGTTTAAATTGCTCGTAAGATTGTTTAAAATCCATAAATTGTTTCTCCAGGACCAAACTATGGGAACGGATCTGTTCCGCTTCTTTCCGTTCAAACTGCACATTTTCAAAATACGCGGAACGATCTCCCGAGCCGGTTTCAATATCTGATTGCAATTTTTTCAGTCTTTCCTGCTGTTCTTTTTGTGCCGTTCGCAGTTGTTTTATTTCGGTGGTGAAGAAATCCGTTGCCCGGTACGACTGAATAAACCCATCGATTTTTTTTGCGGTTTCTATATCCAGCGTATCATTTCCCAATTCAATATTGAAGTTCAGTAGCATGATTTTGGATTTTCCCCGCAATTTCAGGACCTGGTTCGTATCCAGTTGCTGAAGCAGTTTCTGCACCGAATCGTTGGTAGCTTTTGTGAACAGGACGTCCTCTTCAAACTTTCCCAGTTTGCTTTCGCAGGAAGTAATGATTCCAAGTAGTATAAGAAATGATGCGATCCTTAGCATGAGACTAAATTACATAAAATCATTTGTTTCAGCGCCAAGACGGATGAGATCGCTAAAAATGAAAAGGTAAAAACTTTACGCTCTTTTATTCTGCCTGAAATCCACTCTACAACTGGGCTAATAGACACATGTCTATCCGTCTATTGGGGTTGTGGCCAGGGAGTAATGTTCTTGTGGAATACAGAACGAAAAATCCCTTCCGAAAACGAAAGGGACTCCTGTATTTTAGAATTAATCGATTCTCGTGAAACCGGTATACTTATGCAGCACTTCCGGAATTTCGATTCCATCCAATGTTTGATAGTTCTCCATGATGGAAGCCATGATCCGCGGCAAAGCCAAAGCAGAACCGTTTAAGGTATGTGCCAGGTAATTTTTCTTGTCACTTCCTTTAAAACGCAATTTCAGGCGGTTTGCCTGGAAGGTATCGAAACGGGAGCAAGAACTTACTTCCAGCCATTTTTCCTGGGCGGCAGAAAACACTTCAAAATCGTAGGTCATGGCAGATGCGAATCCCGTATCTCCACCACATAAGCGCAAAATGCGGTAATGCAATCCCAATTTCTCCAATAATCCCTTCACATGATCAACCATTTCTGTTAAAGCTCGATCTGTATTTTTCGGGTGCTCGATACGAACGATTTCTACCTTGTCAAATTGATGCAAGCGGTTCAAACCACGCACGTGGGCTCCGTAACTGCCTGCTTCACGACGGAAACAAGGTGTGTAGCCGGTCATTTTAATGGAGAAATTCTCGTCTGGAAGCACTACGTCACGATAAATGTTAGTCAACGGAACTTCTGCCGTCGGGATCATGTATAAATCGTCAACCGGCATGTGATACATTTGCCCTTCTTTATCCGGAAGCTGTCCGGTACCGTATGCACTTGCTTCATTCACTACGTGAGGAACAATGAACTCTTCATAACCTGCTTTCTCTGCTTCGTCTAAAAAGAACTGGATCAAAGCACGCTGTAATTTAGCTCCTTTTCCTTTGTAAACAGGGAATCCTGCTCCGGTGATTTTTACTCCGAGTTCGAAATCGATCAAGTCAAACTTTTTTGTCAATTCCCAATGCGGAGCCGCACCTTTATGTAAAACAGCGGGTTCACCTACTACTTCAATGGTTTCGTTATCTTCTTCGTTCTTTCCGGCAACCACCAGGTTATTGGGAACATTCGGAATTTGATAAAGCAGGTTCGTGATCTCATTTTCAAGTGCATCTACCTGCACTTTCAATTGGTTTTCCTCTTGTTTTAAGTCTGCTGTTTTTGTTTTAGCAGCTTCCGCTTCAGCAGCTTTACCGCTTTTGAAGAATTCACCGATTTCTTTCGCGATCTTGTTCAATTCGGACGCAATGGATTCCATGGAAGTTTTTGCTGCCCGCCATTGCTGGTCTTTAGCAATAATTGCATCAATAGTCTCTGTTACATCGATGTTGCGCTTTTTTAGTGCCGTGATGATCTCATCACGTTCAGCGCGGATTTTGGTCATTTCTAACATAAATGAATTGAATTTAGTCCCGATCGCTAACGGGTGTTGGTAAAATTAAAACAAAAAAAGGCGAACTCCGAAACTACCGGAACTCGCCTTTTCAAAAAATATTGATTATTCGATTAAGCTTCCGCAGTTTCAAATGGAACTACCGATACAAACGAACGATTATCTCTTTTTTTACGGAACTCAACTGTTCCGTCAGTCAATGCGTACAATGTGTGATCTTTACCGATCCCAACATGCTCTCCCGGGTGGTGTGCAGTTCCGCGTTGACGAACAATAATGTTCCCAGCGATTGCAGCTTGTCCACCAAAAATTTTCACTCCTAAACGTTTGCTATGTGATTCACGACCGTTTTTGGAACTACCGACTCCTTTTTTATGTGCCATCTTTTCTAATTTTTTATCCGTCTATGTGACGAAGAATTACCCTTTAATATCTGTAATTGTAATTTGTGTAAAAGATTGACGGTGACCGTTTCTTTTCACATATCCTTTTCTACGTTTCTTACGGAAAACGATAACTGTATCACCTTTAACGTGATCATTCACTTGAGCAGTAACTAATGCTCCTGCGATAGCCGGGGCGCCAATATTCACTTTTCCTCCGTTGTCTACCAATAAAACACGATCAAATTCTACTTTTGATCCTGTCTCAGCGTCTAAACGGTGTACAAAGATTTTTTGGTCTTTTTGCACTTTAAATTGCTGCCCTGCTATTTCTACTATTGCGTACATAACAGAT
>CAMLDR010000342.1 GCA_946478775.1 uncultured Flavobacteriales bacterium
ATAAGATATTCCAAAGATCAGGGAAGAACAAAGTAAGCCGTTTACCAAACCTACAATAGCTTCCTTTCCAACTTTCGAAAGAATACTGTCGAAAGGATCGTTTCCACGGGCCAATGACTGTACGACAATTGCCGAAGATTGTACTCCCACATTTCCACCCATTGCTGTAATCAACGGAATGAAAAAGGCCAGTGCCGGAAGATGTGTAATATTTGTTTCAAATCGTGAAATGACCTGAGCACTTAAAATTCCTCCCAACATTCCAATCAAAAGCCAGGGTAACCGTGCTCTTGAAATGCGAAAAACACTTGAATTGGATTCTACTTTTTCAGAGATTCCCGAAGCCAGCTGGAAGTCTTTGTCCGCTTCCTCCTTGATAACATCCACCACGTCATCGATTGTAATGCGTCCCACCAATTTACCCTGCAGGTCTACCACCGGAACTGAAACCAAGTCGTATTTTTCCATAACCTTTGCCACCTTTTCCGAAGAATCGCTGGTAGTAACAAAGATCAGGTTCTTCCCTTCGTACAAATCACGAATCGGGGTTTTAGGACTGGCGAAAAGCAATCTTTTCAATGAGAGCACACCCACTAATTTGTTCAGGTCATCAATGACATAGATCGTATACACCTGTTCTACGTCTTCAGCCTGTCTGCGAAGCTCTACCAAGGCCCGGTTCACGGGCCAATCCAATCGCGCCTGGATGAACTCTTTCTGCATCAATCCTCCGGCTGTATCCTCATCGTAATTTAACAGGTCAACAATGTCATCTGCGGCATCATCATCTTCCATTTGAGAGATAACTTCCTGGATTTTTTCGTCCGGAAGTTCTCCCAGGATGTCGGCAGCATCATCGGAATCCAGGTTTTCCAATTGCTCCGCCATCTCTTTGCTGGATAAAGAAGCAAGGAACCGGTCCCGCACTTCTTCTTCCAATTCCATCAAAACGTCGGCCTGCAGTTCCTCGTCCAACTGGAAATAAAGGTATTTTGACTGTTCCATGGATAATTCATCCATGATTTCCGCAATATCGGCAAAGTGAAGATCGGTGATGTGCTGTTTGATCCATTGATCATCCTCCGACGCGATAGCTTGCCGGATGCGCTCTAGAAATTCTTTCGTTAGTTCGAAACGCATGGATCCTCAATTTTAGGTGCAAAAGTAAGCCTTTCAATGCGAAGAAGCAACCCTTTCGGATTACCCGAACATTAAATCTGCCCAGAAGTTGATCTTGCTTCGACCCCGCTCTCTGTTCGTTCAACAGCTCTTCCCGGGTATAAAAACGTTCTCCCGGTGATGAAGAATGCAAAAAAGAATGCTGCAAATGAAACTCCGGTTTGGGTCTGTAAGGTATCCTCTATTAAGAAAGAAAGCATGGTAATTACCAAAAATCCGGTCCATTCAAACGCATTGATCCTCAAAGCGGTTGCCAGTTGAATAAACCAGAATCCAACAAAAGCAAGGAAGCAGATTATTCCTCCGGCAATCCAAGTGGTAAGAAATTGATTGTGTGTCAACAAAATATGTTCGTCAATCTTTAATTTCGATCCGTTGGTTCTGTAAGCATCTGCAAAAGACTGCTGCATATCACCGACACCGACACCACAAAACGGATGTTTTTTGATGATTGTAATCCCTGCTTTTAAGGATTCGATTTTTTCCAGGAGCGATTTTCCATTGGGATCTTCAGCATCCCTTAATTGGCTGCGCATGCGATACAGTTGCGCTGAAATTCCGCCTTTTGCCATTTCAACGGAAGCAAATCCCAGTTCCACGTTCCGGATATCCTGTTTGCTCATTTTTTGAAAATCAAGCGAATCTTTTCTCAGCCCTTTGGAGGTCATGTATCTCCATAAAATATTCCGGATGGGGTTTCCTTTTAAATCCACACCCGTCCGATAATTCACACGGGAAGATTTGGACCATTCCTTCTCCAGTTCCTCGTCCGCAATAAAAGCCTGCACCGGGTATCCGTTTTCCCAATTCATCTTCGAAAGCACATCAAAGGTGTACGGATTTCCATTGACAGTCTTCCTGACATAATCCGAGCTGCTCACCTCTACTTTGTGTGGTACGGGTTGCAGCCTGATGTACAGGAAAATACCTACGAACAAGATGCAGGCGCTGAATGCTGCAATAAATGACCGCTTGATCCAAAGCCTTCGAATCGATTTTACTTTAAACCAGAACATCATTAAAACGATTCCCGAAAGCGTAAATACACCCATCCAGATCTGAGAAAGAATGGTATAATAGATAAACCAGGCTGCAAGTGCCACAGCGATCCAACGGTAAGGAAACTTGCGGATCCACCACGAAGCGCAAAAAACCAGTGCCAAAACAATCATCATGGCATAACGCAAATGCGATACAAACAGGGAAAGACTTCGAATATCATCGTAGACTTTGGAACCCCACCAGTGAAAATAGGTTCCTACATTAATGAAGCTGGTAATAAAAACGGCAGCTAAAAAACTCAACACAACCCATTTGTAATGTTTAAATGCGTTTAATGGGAGTGCGATCAGTGTGAGTGGAATTGCATAAAGCGTTAATTCCCTTCGGATCATATTCCATGCTTCGTGTTTGTCTGATGTCCATAAAACAGAAAGAAGTTCTATTGCAAAATACGTGAAAAGAAGCCATAGCCAGCGATTGGAACTCCACCTTTTCCAAACCGTGCGCCAATCCCAAAGCAGAATGACATTCAACCCTAAAAGCAGCGTTCCAATGGAAA
>CAMLDR010000343.1 GCA_946478775.1 uncultured Flavobacteriales bacterium
ATCGGGAATTTAACGCAACACCTGATCGGGAACCTGAACCATTTTATCGGCGCAACTCTCGGAGAAACGGGCTATGTCAGAAACCGTGATGCTGAGTTTTCGGAACGTTATCTTACGAAGCGGGAAATGATTGCTAAAATCAACGAGACGTCTGAAATACTTGAAAAAATATTGGGTTCTCTAACAAATGAACAGCTGGAAAAAACATATCCATACGAAACATTCGGGTATGCCATGACGGCAAATCATATGATCATGAAACTAGCAGGACATTTGGGTTATCATTTGGGGCAGATTAATTATTTGAGAAGAATCAGCACTAATTGAAAATGGAGAATTCAAAAATTTGACAAGGGATTTTCCTTCTTAGAAGCAATTCCCCTCTTTTCAATTATCCATTTTAAATTTTCAATTAAATCAGGTAGGTTTCCCCGTCTTCCACCACCCGTACATTTTCAAAGATCGGAGAAGCTTCTTCAAAGTGCTTTAATCCGCTGTCGTAGCGTGCGCTTAAATGCCCCAACAACAACTTCCCCACTTCTGCTTGTTTTGCAATAGTTGCCGCTTGTGACGCCGTTGAATGAAATGTTTGCTTCGCCCGATCCAGCTTGTCTTGCAGGAAAGTCGCTTCGTGATAAAGCAGGTTTACGCCTTTGATATATTCAACAATTCGTTCATCGAAAATAGTATCGGAACAATACCCATAAGACTTGCTTGGCTTTGCCGAATACGTGTACTCATCCGCATAAATGATTTCACCGCTTTCCAATTCTACATCCAATCCTTGTTTCAGTTTTGGAATGAGTGTAAGGGAAAGTCCGGTTTCTTCAAAACGATCCGCATTCAATTTACGTTCTTTCGGCTTTTCTTTGATCAGAAAACCATTGGTTGGAATACGGTGACTCAGCGGAAAAGTCCAGATCTCGATCAATTTATCTTCAAAAAGCAAGCGGTGTTCTTTCCCGTTCAACGCAACGAAATTCAATTCAAATCCCAGTTTAGCTCCACCCACTTCCAATTGCAGACGAATAATCTGTTCCAATTCTTCCGGGCCATAAATGGTGAGTCCTTTGTCTCTTCCCAACAAATGCAGGGAACTCAAAAGACCTACTAATCCAAAAAAATGGTCTCCGTGAAGATGAGAAATTAAAATGTGATTGATTTTTTGAATATGCACATGGTATTTTCGAAGCTGAACTTGCGTGCCTTCTCCACAATCGATCAATATGTGACGATCGTTGCATTGAACATATTGAGCTGTAGGATTTCTATTTGAAGTTGGCAGGGCAGCGCCGGAACCCAATATAGTTACTTCAAAATTCATTTGTCAGATCACAACTGATTTTGCTTCAGCGAGTGTTTCAGAAATATTCAGGACTTTATCCAGTTGGGCAATGCGGATCATTTTCGCAACGTTTTCCTGCATACCGCAAAGAATAAATTGTCCGTTTGTATCTTTACACAAGCGATTCGCTGTTAAGATTGCAGATAATCCGGAAGAGTCACAATACCTTGTTTTAGAAAGATCCAAAATGATCGAATTCACTCCGCTTTTACTTAAAATAAGCAATTCGCTTTTCAAGTCAGGAGCATTGGAAGCATCCAGTTTTTCAACAGAAGACTGAATGACCGTAAAGTTGGTATCTTGCGCAATAATAAAGTTCATGTTGCCACTGTGTTTATCAAATGTAACAAAATATTCTTTCTTGGAGTCTCAAAATGAAAAGACTTTAGCGTCCGATCTTTGCAGCAAGCAAATAAATGACTGCCATTCTCACTGCAACACCATTCTCAACTTGCTGAAGAATAATGGATTGCTTGGAGTCTGCCACATCAGAAGTGATCTCTACTCCCCGATTAATTGGCCCGGGATGCATCACAATAATCTCTTTATCCAGGCTGTCGAGGATTTCTTTGTTCAAACCGTATTGCATGGAATATTCTCTCAAACTTGGAAAATATTGAATATCCTGTCTTTCCAGTTGAATTCTAAGCATATTGGCAACGTCACACCATTCCAAAGCCCTTCTCAGGTTGTGCTCTACTTTAATTCCCAGTGTGTGAATGTATTTCGGGATCAATGTTGTTGGTCCGCAAACCATCACTTCCGCCCCCAGTTTTTGAAGCGTATAAATATTGGACAAAGCTACGCGGGAATGCAAGATGTCTCCGACAATTACTACTTTCTTTCCTTCAACCGAACCCAATCGTTCCCGAATAGAAAACGCATCCAGCAAACCCTGGGTCGGATGTTCGTGTGTTCCGTCTCCGGCATTGATTACACAGGTATTGGTTCTTTCAGAAAGGAACTTTGCAGCTCCGGGATTCGGATGGCGCATCACCACCATATCCACTTTCATGGATAAAATATTGTTTACGGTATCAATCAGTGTTTCCCCTTTCTTTACGGAACTGGAACTTGCAGAAAAGTTTACCACATCTGCGGAAAGACGCTTCTCGGCTAATTCAAAGGAAAGTCTTGTTCGGGTAGAATTCTCGAAGAACAGGTTGGCAATCGTAATATCTCGAAGAGATGGAACTTTTTTGATCGGTCGATTAATAACTTCCTTAAAACTATCTGCAGTTCTAAAGATCAATTCGATATCCTGACGAGTCAAGTCTCGAATTCCAACTAAATGATCAACACTTAAATGCTCCATTATTCGGGTGTATACAATACAATTTTATCTTTTCCTTCGCTATTCTTCCACTC
>CAMLDR010000344.1 GCA_946478775.1 uncultured Flavobacteriales bacterium
ACCTGCATGGTTGGTTCAGCCGTTTCAATGGCCGGAGTGATTGGATTTATCGGTTTGGTGGTTCCGCATATCATCCGAATCATTGCCGGTCCAAATCACAAATCGGTATTACCGTTCAGCGCTTTTTTCGGAGCAATTTTGCTTTCTGCGGCAGATATGATTTCCCGTACGATTTTGCCTCCCACAGAAGTGCCTATTGGAATTATTACCGCATTGATGGGAACTCCGGTTTTCATAGCGATTATTTTTAAACACAAACGTAAATTCTCAGTTTGATAGAAGCAAAGCACATAGCGTTTGGAGTAAAAGGAAAGCAAATCCTGCACCCGGTTAATTTCACAACCGATCAGGAAGAATTTATCGTCATTTTGGGTCCGAACGGAGCCGGAAAAAGTACGCTGGTGAAACTGCTTTCGAACGGAATAAAGCCAAGTTCGGGAACCATTTCCTATTATGGCAAAGAACTGAAGGCGTGGACACTCGACAATTTGGCAAAATACCGTGCTTATATGCACCAGGAAAGTATGATCGCTTCCAGCTTCACCGTTCGTGAAGTATTGGAAATGGCCCGTTACCGCTATCCTGAAACAAAAAATCACTTCAATAGAACGGCGATTGAAAAAATTGTAAATGAATTAAATCTGCAGGCGCTTTTGGATCTGGAGTTTAATTTCCTTTCAGGCGGAGAAAAGCAGCGGGTCCAGTTCGGAAGAGTGTTACTGCAGCTGGAAAGCGAAGGAGAGATTCAGCCGATCAAATATTTGTTCCTGGATGAACCATTGAATAATTTGGATGTGCGCTACCAGATTGAATTATTGAAATACGCACGCAAATTTGTAGACGAAAAACGGGGGAGTGTCATCGTTGTCATGCACGATATCAATTTGTGTTACCAGTATGCCGACCGTGTGCTGTTGATGCAGAAAGGAAAGGTAATTAAGGATGGAACCGTTCATGAAGTGATGAGACCGGAACTGTTGAGTGAAACCTATCAAATTGAATTAGAACAAATTCAATCACACGACGGCGAAATATTTTACAGGCACCTATCTTATTCGTCAAGTCTGTTAAGTAACAATGAACTATGAGTCAGCTGCGGCTGGGTCGATAATTAAATTAATTAGAAACAAACAAACATGGAAACAACTTTGTCATTAAAAGAAGCTTTCGAACAATTGAAAGAAAGCGAACCGAAATTGAGAATCAGAGAGTATGCGAAGCGCCTGAATGCTTCCGAAGCGGAGTTGGTGGCTTTGGGTGTTGGAACAACTGCTGTTCGTTTACGTCCCGAATTTGTATCAATTCTTGGGGAGATCGAATCATTGGGTTTTGTAATGGCTTTGTCCAGAAATGACGATGTTGTTCATGAGCGTAAAGGAATTTATGAGAATTTCAGTACCACACCGCATGCATCCCTTTTTGTAGGAAAAGATATTGACCTGCGCATTTTTCCAAGCGTATGGGCATCTGCATTTGCAGTAACTGAAGGTGAGGGTAAGCAGGCACGTCGCAGCTTACAGTTTTTTACTACAGACGGTGTTGCAACTCACAAAATTTACCTGGAGTCGAAAAGCAACCTGGAAGCATATGAGGCTTTGGTTGCGAAATATAAAGACGAGAACCAGTCTTCTGAATTGGAGATCGGTGCAGCATTGCCATTGGAATCACCTGAATTGCCGGATAGTGAGATCGACGTGAAAGCATTCCGGGAAGCATGGTTGAACCTGAAAGATACACACGAGTTCTTCGGCTTGTTGAAAAAACACAAATTGACCAGAACACAGGCTTTGCGCTTAGCTCCGGATGAGACTCATGCAAAACTTATCGACAATAAAGCATTGCGAAGAGCTTTGGAAGCAGCCGCAAAAGAGCAGGTTTCGATCATGGTATTCGTTGGGAATGCCGGAATGATCCAAATCCATACCGGTGAGGTAAAAAACATCGTGGAGCATGGCCCGTGGATCAATGTATTGGATCCGCATTTCAACCTGCATGCAAAAGAAGATGCAATTGCTGAATCCTGGATAGTTCGCAAACCAACGGAAGACGGAATCGTTACCTCTTTGGAATTATTCAATGCAAATAAAGAATTGATCTGTACGCTTTTCGGAGCACGTAAACCGGGAATTCCTGAGTTGGAATCCTGGAGAAAACTGATCGCAGAATTGTAAACCATGAACCAAAAAGCGTATTTGCTTCTAGTAATATTAAGTGTTCTGAGTGGCCTTGCGGCTGCCCAGGACACTTTATATATCAAAGATGAAGCGGGAACAGCTGTGCCATTTGCACAAGTCGCAATTCAGGACCTGAATGCGAAAAAAACAAACTATATTCAATCGAATGAGCAGGGAATGATCCTGATCCCGAATGCAATCTATTCAGCAGAGCAGCGATTGATCGTCCAAGTAAGTATCGATGGTTTTCACCAGGAAACGGATACCATCTCAAAAGGGAATAGCCACAGTGTTCGGCTGAAAACAAATGCCAAAGACATTGGCGAAGTGGTTGTAACCGGACAATTGGGAACCGGTTCTCTGACAGGTTCTACTAATAAAGTGAAACTGATCGACCGGGCAACTATTGAAGCAAAAGGAGCCGTTAATTTGCGCGACTTATTGCAAAACGAATTGAATATCCGCATCAGCCAGGACCAGATTCTTGGAAGCGGTATGTCAATGCTTGGAATCGGCGGAGAAGGAGTGAAAATATTGAT
>CAMLDR010000345.1 GCA_946478775.1 uncultured Flavobacteriales bacterium
CTACCGTTCCGATCACCGTCGGAGGAACCGCTACCGAAGGTGTTGATTATACGAATATTCCAAATTCAGTGACTTTCCCTGCCGGTCAAAATACCGTTCAGTTCACATTCAATGCTTTAGCTGACGGACTCACGGAAGGAGTAGAAACCATTGATTTGATTTTTGCAGTTCCGGATCCATGCGGCGGATCCAATCCGTTGGAGCTTCATCTCAAGATCGATGATATTCAGCCTGTTCAGGTAACTGTAAACTCAGTGGATAAACTTTGCCCGCAAGATGAGGCCGAATTGACAGCAGTTCCCAGCGGCGGATCAGGTCCGTATACTATTCTATGGAGCACGGGTGAAACCACTGCTTCTATTATGGTCAATCCTCCTGCAACACAAAACTACACGGTTTCGGTGACCGATGCCTGCTTACACCAAACAGCAGATGCCGTTGGAACTGTTACTGTTCCGGTCTATCCACCGATTGGTATCGTAACAACTCCCGATATTACCGAAATCTGCCCATACGTACCAAAGGAATTAACCGCGCAGATTAGTGGCGGTGCAGGAAACTTTGTTTATTCATGGCATCTTGCCAGCGGTACAGTCCTTGGAACAAATGATACCCTGGATGTAATTCCGAGTACCAGCACGATGTATTATATTGAAGTGACCGATCAATGCGGTGTTTCATCCATCGACAGTGTCATGTATACAATTACAAGCCCTCCTTTGGTATTAACCATGTCACCCAATCAGATTATTTGTCCGGGAGACACGGTTCCGATCAGTGTGAGTGCAACAGGTGGGTACGGACAATATTTTTACGATTGGTTGCACAGCGATGAAACAACTGCTCAGGTGTTTGTTAACCCATACACAACCACTTCCTATACGGTTTCTGTTTCGGATGAATGTCAAACATTTACCGTTGAGGGAACAACTACCGTAACGGTTATTGAACCGATCGCAAATTTTATTATTTCGAGCCATATCTTATTTGAGGATTTACCGATTACATTCCAAAACCTCACTGTCGGAGGAAATACTTACGAATGGGAATTCGGTGACGGACAAACTTCTACCCTGGTTCATCCCAATAATACATATGACGTTCCGGGAACTTATTATGTCACGCTTATTGCTACCAATTATCTCGGTTGTAAGGATACCATTGTGAAACCGATAACTATCCAGGAAGAATATTGGATCTATGTTCCAAACACCTTCACTCCCGATGGCAATCAGTTCAACAACACCTTCAAGGCATCCATGATTAACATCGGGGAGGTGGATGTGACCATTTATGATCGCTGGGGGCAACAGGTTTTTCATTCCAACAGTATTCGCTGGGAATGGGACGGAACGTACAAAGATTTACCCGTTCCGGACGGAACTTATACTTATAAGATCAAGTATACCTCCCGATCAAATATCTCTGATGAGATCGTTGGTCACGTAAATGTCTTAAAGTGATTTCGTTCTTCCTCCGTCAACTGGAATGTTAATCCCATTGATGTAACTTGCTGCAGAAGATGCCAGAAACGCAACAGCAGCTGCAATCTCTTCAGGCTTGGCAATGCGCTTCATGGGCGATTCGTCAGCCATTTCCTCAAAAATAGCATCTACTGAATCTCCGGTCTTTGCAGATTTATTTGATGCAATTTCCTGAAGCCTGGTCGTATTTGTTGCCCCGGGAAGAACATTATTTACAGTGATATTGAATTGTCCCAATTCATTTGCAAGGGTTTTGCTCCAATTCCCAACTGCCCCACGAATGGTATTCGAAACTCCCAATCCCGGAAGAGGCTGTTTTACACTGGTAGAAATAATATTCACAATTCTGCCTCCACCCAATTTTTTCATTCCGGGAACTACAGCCTGGACTAAAATATGGTTACAGATCAGATGCTGATTAAAGGCTGCTAAAAACTCACTGACATCCGCGTCAATAATTGGCCCTGCTTTCGGTCCGCCGGTGTTGTTAATTAGAATATCTATCTCTCTTCCCTTGGATATGTAATCTGTAATCTTGTTTTTTAAATCAGAAGGATTGGTAAAGTCCACCGCCAGGTAATCATGCACTTGTCCGGCTTCCTGATAAAGCTCTTCCTTCACCTGTTTCAATTTTTCTTCATTGCGTGCCAGTAAAACCACATTGGCACCCATTTCAGCCAATTTCAACGCAACTGCCTTTCCGATCCCCTGAGTGCTTCCAGCCACAAGAGCAACTTTACCGTTCAATTCTTTCATAAGGAACAAAATTAATCATTCTGTGCTTCTGTCCGCTTTTTTAAAAAAGCAATTTCACTTTCAAAAAACGCGGTATTCTTTTCCTGATTTTAACGAAACGATAAACCTGATTTTTTAAATTGTAAATGTTATTAATTGATAGATCAAGCAGTTTTTTGTTAAATAAACAACTTGTTGATAAAAAATTCATGTTCTATTAATCAACGAAATGGTCAGTGGAACCGATAGAATATTCATTCGGAGATACTAAATGCAAAATGAAGAACATTTTCCACCAGCTAACAAACTCAAATCCCAGTAGTTAAAGCCGGCATTAACATTTTTTGGAATATCTGTTTTGCATACTTTTGCTGGAAACTGAAGATTATGAAGAAAAAATTACTCTGGCTGGGTTTATTCTGCCTGTTTAGCTGTTTTATATACGGCCAAACGGT
>CAMLDR010000346.1 GCA_946478775.1 uncultured Flavobacteriales bacterium
CTTTGGAAATGTAGCCGTCTTGGGGGGCGGTGACATAGTAATAACCGGACCGGATACTGTAATTGGTGATTTCATTTTGCATTTTGGTAACGGTTGCCTCTGTATCATATAGACCGGAAAGTGCAGTTGATTTTTCAGATTCGCTTTTCGCTATTTTATCCCGGTAATCAGCATCTATTGACTGGATTTCAGTTATGGCATTGATCAGCTCATTTTTGGACGAAAGCAGTTTGTTTTCCAAACCTACAACTTTAGCTTCCATTTCCTGGACTTTTAAACGTTTGTTTTCCAGTTCTGTAAGGGATTTTAAGTTTTGACGATGCAATTCTTCCGTTCGTTCGTATTGTTTCAATGCAATTTCAAGTTGCTTTTCATTGGCTTTGTAATCCATGCTGTCGGAAGTTATTTTGAGCTGCAATTGCTTTACTTTATTGCGTGCTTGCTGGAGTTTTAGTACCCGGTTATCAATGAGCGCATCTATTTGTTTGTCGAGGGATTGGACTTTAGCCATATATGATTCAGCACTGTTCTCTTTCGAACGCATCGCTGATTCAGTGCGCTGGATCAATGCCGGGTCCATATATTCACTTTTGATCTCGCTCAGGTAAACCAGGGTGTCACCTTTTTTAATGAATTGTCCTTCCTTTACATACCATTTTTCTATTCTTCCACCGATAATGGAATGAACTGTTTGTGGTCTGTTGTTTGGACTAAGTGCAGTCACTGTTCCCGGAGAATCAATGTTTTGAGTCCAGGGCAAGAATAAAATGACCAGCAGAATTCCGAAGAAATAAAGGCTAAATTTTCGCCAGCGCAAAGGGGCTTTTAATTTTTTAACCCTTTGTACGGAGTGATAAGATTCAAATCGTTTCATAATCCTAAATCATTAAAATCAATGGTTTTCCAGTTTAAGGGTAAGGAATTTTCAGCGGCGATAATAAAAGTTGTTGCCGGATTGTCTGTCTGAATATCTTCGATTAACTTCAGACGATCTTTAACACTAATCGGTGAACCGATAAAAGAGATGATGAGCAGGTTGGGCTTATGTACAATAGCTCGCGCAATCAACAGGCGGTCCCTTTCTTCTTCTGAAAGGAATTTGTCGGATTTACTAATTTTTAAATCCAGTCCTTTTGATTGATTTTTCAGTAAATGAGATAACCCTGCCAAGTGAAGCACGCTGATGACCTGCTTATCTGAAATCGTTGTCCTTCCGAATTGGATATTCTCAAGTAAACTCCCTTCGATCAAATGAGTGCCTTTGGCAAACCAGCCAATTTGGTCAAACCCGGAAGTGAGCTGAATTCCATCCGGAATATGGTAATTCCATCTGGGCAGGAATTTGTTGTCGACTGTCGGATCAATGAGCTGACGAAGGAATTTCGTTATTTTTCCCTGGTTACTGCCTGTAATTTGGACATTTTGTCCCTTTTCAATGTGAAGGATCGGATTGCTTTCTTCTGCACTAACATGGATCATTTCCACCGGAAATAGTTCGACTGATTTCTCTGTTATATTCTCTTCAAATGTTACCGGTATTTCACGTACTTTTTCCAGTTTTTCCAGTGAAGTACAGACGTCGTAAAGAGTTTCCAGGGATTGAATAATTTTCTCTACGGCTGCTAGCAGCAATAAAATGAGTACTTCTGCAGCCACAAATTGACCTAAGTTGATTTGTTGCGAGATCACCAGGTATCCTCCCAAACCAAGCAGTGAAGCTACAATCAACGCTTTGATACCGATCATCCAAATGAATTGCTTCCACAGGATTTGAAAGTGGTTTTCACGGCTTTTCAAATAATTGGTTCCGTGTTCATCCAACCTGTTTAGAGAAAGTTTTTCATTCGGAATGAGGCGGAAGCTCCAATCGGCGCGCGCAATTTCCTGTAGCCAGTAAGCGGTTGCATATTTATATTTCGATTCTTTTAGAGATGTTTCCAATCCCTTTTTTATAATCGGACGAAAAACAATGACCAGCAGCAAGATCAATAAAAAACTGAAAGCGATGTAGAACGGATGGTAAAGTGATAATACCAGAAGGCTGAATGCTATTTGCAGAAAAGCGGAGGTGAAATCAAGCAGCACTTTGGAGAATCCTTTCTGTAAGCTGATGACATCAAAGAAACGGTTCATGAGTTCCGCCGGGATTTTACCTGCAAGTGCCTGCCTGTTAAATCGCGGGAACCGATGCGCGAAATCAAAGGAATAATGCACATAGATGCGCTGTTGAATGTTTTCTGTAATTCGCAATTGCATGATTTGCATGACCCCGGTGAGCACCACCCCGGCAATTACGAGTAAGACAAGAAGTACCCAGGAGGTGGTGATTTGTCCGCTTTGAATAAAATGAATAACGGATTGAATACCGAGTGGTAGGCTCAAACTTAAAATTCCGCTTACAACGGCATAAAAGTAAAGTGCAGAGATATCCGATTTTTCCAATTTTAACAGCTTGCTCAGATGTTTCCAAGGGTTACCGGTTACTGTTTCCATTTGGATGTAATGTTATGGTTAATAAATAGAGATAGAATGAGCTAATTGATTCGTGATTTTCACTGCTGTTTGTCAATTTAATGCTGGTAACTGATATTCCATAGTCAGGGGTTGCAGAAATCACAATACATAGATCGGAAGAGCACACGTCTGAACT
>CAMLDR010000347.1 GCA_946478775.1 uncultured Flavobacteriales bacterium
TGCGAGCTTTTCATTCACTTTCTTTTCATCACTCGTTGAATCTGGGTTACGCACAATTGAATGCGCAATAGCTAATTCAGCTTTGGTTATTTTTTCTTGCTCTAATTTTATTTTTAATGCGTTATCATCAAGTTGCTTTTTTAATTTCTCATCTTCTTTCAATAAAGCATTAAATTCTAATAAGTTTTTTGCTTGCGACTCAGTTGTATTTTCTTTTACCAATTGTTCTTTGGGAGCTTGCATAAAAGAAAAAACTAAACCATCTGGTAATACTATTTTAAGATCAGAAACATTAATTAGACCAATGGTTTTAAATTCTAATTTCTGGTAAACAACTTTTAATAAATCAATTAAATTCTTGTAAACTTCATTTGTATTGCTTTTGGTAATTGTTCGAACTACAATATTATCATATAACCGAACAATTTCTTTTTTCAGCACCAATTGTATTTCTTTTGAGTCCTTTGTCTCTTGGAGAGTATTCTTGAGCTGCGTAACTTGGTCGTTAGTTTTAAAAAAAGCATCACTTTTCAAGAAACCATCTAGAGCAGTATTAAACATTTTAAGTTTTTCAGACTGCAATCCTTCTTGGTCTAAGATCCCAACAAGTTTATTCGTTAATTCTGTTTCTGGTTGTATTTGAAACTTAGAATCTAAAGTGGTCTTGTTTGATGAGTTTCTAATTGTTGCAAACTTGAACATTTGATTTGATGTATCCATCGGTTTTGTAGTTTAATTTAAAATATATTTTCGGCGCTAACTCCTTACTATATTTTTGTTTGTGAACACTAAGATCAAAAGGAAAATTAACCTTCTTGAAGCCATTTTATGAAAAAGGCTTATGAACACATGAAACCTCATATTGGGCTTAAGTAGGGGGGGAGATAGAAAAAACTACGACTTACTTATTTTCTCACGATAAGCTTCTATGTAGGAGAAGTACCATCTGTTCCTATGATTGAAACAAAATATACTGGCTATCAAACACAGATGTAGGTTTCGGATAATAGACCTAATTCATGTAACATTAGTTGTTTTTACAAACCTGTTTACAAGAGGAAAATTTTTCGAATTCAGTATTCAATGTTAACACACTTGTTTAAAAAATAATCCTTAGATAAGGGCATTCTAAATTAGTTGAATGTCCTATTTTTCAAAAAATAGTCAATTGGCAAATTATAGCAGATCTGATAACAACCGTTTTGTTAGTTATTGGCGCCATCATTACAATAGCTGAGAATAGACTTAATCACTACGATATCAATCTGTTAAAAACTTAACTTGAACTATGTTAAAAGTCTCAAATCCTCCTTCAAATAGTTCGAACTATCTCTCATTAAGATCACGAAAGGAACCCTGACGATTTAGTCAGGTTCCATATTCGTTATAAACAATGCGTATAGTATCATGAAATAATCCCTTCGGGATCACGAAAAAAGGGAAGCGTCAAATTGACAGCTTCCCTTTTTTTATTACCTTCTCTTCCCTTAAATACGAGAATTTCTTCAACAATCTTCTTATTTCCTTTTGATCGCGGTAAACCCGATGATTCCAGTAATTACTACGAGAGCAATGAAAATAAAGAATATAACTTTTGCTATGGAAGCCGCTGCTTCTGCGACCCCTCCAAATCCAAATATCGCAGCTACAAGTGCGATAACAAGAAATACTGCTGTCCATTTTAACATGACGATCTGATTTTTTAGTGAATAATTTTTATCTATATCTTCTAAACAAGAAACAACATTCATAATCATGAACCTAATATTTTAGTGTTGTTTAACAGACTTGAAATCCTGACAATTCAATGAAGATCTGGCGCGGGTAATTGTTAAATATCCCTGTTATTACAGAGAAGTATAGCTAAATAGATTAAAAAGTCTTCAACAGAATTTATTTGATGCTATTATTAATGTCGTAACGCAAAATGAAACAATTACGCCTGCGTTTTAATATTTACAAACTCTTCACTCTCCCTCCTGAAACCCCATACGTACACTTGTATTAAAACGATTCAGAATATTCAGTTCATATATCTTGATTTAAGAGCACAAAAAAGCAGGATGGATAAAATCCACCCTGCTTGAAATTAAATTGGGTTTTGCCTTATTTAATTTCTTTGATCACAATTTTACCAATTAAGTTTACATCAGTGCCTTGTGTTTTTTCAAGTTCTAAATTAATGTCCGTTGTTGGCTTAATCAAGAAATTTGAAGTTGACATATTGTAAGAAATATCAGCCCCACCTTGTCCAAAATAGATTTCTGTTCCAAGGTAAGTACTGTTTGTTGCATCTTTCATTCTGAAAGTATGTCCCCCAGTTGCATTATAGATGTAAAATGAAACTGTTACTTCATACATTTTATTTGCATGCAATGTTATTGATGAACCATTCATCACAACTCCATTCACGTAAGTTGCAGATGGAAACATTGCTGTTAACGTCTGCGCGCCTAGTGTACTTGCGTTTCCAATAGATGCATAAGCATATTCTGGCATTGTTGAACCCGTTGCACTGATTACACCACTTGTAATATCAATACCTGAACCTGCCGTGTAAGTTCCTGCTGGTCCTTGAGGCCCCATTGGACCGGTTGCACCATCCAATCCATCATTACCTGCTGGTCCTTGTGGTCCCATTGGTCCTG
>CAMLDR010000348.1 GCA_946478775.1 uncultured Flavobacteriales bacterium
ATTCTCTTTTTCATCGAACAATCGTCTGATTATGTATTAGATCGTGATTATATCGCTGAATAATGGCCTTCAAACGCCTTGCCATCTTTTCCGCTTCGGCTTTTTTGGCAGGCAGCAGGTTTTTCGGGTTTTTCGTGCGGATGGTAAAATCGAAGAGGCTTTTGATTTCGTCGTTCGAATAAACCAGCAGTTTGTTGTTTTGGAAATAGTAATACGATCCTTCCAGGTAAGTGACCGCTTCCCGCGGCTCTTTGGAAAAGTAGCTGTTCCCGAAACTGTAATAATCGGTTTGGATATTGACCAGGTCCAGTACAGTCGGCATGATATCGATTTGCTGGAAGATCACTTTCTCGCGCCTGCGGGGCAGTTTCCCGCTCGGATCGTAGAAGGCGATGGGGATGCGGTACATTTCGGTTCGCTGGTTGTAAAGTTCGCTGTTGCTTGAAGGAGTATGATCTGCCACAAGGACAAAGAGCGTCTTTTTAAACCACGGTTCCTTTTTAGCCTGTTCAAAGAATTTCCCCAAGCTGATATCGCCGTAATGAATGCTTTTACAGATCGGATGCGGTCCTTTTTTGACAATTTTACGCCATTTCTTCGGAACGAAGTACGGGTGATGAGAAGAAAGCGTGAACAAATTTGCCATGAAGGGTGCTTTCATTTTCGTTAGCCTCCTCGCAGTCCATGGATTGAAGTATTCGTCCAGGATTCCCCAAGTTTCATCAAAATGCCTGTCGTTGTTGTACTCAAAACGGCCCACGTATTTCTGGTAACCCATTTGGGATGCGAAGCTGTTGAACCGCATGGAACCGTTGGTTGCTCCATGATAGAATGCCGTGCTGTAACCGTGTTTGGCAAGGATATTCGGCAGGCTTTGCACCTGGTTGTTGCAATAGGCGGAAGAGATGTACGGATTATCCATCAAAGTAGGGATGGAAGCCGAAATAGTCGGAACTGCCTCAATGGATTTCTTTCCGTTGGAAATCCCGTATTCAAAGTACCAGCTTTGATTCAGCAGGGAATCCAAAAACGGGGTATAGGAAACACTGTTGTTGAATTGTCCGACCCATTCGTTCCCGAAACTTTCCAGCATGATGATCATTACATTGGTGCCGTCCGGAAGGATGTGCTGCGGATGACTGGTATGTCTTGGATTGAACAGTTTATCCAGTTCCTTCTCAGAATAATAATGCTGTTCTACCAAATCGTCTTTCCCGATGGACTTCAATAAGGTGAAAGCGGAATTCAATACCAATGCAGAGTTGTCAGGCTGAGTATAAAGTGTTGCATCTATGGAAGAGATCGGGCGAAGACCGAATCCACCTCTTCCGATCAAAAACACAATGGGTAAGGCGATAAAGAAAACCATGAGTTCTTTGCGCAAGGTGCTTTTGGCCGGATTCTTTAATTTGCGAATACTTGTTTTTTTATAATACCTGATCAGCAACCAGGTCCCGATAAGGAAGATCAGAATGAGCAACCAATAGTCGGCAAAGAAGCTGCCAAGTAACTGACCCACATCATTTCCGGCAGATACAATGACGAACAGGTCGGCGGTGGAACGCTTCAATGTGAAATTGTAATAAGCGGTGTCCATGAGGTTCAGGGCAACGATCAGCAATACCGGGATGAAAAAAGTGAGTGCCTGCAGGCTGCGAATGATCCAGTTTTGCTGCCATTTTTCAGGCAAGAGGCTGAACACGATGAAGGGCATGAGCAGCAATCCGATGGTTGACAGATCAAACCAAATTCCCGCCAGCCAATCTGTGAACTGTACGTGGGCAAAGGAATCCAGGTTGAAAAAGTAGAATACGATGCGGGTAATGGTCATCAATAACAGGAGGATCGCGATCCGAAGGAACAGGCTTCTTAGTGTTACCGGAAGAGCATGACGCAATTTTTTCAACATGGTACAAAAATAAGGAACCTTTTCGAGGTAGGTATTGTGTTTTTGTTACTTAAAAATAGATAGAATTTCGAAATGTGTGAGTGATGGGAATTAAAAACCACCTGGCAACAGAGGTCACCTGGTTCTCACATACCTTGAGCAAGGAAGTTCCGAAAATGGCCATCCTTCAAAACAGTTAGGAAGGGAATTTTGAAAGTTCCTATCTTTGGCGGATGAAATACCTTTTAATCGGTCTCCTTCTTTGTTCCGGTGCTTACGCCCAGGAGCTGGAAGCATTCCGCATTTTTGATTCCAGGGGGAAAGAAGTTTCCTTCGGGAAAATGATGGCCCGGGTTTCACAGAACCAGGTGGTTTTGTTCGGGGAGTTTCACGACAATCCCATTTCGCACTGGCTGGAATGGAATGTGCTGATGGAACTGAACAAAGAGGTACAGGATTCCAAGCTGGCTGTGGGGTTCGAAATGTTTGAATTGCACCAGGCAAAAGCATTGAATGATTACATTGCCAACAAATCATACAAAGCGTTAAAGGATTCAACGGAGTTGTGGACCAATTTCAAAACGGACTACAAACCGGTGCTGGATTCGGCGATTGCGTGGGGAAATATTCCTTTTGCCGCGAACATTACCCGCAAATATGCGAGCCTGGTCTTTAAAAAGGGACCGGGAGCATTGGATTCCC
>CAMLDR010000349.1 GCA_946478775.1 uncultured Flavobacteriales bacterium
TTGCATCAAATGTCAAACGGATTCCATCAATCTCGAACAATCGTATATATTGCTTGATAATTGCGTTTTTAGGCTCCGTGATAATGCGTTTCAAACTTTTCGCATCCAACGGTTCCAGGTAAGTTAGTACCGGGAAACGCCCGATCAATTCGGGAATCAATCCATATGATTTTACATCTGTCGGAGTAATGTATTTCAGGAAATTATCCTCATCTACTTTTTCCGTTACATGAGAGCCAAACCCGATCGTTTGTCTGTTCACACGGCTTGCAATGATTCGTTCGATTCCGTCAAAAGCTCCACCACAGATAAACAAAATGTTCTTGGTATCGATGGCGATCATCTTTTGTTCCGGATGTTTTCTTCCTCCCTGGGGTGGAACATTTACAGTAGAACCCTCCAATAATTTCAGCAATGCCTGCTGAACTCCCTCTCCCGAAACATCGCGGGTAATGGATGGATTGTCGCTCTTTCGTGCAATTTTATCGATTTCATCAATGAATACGATCCCGTGCTGGGCGGCCTGAACATTGTAATCAGCGGCCTGCAATAAACGGGAAAGGATGCTTTCCACATCTTCTCCTACGTAACCTGCTTCCGTTAAAACCGTTGCATCCGCGATACAGAACGGAACGTTCAACATCTTTGCAATGGTCTTTGCAAGTAAGGTTTTTCCTGTTCCGGTACGTCCGACTAAGATCACATTCGATTTCTCAATCTCTACTTCTTCGATCTTGGTTTGATGCAAGCGTTTGTAATGATTGTAAACTGCAACCGAAAGTGTTTTCTTCGCATCGTCCTGGCCGATGACATATTCGTCCAGGCGTTCTTTGATGTCCTGAGGTTTTAATACATTTACCGGAGCTCCTTGAGTAGCCGTTTTGGTTGTCTGATCTTCATCAACAATCATTCTTGCCTGTGCAATGCAATGGTCACAGATGTGTCCTGACAAACCCGCTATCAATAAACCTACTTGACTTCGTGGTCTCCCACAAAACGAGCAGGAAGTTTCCTTTTTTGACATATTCTAATTTTAATCGACAAAAAAGTCATCCCGGCTGAACTGGGATGACTTAGGATAATATGATGCAAAGTTAGACTATTTTGGGTTGCGAAGCAAGATCTCGTCCACCATTCCGTATTCTTTTGCTTCTTCAGCTGTCATCCAGTAATCACGGTCTGAATCAGCCCAAACTTTTTCATACGATTGTTTCGAATGAGTAGCGATAATTTCGTACAATTCTTTTTTCAATTTCTGGATTTCGCGTGCTGTGATCTCGATGTCAGAAGCTTGCCCCTGAGCACCTCCAAGCGGCTGGTGAATCATTACACGTGCATGTTTCAGGGCAGAGCGCTTTCCTTCAGCTCCTGCACACATTAGAACCGCTCCCATGGATGCAGCCATTCCGGTACAGATCGTTGCAACATCCGGTTTGATGTACTGCATGGTATCATAAATTCCCAAACCGGCGTACACGGATCCTCCAGGTGAGTTTAAATAAATCTGAATATCTTTCTTTGCATCCACTGATTCCAGGAATAATAATTGAGCATTGATGATATTCGCGACCTGATCGTTAATTCCAGTTCCCAGGAAAATAATCCGATCCATCATTAAACGTGAGAACACGTCCATTTGTGTCATATTCAAATGACGTTCTTCGATAATATACGGTGTTAAAGAAGATTCGATGTAGCTTTCTAAGTGCATGCTTGAAATTCCGACATGCTTTGTGGCGTACTTATTAAATTCGTTTTTGTCGAACATGTTGATAGATTTTTTAAGAATATTAAAATTAATACGAATCCGAACAATTGGTTCTTTTTTTGGCAGAAATTAACTAGAATAATTACAACATCAAAAAGTTCAAAACTTAATCGTGAGTGAATTCGATTTCATAGCTTGTATGTTTTCGAATATTCAGAACCCGTTCATCATCAAAAATCAAGTACTGGCCTTTAATCCCGGCTAATTTCCCCCGAATCACCGGTGACTTGTCAAAGCTCACACTTTTCACTTTCAGCGGATACTTTTCCACCGGATAATTCAGCGAAATAATGGTGTCGTTCATACTTACGAAATCTCGCATGTCGAATGGCAATAAATCTTCCACCCTTCCCTTTTCATCCAACAAATCCAATTCGTGGTTGATCTCGTTTTTGAGCATGCGCTGCCAGTTCGTTTTGTCTGTCATATAGGATTTCAACGCAACTTCAATTATTCCGGCCTCATAACGATTTGTGGTTTCGGCCAGGATGATTGCATGGGATGCTCCCTGGTCGATCCAGCGGGTCAATGTTTGTTCGGCACGGGTCACTCCGACTTTGATGGTGTCGGAAGCTGCCAAATACACCACATGCGGCTGATTGTGGTGTTTATGTTCCCACTCAACGTCTCTTCCTTCCCCCAAGTGAGCTTTACAAAGTTCCGGGTTGATGATACAGGGAGCAGCTTGCGGAGCAGATTGGAAACAATTGAAACAAAATCCCTGCCCGAAGGAATTCTTCGTTTGTTTTCCACAATTCGAACAACTGATTTTACCTGTCCAGTTCAATTCAATTTCCCTACCGATCAGGGCGTTCATCC
>CAMLDR010000350.1 GCA_946478775.1 uncultured Flavobacteriales bacterium
ACTATTGAGTTAAGAACTGCCAGAAGCAGTGGGACAAGCGCCGTAAATATTGGAGGTAACGCTGCGGTGGATACAAATCCAGGCGAAATGACGATCATGATCTTAAACTAAGTATAGCATGAAACGATTGATATTATTAGGTGGAATCAGCTTGCTTTCAACGGTGGGTTTTTCACAAGAAGTTTCAGGTGCACGAAGTGCGGTGGTTAAGCCATCAGAAAATAAAGAAATAGTTCCTGCAGAAGTCGTACCCGATAGTGTTGCGACTATTCATTCGATGGCACGTAACGGGAAATCGGTAACGGTTCCTGTAACGAAAGAATCCGAATCGAATGCTGCGAAAGAACCCAAAAAAGGAACCACAACCAGTTCGGCTAAAAAGCCGGATTAGAAAACCGGTAAAAATTAAAAAACCTGCAGTTTGTTCTTGCAGGTTTTTTTTATCTTTTCAATTAGGGAATTATTCAATCACCCAATTGAACCGTTCTTTTAATATGGTGTGAATACGATCCACTACAGGACCATTCTCAATTTTTTGGATTACGTCTTCGATGAAGGCACCAACCATTAATTGTCTGGCGCTTGCTTCGCTCAAACCTCTGGCACGCAAATAGAAAACAGCTTCTTCATCTAATTGACCGGTTGTTGAACCATGTGAACATTTTACGTCATCGGCATAAATTTCCAATTCCGGCTTGCTGTTGATCGTTGCATCATCACTCAATAACACATTTGCATTGGATTGGAAGGCATTGATCTTTTGAGCATCTTTACGTACGTATACTTTTCCGTTGAATACTGCTGTTGCTTTTCCGTCGATTACACCTTTGTATAGTTCGTTGGATTCGCAGTTTGCAACTTTATGGTCCACTACCGTGTGATTGTCAACGTGCTGATTTCCGTTCAAAATATAGGCTCCGTTCAGATTTGTTTCGCAATTCCTACCGTCTACTTCAATGGTCAGGTTATTGCGAACCAATAAGCCATTTAAAGTAACCGTATTAATAGTAAAATTGGAATCCTGATGCTGACTTACCAATTCGGTTGAAATCTGCAAACAAGATTCGTCTTCTTCCTGTAACTTGTCGATGGTCAATTTTGCATTCTTTCCAACGTGAATTTCAGAAATAACATTGGTGAAATTTTCCGAACCATTCACGGAGATTGAACGCTGAATAAGCTGAACTTCGGAGAATGCTTCTGCCACCAGGATATGTCTTAAATTGGAAAGTATGTTTTTATCCGTATTGATCTGAATGATCTCGATCACCGGTTTGATCTGCATTTTGGCAGAAACGTGAACGTATAATCCGTCTGTAGCGTAAGCTGTGTTGATCGAAGAAAAAACTTCGCCGTCCAACAGCACGTTTCCGCCTAAGACAAGAACTTCTGCTTCATCCATTTGGGAAAGTGCAAGCACTTTGACCCCGTCCGGGTAGGATTGGGAAGAAAGCGTTTCGGAAAAATGCCCGTTTATAAAAACGTATTGAATGGAATCCGTTGACAGGCCAAAATTTCCTGTAAGAGAAACCGGATTTTCCTGAACGGATAAATTGCTGTTTTTGATTTTGGCAACACGGGTATACTTCCAGGCTTCCGTTCTGGTAGTTGGGAAGGGAGTGTTTTCTAAGACCTCCAGTGCTTTGTGCCGTAATTCGGGATTTAGTAGAAAAGCCCCTTTTAATTGCCAATTCACACTTGCTGCCGATTCTTTTTCAATGGTTTGCATCTGCATGATTTAATTAATGAGCAAATTCTGCTTTAATCCAGTCGTAACCTTTTTCTTCCAGTTCCAATGCCAATTCTTTCGGGCCTGATTTTACGATCCGACCATCATATAGAACGTGAACGAAATCAGGAACGATATAGTCTAATAAACGCTGATAATGGGTAATAACAACCGTAGCATTTTTGTCGGATTTCAATGTGTTTACTCCGTTTGCTACAATGCGAAGCGCATCAATATCCAATCCGGAATCCGTTTCATCAAGGATGGATAATTTCGGATCAAGCATGGCCATTTGGAAAATCTCGTTTCGTTTCTTTTCACCTCCTGAGAATCCTTCGTTCACGGAACGGGAAGCCAATTTTGCGTCTAATTCTACGATGGCACTTTTCTCTTTGACCAAAGCCATGAAATCTTTCGCTGAAATAGCAGATTCGCCTCTGTACTCACGAATTTCATTCAGCGCAGTGCGCAGGAAGTTTACGTTCGATACACCCGGAATTTCAACAGGGTACTGGAATGCTAAGAACAAACCTTCTCTTGCACGGTCTTCTGTTGCCATTTCAAGCAAATCAGCTCCGTCAAAATCAACCGAACCTGCTGTGATCTCGTATTCTTCACGACCTGCCAAAACACTTGCTAAAGTACTTTTTCCGGCACCGTTTGGTCCCATGATCGCATGAACTTCACCTGCTTTTACTTCCAGGTTTAATCCCTTTAATATTTCTTTTCCGTCTATTGACGCGTGTAAATCTGTGATTTTTAACATAAGCTTTTTAATTACTAATTACCAATTTCGAATTACTAATCATTTGTAATTAGTAATTTGTCATTG
>CAMLDR010000351.1 GCA_946478775.1 uncultured Flavobacteriales bacterium
TTTCGTTCTGTAATCATGAATCTGCAGGATCAAATAGATTTGACAAACGTACCAACCCATATTGCCATCATTATGGATGGGAATGGGCGCTGGGCAAAAAAACAAGGGCAAGAGCGCCTCTACGGTCACTCCTTCGGAGTTGACTCAGTTCGTGCTTCCCTGACGGCCTGCAAAAATATTGGTATCAAATATGCCACCATGTATGCTTTCTCCACTGAAAACTGGAGCAGGCCGCAGGATGAAGTAGAAGGATTGATGAGCCTCCTGGTTTATACCATTGCAAATGAAGTGGATGAATTAAATGCTCAGAACGTTCGTTTATTAAGTATCGGTGATACGGATGGCTTACCTGAAGATTGCCGGAATGAACTTTCCAATGCCATTGAATCAACTAAAAACAATACCGGAGTAAACCTCGTTATTGCACTAAACTATAGTTCCCGATGGGAAATTGCTGAAACCGTTAAATATTTGGCTTCACAAGTAAAAGACGGGACTTTAGATGTTTCCGCCATCACACCCGAGTTGATATCTGCTACATTATCAACAAAGGACATTCCAGATCCGGAACTGCTGATCCGGACAAGCGGCGAACACCGTTTGAGTAACTTCCTGCTTTGGCAGGTTGCTTACAGCGAATTTTACTTCACCCCTGTTTTGTGGCCCGATTTCCGAGAGGATGATCTGTACAAAGCAGTTCTTGACTATCAGTCAAGAGAAAGACGTTTCGGAATGGTTTCCGAGCAATTATAATTTATCCTATGAAAAAAATCCTATCAGTTTTATTTCTTGCGTTCACCCTATTGTCTTTCGGACAAGGCGATTCCACGGCCGTAACTCCACCTGCAGAAATAACTGATTCTATCAAATCAACTGGCACCACGATTGGAGGCGGTTTGGATTTCAACTATGCCAAAGCAGAAAAATACATATTAGGCCCCATCCGTATTGAAGGTGCCGACAACTTCGATCCGCAGGCTATCAAACTGATTGCCGGATTGAAACAAGGAGAAAACATTATCATTCCTTCAGACAAGATCAGTAATGCGATCAAAAACCTGTGGAATGAAGGCTTATTCTCTCAAATTGCTATTGAAGCAGAAAAAGAAGTTGCAGGAGTTATCTATTTGGTGATCAAGCTTACTCCCCGGCCAAAACTTTCCCGGTTCCGCTTTACAGGTGTTTCGAAAAGAGAAGTGGATAAAATCCGTGAAGAAGTGGATCTGTCTTCCGGGCAAACCATTACCGAGAACTTAGTCTTCAAGACCAAAAATAAAATCAAGGGTTACTTCCTGGAAAAAGGATTTAACAATGTACAGGTCAACATTACCCAAGTTCAGGATACTTTGATCAACAATTCCGAAATCTTCCTCATTGACATCGAAAAAGGCAAGAAAGTGAAGATCAAGAAAATTGTCTTTGACGGAAATACATCTGTGAAACCCTGGAAGCTGCGCAGAGCTATGAAAGACACGAAGAGAAGATCAATCATGCGTATTTTCAAACGTTCGAAATTCAATCAAACGGCTTACATGAGAGACAAAGAGGCTGTTTTGGATAAATTCAGAGGTGTCGGATTAAGAGATGTCCATTATGTAACAGACTCTGTTTACAAAATAAACAGCAGAAATATCGGGATCTACCTAAAAGTAGATGAAGGTGAGAAGTATTATTTTGGTGACATTAGCTGGATTGGAAACACCAAATTCAGTTCTGGAGTTCTGGACACCGTTTTAGGGATCAAGAACGGGGATGTTTACGACAAACCTTTATTGGACCAGCGTTTGCATCAAAGTCCTGACGGAAGAGATATTACCTCTCTTTACATGGACAGAGGATATTTGTTCTTCCGACTGGAACCGGTTGAAACAGGAGTTACTGCCAATCATATCAACTATGAAATGCGGATCATCGAAGGGAAAGAAGCCCGTGTTAAGAACGTTATCATCAAAGGAAATTACAAAACGAATGAGCACGTAATCCGTCGGGAAATCCGAACTAAGCCAGGAGATTTATTCAGCCGGAATGATATCATTCGTACCCAGCGCGAATTGGCGCAATTGGGTTACTTCAATGAGCAGGGCTTCCAGGTAAATCCTATTCCGAATCCACAAGACGGAACCGTTGACATCGAATACATCGTAGAAGAAAAATCGGCAGATCAGATTGAGCTTTCAGGAGGATATGGTGCCGGACGTATCATTGGAACACTTGGATTGACATTCAGCAACTTCTCTGTGAAGAATATTTTCAAACCGAATTCCTGGAGTCCGCTTCCAACCGGTGACGGACAGCGACTTTCCATTCGTGCACAAACGAACGGGCGAATCTACCAAGGATACAACTTCTCATTTACCGAGCCGTGGTTAGGTGGAAAGAAACCGAATTCCTTTACATTCTATTTGAACCATACTTCGTTCTCTTCCAGTTTGACACTGAAGAAACGCGACCCGAGTTATTCCGGAGTGGGAATTACCGGAATGGGTGTTGGTTTGGGAAGACGTAAAAAATTCCCGGATGATTATTTCAGTGCATACTACG
>CAMLDR010000352.1 GCA_946478775.1 uncultured Flavobacteriales bacterium
GTTCTCACTGAAAAAGTAATCCTTTCCAAATAATGATGTTAAACAGAATTATATTACTCTTCGCGGTTCTTCTGACGAGTTTCGGCGGAATGGCCCAAACAAAATATACCGTACACCGAAAAGGCCGGATTTATCTCGGAATTTCAGGCGGAATGAATTTCAGCGCAGCGCATGTTGTTAAAGATTATAATCTGCTGATGATTACGCCCCAATCATCGGCGAGTAATACTGATTCGGAAAAAGATTACCAGCCCTTGTTTAAAAACAAGGGATCTCAATTCGGTTTGTATTTTTCCTATTCCTTTAAAAAGAATCTTGCAATCGTGTTTCAACCGGCGTATCAAACATGCAGTTTTGATTACCGCACTGCTTATTCCTGGTCAGACACAGTGAATGGTTCCGATTTCTCAATGGAAATGATGCATCAGCAAAAGTTGTCCGGGGTGAATCTTCCTTTACTGTTGCGCTGGGATTTTACCAGCTCCCAATTCTCTCCGTATGTGCAGGCCGGAATTTTTGCCAATTTCAGGCACCAGGCGAAAAAAACGATCTTCTATGATTATACCATTGATGAAGAAGTGGATAAAAAAACAGCCGATAAAACGGGAGAAGCGGATCTTACCGAGCACATAAACAAAGCGAATTTCGGGCTTACTGCCGGTGTAGGATTTACTTATTTCGCCAATTATTTTGCAATCAGCCTGGAAAGTAATTTTCGCTATGGTTTCCGTAATATCGTCAATGATCAGAACCGTTACGCAGATTATACCGGTTTCAGTGTGCAATACCTGGATGTGATGGATCAGCTAAAACTGATGAACCTGGACATCCAGTTAACCCTTATGTTCCCGATAGACAACTCCATTTCATTAGGAATTCTTAGAAAAAGCAGACATTAATCCATTCAGTATGAAATTAGCTATTTATTCATTGATCTTCCTGGGACTGGGAATAAGTTTTTCAGGCTGCAAGAAAGCAAAAGAAGAGGAAATTCCTTTCATTAAAATTTACGATGACCAGGACGGGAACAAACATTTTCATCCATTAAGTATAAGCTCATCAGCAAGCAATGACGGTTACATTGTGATGAGTGCTTATGACAGCTGGAGGATCCATTTGATGAAGGTCGATAACACCGGAGAATTCGTATGGAATTACGAACTCCCGGCAAATTATGTCAATGCTGTACCCAACCTGATCAAAAGCAATGGTGAGAACTACCTGGTGTGTATGGATGCCGTCGGTTTATTTACCTATATCCTGAAAATTGACGAAAACAATCATTCTACTACTGAAGTTGCAACCTTCACAGATGTCCTCTACCCGACTTATGTTTACAATTCCGGGCAATACATCTACCTCCAGAATTACAACAGGTTAAGCATGCAAACCGGGCTTCATAAATTAACCGCAGATTTAAGCACCATTACGCAGTCTGCGAACCTGGATATTTTCACGGATGTGGAAGACCGGATCGTGGAACACATCACTTTCAACGGAAAGCGTATGCCTTTCTTTGTCAGTTCTACACCGGAACAAAATTACATTGTCATGAACGGCTTTTACAATTACAGCTTTTCACTGGTCTTCCTGGATCAGAACCTCAATTTTGCGGGAGTTTACAATGGTGCCGGGTTCAACGGTGGATTGGCTGCAATTTCCCCTTCGGGTGGCAACCAATTTTCACTGGCTCGTTTTTCATATGACAACCTGTATTATAACGCACAAGCGACACTTACTCCAACAACAGTTGACATTACAGAATCCATTTCGGCGCAAGGTCACTCCGAATTAGATGCGCAAAAACCGGTATTGATCAAGGATATTTCTATCAATAGCGTAGCATATAAAGCCTTTTTGTCTTCTACAAGAAGCAATCAGCTCCTATTGAGCATTTACGACAAATCCAGCGGATCATTGGCAGGGAAAAAGTATTTGGGAAAAAATATTCCGATTACAGCTTGTGATTTTGTACAAACAGAAAACGGGGAATTGAACATCCTCGTTCAGGCAAAAATTATGGGGAGCTTTGATCGCATTGCAATCATGAAGTTGTCCAAAGAACAAATGGAGGCTATTCCGAAATAATCCAAAAACAGTAAGGGCGGAAAATTTTCCGCCCTTACTGTTTATACTATCTGATCATCCAACAGGTGATTGATCGAAGCAATGGTGAATTTTCCTGAATCCATGCACCGTTCAATATCGATCCGGCCCAGTTTCAAACCTCCGTATCCAACCTGGTTCACAAAAACTGATTTTCCCTCCTTATTTTTAAATTCCTGCAGGTCTTCCAAAAAAGTATGAGTATGACCGCCGATGATGACATCAATTCCCGCAGTAGATACAGCCAAAACTTTATCTGAAACCTGGTCGGTTTTATATTCATATCCTAAATGAGACAGGCAAATAACCACATCACATCCTTCTTTACGCAGGGTATTTGCTTGTTTTTGAGCTGCCGAAACCGGATCCAGGTAAGTTAATCCTTTCCAGTTTTCCACGGGAACCAAGCCCTGCAAATTCACGCCCAATC
>CAMLDR010000353.1 GCA_946478775.1 uncultured Flavobacteriales bacterium
GTTGCTTTGGCCGGAACTCATGGCGAACACGAAGAGCATGAATGGACACCCAAATAGTTGGAAGAACACGCATTTGTAGTGGATGCGATCAAAGAAACACTGGAGCGGAATGACTGTGTCGAAATTAAATCAGACGGACCATATGTGGTTCAGGCGGGACCGGTTCAGCATTTGAAAACAGATTTCGAGGCCTTGCTTACGAAACCTAACGCCTGGTCGATTGCCATGGACCTTCATCCAACTCCTGCCGTTTGCGGCACTCCGCGAAGAAATGCCATCGAAGCCATTGCCAGTCGGGAAATGCATGATCGCGGGCTTTACACCGGCTTTATCGGCTTATTTGAAGAAGGGAATACCAACCTGTTTGTAAATCTGCGTTGTGCGCAGCTGTTTCGGGAAAAAGCGTTTTTGTATGTTGGTGGTGGATTTACCGTAGATTCGATCCCGGACCTGGAGTGGGAAGAGACGGAGCACAAGGCGGAAACCCTGATGCGCGTGATGAAGAAGATTTGAACTTTTTTAAACCATTTCAACTCTTTGAACCTTCAAAGAAGCTAAATTTACACCATGATTTCAAGTGCAAAATTGGAAGTGCAGCTGATTGTTGACGGTTGTAAAAAAGTAGGGGTAACGCATGTGGTTATTTCTCCGGGATCCCGAAATGCTCCGTTGAGCATTGCTTTTGATGAAGATCCTCACTTCCGGGTTTTTGTGGTTCCGGATGAGCGCGTGGCGGCATTCTATGCACACGGAATGGCCCAGAAATTACAAGAACCGGTGGTGATCACCTGTACCTCGGGTTCTGCACCTTTGAATTATTATCCTGCAATTGCAGAAGCATTTTACCAGGAAACACCTTTGATCGTGATTTCTGCTGACAGACCTGCAGAATGGGTGGATCAGGGAGATGGACAAACAATCCGTCAGGAACGTGTGTTTGATCAAATGGTTTTAAAAAGTGCACAGCTGCATGAGATTCATTCGGATAATCAGCGCTGGCATTTTGAACGCAAGCTTTCGGAAGTGCTGCAGGCTGCGGTTGGCGTGTTGAAAGGACCTGTTCATTTGAATGTTCCTTTTTCAGAACCGCTTTACGAAACCACCTCAGACATTCATATCCTGAAAAACTGGGTAGAACTGGCTGAAACCCAAGCTGTGCTGTCGAAAAATAGCAAATCGAAACTCGAAACATTGTGGAATGCTTCTGAAAAGCGATTGGTCATTGTGGGTCAGCATCAGAAAGATCCCGATCTGCAGGAACTCCTGGAAAAACTGGCTTTGGACGGATCAACAGCGGTACTGGTGGAACACACATCCAATGTTTACAGTCCTTATTTTGTTTCAAACATAGATCGGGCACTGAATATCATCCCGGAATCGGAAGTGAAAGCCTTCCACCCGGATTGCATTGTAACGGTTGGCGGAGCAATTATCTCCAAGAAGATCAAAGTTTTTTTACGTCAGTCGAAAGCACCTGTCATTCGTTTTGGAGTGGATTTTCCTTTCATGGACACCTATCAAAACCTGCGTTTTACGGCAGCAGTTCCTGCTTTGACAGGTTTGGGAACAATCCTGGAATTCACTCAGAAGAATCCCCATAAATCACGTTTTGGATTTGCCTGGAAAAAAGCAGATCAGTTCGGTTCGGATGATCAAAAGCAGATTTGCGCAGTACAGCCCTGGAGTGATTTGAAAGCCATGGAATTTGTGATGGACGTGATCCCGGATTATGGTAATCTGCACATTTCAAACAGTTCACTTATTCGTTACGCCTTGTTGTTTGATCCCATCAGAACAGTAACCTATTGGTGTAATCGCGGCACAAGCGGAATTGATGGAAGCAGCTCTACGGCTGTTGGTTCAGCCATTGTTTCTCCAGGAGAATCACATGTGCTGGTAACAGGAGATCTTTCGTTTTTCTATGATTCCAATGCGTGGTGGAGTAAATACCTTCCCTCCAATTTGAGGATCATTTTGGTTAATAATGGAGGCGGGGATATTTTCAACATTATTCCGGGACCTAAATCAACCAATCAGTGGAAAAAAATCTTTGTGGCTGAGCAGGAATTAACTGCGGGTGATATTGCCCGTACTTATGGTATGGAATATTTTCAGGCGGCTTCACAGAATGATTTGGACCGGCAATTGGAGCAATTCTTTTCAGAAAGCACGAATGGAAGACCAAAATTATTGGAGATAAACACCATGAAGGAAGAGAACAGTGCGATTCTTGAAGGGTATTTTAAGGGGTTTAAGAAAAGAGTATAAACTCTAATTGAAAATTTATAATTGACAATTGAAAAGTTTTTGCAATTCGTGGGAGTCGGGTGAATGGGTGATCCTTTAGCATTTGTTCTTTTCAATTGTACATTTTCAATTCTCAATTGATAAAACAAAGAGAGCCCAGATGCTAAAAACTACTACGAAAAAGACAACTGGACTCCCTGATTGGTTTGAATGCCTCTTAATAGGGCAAGGTTCAATAATGCTAATGTAAGTAAATCAGTTATTTAAAAC
>CAMLDR010000354.1 GCA_946478775.1 uncultured Flavobacteriales bacterium
TACGGATACCGGAAAGGAAGATACCACAACGGAATTGATTTGAACCTGAGAACAGGGGATACGGTGAAAGCTGCTTTTTCCGGACGTGTAAGATATGCAAAGTGGAATGACGGAGGTTTTGGTAATTTGGTGATCATTCGTCACCACAATGGACTGGAAACGTTTTACGCCCATCTTTCCAAGCATTTGGTTGCTCCTGACCAGGAAGTAAAGGCGGGTGAGCCAATCGGGTTAGGAGGAAATACCGGGCGTTCATTTGGAGCACATTTACATTTTGAAGTGCGTTTCTACGATGCCCCGTTGAATCCGGAAGAAGTCATTGATTTTGCTCAAAAAGAACTGAAAGACGAAAACCTGTTGGTTCACAAGCGCTTGTTCAGACCGGGAGCAAGACCAACCGACGAAGAAATTTCGGGAGAATCCATTGCGGCTGTTCAGGCAAGAACCGAAGCTGCGGCTACCAGAAAGTACTATAAGATACGCACAGGAGATACTTTATCTCAGATCGCTTCTAAAAGCAATACAACCGTTTCCAGGCTTTGCAAGCTCAACGGAATCAGACCCACGACACTTTTGCAGGTTGGTCGACAATTACGCGTTAGATAAAGACGAATTAACATATTTTATCGTTTAACTAAATTTTACTGTTAAAAATTTGGTTTGTAATAGCGCTTTCCCTAAATTGCTATTATGTCGTGCAGCTACAGAATTGTTTTAGTAACAGATGGAGGTTCAGATGCCTTACTTGTTCCGATTGTCGGTTTAAGTGCTTTGTCGCGACGCATTCATGCAGTTGATATTGATAAATCCCTTTACAATTGGATTGATTTACTGGTAGCTTCCGGGGATAGTGTTTTACTGGCAAGCCTTTTGGCCAAGCAGGAAATCTCACTCATTGAAGAATTGGGAGCCCTTGAAAAATTACTGCGCTATCAAAACAACGGTTACAGCAAGGAAATGGTTTCCCGCCTTTTTGATGAAGACGACACCTTGTTCGCTTTGAGAAAACACTTTTTGTTCATGACCTATGATGTGGATTCGGACGAATTGTTCCAGTTTTCAGACAGCCGGCCTACCCAGCAATCCATCAAACTCGATTCGGTGCTGAAAGCCTGTATGGGAAATCCGAATGAACAGCAGTTTATTAAATTGGGCTATCGGAGATTAATGAATGCAAGTCAGTTTGCTCCCAATCCCATTTTACAGGCCATGCATTATGCCGATTGCTTGTACCAGGATGATTCGGTTGTTATCGTGAGTATTGGTTCGGGGAAACACAAAGATGCCGATTTGGAACAGCAATTCTCCGAACAGGCTCAGGAACAATTTGAAGAAGAACTCCGAAAACATAAAAAATGGCATTACTTCAGATTCGACCCTGAATTTGAAAGAGACGATACCATGGAAACCAAAATTGAAAAAACACGCAGCTATTTTGAAGACGAAGCTCCGAATATGGATCGTTTGCTGCGCCTGATGGAGATAAAATCCGGGAAATTGGTGTAAGAATTGTCTTCGACTCCGCTCCATTGGCCGCCAAAGGCTCGTCGACTGCGAGGCAGACAACTTGCGATTCTTTACAATAAATAGAGACACTGAGCGAAGTCGAAGTGTTAACATTTCAGAAACAATATTTCCTGTAGGTTTGACGTTATGGGATTTCTCCTATTTTTGTAGCCATGAAATGGATTTTCTTACTTCTGATTATAGCCGCACTTGGTAGCTGTAATTCCTATAACAGCATCTTAAAATCAGACGATTACGAAGCGAAATTTAATGAAGCTAATCGACTGTATGATACTGAAAAGTATGAGCGATGTGTTGCTTTGTACGAGCAGGTTTATCAAAGAAGTCCGCGTTCTCCGCAGGGAGAGGTTGCTTTTTACCGATTGGGGAAAGCCTGTTTTGCAGTAGAAGACTGGTATTTGGCAAGTTATTACCTGGCGGCCTTCCAAACTAAGTTCCCTTATTCTCCGAAAGTGGAAGAGACGATGTTTCTGGCCGCAGTTTGTGCCGTTCAGAATAGTCCGGAAGTATCATTAGACCAGCATGAAACAGAAGTTGCTTTGAACGAATTGCAGAATTTTGTCATGCGTTTCCCGAATTCCGAACTGTTGGATACCTGTAATGTCATTATGGATAAATTGCGTTTCAAACTCGAGACAAAAGACATGATGACCGTGAGGCTTTACTCCAAAACTGAAAACTACCGCGCTGCAGTTGTTAGCGGAGAGCAGTTCCTGGATAATTACCCGCGTTCTGTTTTCCGGCAGGAAGCATGGGCAATTTTAATACGAAATTCTTACTTCCTGGCAACCAACAGTGTGGATTCAAAGATTGAAGAGCGAATAGATAAAACAAAAGAACGATTTAATGTTTTTCTTGTAGAATTCCCAAATTCAGACTATCTTCGCGAATTCGAAGGGTATATTGAGAAATTGAAAAAACTGGATATTCCTGCATCTAACAAGTAAATAAATAGAAGAAATGAGCTTCAAAAACAACAATGCTGAGCG
>CAMLDR010000355.1 GCA_946478775.1 uncultured Flavobacteriales bacterium
TGTGATGATGATGATGGATTTGTGTCATTTTCATGGTACAAATGTAGAGCAAATATTTAAATCGCAACAAAATCGGTAAAAAAAATCCTGATCTGCAGCGCAAATCAGGATTTCATATCCTGGTAAACCTCGATTACTCAATCTTGATACATCCGTTCTTGATAGAAATTTTTTGTCCGTCTTTCACTTTTACCCAACCACACTCTGTTTTGATTTCTACTTCAGAAGCACTTGTCTGAACGGATGCAGAACTGGTAGTAGATGCACTGAATTCAATTTTCTGAGTAGACCCGTTGGAACGAACTTCCATGGTGTACTTTTTAGAATCATTGTTGTAGTAGCGGATAGTAAACGCACTCGCAACGTTTGCCAAAAGCAAAAATGCCATCGACATAAAGATCATTTTTAATTTCATCTTGTTGATTTTAAGTTTGTGTTGCAGTAAATTTATGAATGTTAGTTTATTTAAATACAAATTTGTTCCTTCAGTTGATATTCGCTGGGGATGAATTGATATTCGCCTGTCCTATTTTATTTAGGTCGTTGTATTTTTAAAAACTATATGGGAATTGATTTAAGAGTAATAACCGGTCATCGATTATCCGCAAAACAAATTATGGACTTTCCGGATTGGTTAGAAAAACAGCAGCAGCTGAAGAGCGTCTTTATTGAAAATAGTTTCAGTAAGTTGTGTTTCGGATATAAAAGTGAGGATATTTTATCCGGATTGGAGAAAAAAGGTGTCTGGGAAAATTATACGGAAGCGGATTTGTTGGAATCCTGGGAAAACAATGAAAATTCCGAACGGGTAGATGAATCGGGATTTATGCAGGTTCCTTTGGTTGCCTATTTTGGATTTATCTATTTCAACAGGGAAACAGTTGAAATTATGTATTTTCCGGAACACCAATATTCTAATCTAATGGAAGAGCCGCAACGCTCTTACATTTTGAATTTCAGCAGGGCACTCGCACAAGCTTTCGGACAAACCCAAATTGTTTATTCCAGCGACACTTATGAAACAGAATACATTGAAACGCTTGCCAGTGAAGGCAAAAACCTGGAAACGATCATCCAATTGGGAATCGAACGGTTTGGATCACCTCCGAAAACGATTGACGCAGCAATTGCAAACCGTTTTTTTATCGATGACCTGCACAATCCACTAATACCGGGATAATTCCGTTATCTTTCATTCGTAATGAAGCTATTGAAAGAAATCGAAACTTTAAAAAAAGGAACTATGTCAGAATTTGTCACCTACGAAAAATTTGCAACCATCGGAGAGCTGAAGGAATTCGTTGAATTGTTGCAGGAAAATAACATTCCTTATGAATTGGAAGATGATATCCAATTGTTAGATGCCGGTTTTGCGAACCCAAATCATCACCGGGATTATCGGATCAAATTGCAACAAGCTGATTTTGAACCTGTCAATGAGTTGAGAAACTCCTTAGCTCTTTTAGAATTAGACCAAGTAGATCAGGATTACTACCTCTTTCAATTTACCGATGAGGAATTAATCGATTTGATTTCCAAAAAAGACGAATGGAGTCCTTTCGATTTTCAATTGGCTCAGAAGATCCTGAAAGATCATGGAAAGGAGATTAGTTCGCTGCGAATGGATGAATTAAAGAATTCCAGAATAAAAGAACTTGCAACAGTGGAGAAACACAGTATCGGCGGAATAATTGCAGGGTATATTCTCACTGCATGTGGTGGTGTACTTAGCTTTGTCATCTATGGATACATGAGCACCTTACTTGTCTTGATAGGACTCATTATCGGCGGATACATTGTTTCCAGCAAGAAGACCCTTCCAAACGGAGAGCGTATATTCACATACGGTGATTCAGATAGAAAACAAGGAAAAATAATTTTGATTATTGGAGCTCCCATGTTGATTATTTCAGTACTAATGAGACTTTGGGGAACTTTGGAGTTTTTATCATCCCTTTAATGTGGAATTTTTGAATCTACTGAATCTCTAAAGAAATGCGTTGCAGTTTGTTTTTCTTTTTTCTGAATGTGTTTGTTATACAGGCACAAAAGGATTCTATTCGTTTGGTAGATATCCAATCCTCTGAATGTGCCGGAATGTATCCGGTACAGCCTCATTTCTTGAGTAAGGAAATGGTCGGAGATACTACTTATGTTAGTTTGTTCTGTACGAATAATTGTTCGGGATACAACCGTCCGAAAGTCTCCCTGTCAGCAGATTCTGTAAAGATCAACATCGGCTATGGAGCAAGAATTGAAGAAACTAAAATGTTTTATCGGATAAATGGTAAGCTCATGGATTCTGATGAATTAACTGAATGGGAAGCTAAAAATCATCCCAAGAAATACGATCGGTCAGATTCCACGCTTATGATAGTGGTAACCGAATTGATTGCTACTTGTGATTGTTGCTATACGTTTGATTTAAAAATCTTGGGATTAGATTCATTAAGAAACTATTATTACTTCTACAACGAAGAATTCATCGACCCGAATTACAAAGAATCAGCATT